>NZ_RQHS01000018.1:300000-585855 GCF_004770895.1 Leptospira dzoumogneensis | reverse complement strand
TTCCCCTCCCGGGTGAACTCCTTCAGGCGTAAAGACCATATTAATTACGTCACTCAACCGGTCAAATCACTTTTGTATTTATTTCTTCGAGTTTTTCTCTTTTTTTCAAACCTTTTAGACTCTGATTTTAGATGTAAATAGGCTGAACATAAGCTGAAAAACTCGAAAGTAATAGTTCACCTTTTATTCAACTTATGACCATTCTTCTGTCGCATAAATGGATTTCCAAGGGATGAGGATTTTATTATTCTCGAATTATAAATAGAAATTAGCTGGATTGGGAAAGTATTCTACGGACTTAAAGATAGGAGAATTCAATTGGGACCGGCAAAAGAATACATAGATCAATATTTAAAAGAAAACATTCTACAGTCTGAAACGATCCATAGAATGAAACATGTGATCCGTGAATTTAGTTTAAGAACTCCTAAAGTACTAGTCACTAAGTGTATAGACGGAAGAGTTCATGGAAGTAAATTAAAAGGATATCCTGTCACTACGATACGTTTTGGTAGAACGGACGGAAACATCGTTTCTACGAACTTGAATAATTTTTGGTTCTGGAATCGTATAGATAGAGTCGTAAATGATGCGTTATGCAACACACCTGGAATGCCTGCGTTATTTATAGCATACATGCATAGATCCGATATCCCGGGACTCGGTTGTGCGGCTCACGGAGGGAATGAAGAAGCTGCCCGCGCTGCGATCAGAGAACAAGCAGAAGCTGTCCGGAAAGTTTTTCCTAAAGAGCAGCTCTATGTGATCGAAGGGATTACGAATACGGATTTGATGTCCGAAACTTTAATATTCGATGACGGTACCATTATAGATTCTCAGGAAATAGTTACAAATTTCGGATTTAACGAACCTTCTGAAATATTCCATTCCGCTTTTTTAAAATACCAAATTAAGGATCCTGCAATTTCTAAAAATGTAGGATTTAAGACTCCGGAAGAACTATTTTCCGGAAAGATCCCTGATTTTTATGCGGATTTTCAGACTTCTCTTTCTCTCAAATCCTTTTTGATCCGTGAGATCTCTGCGATCATTTCTGCCGGAGAGATCGAGATCCAGAAATTAATACAACCGGATCTATTCCATGCAGTCTATCAGAAACTTTCCGGGATCAAAGACCTGCCTTCTACACTTCTTCCTAGTTTGTTATACCAGATCATCTGGAATGTGGCTTATACTTTAAACCAAAAACGTAAACTTTCCAAATTAGCTGCGGAAGAACGTTGGAAACATTTAGATCATGCGGAAGAGCTGATCTGTTACGGAGAAGGTTTTGAACTATTACAAAGAAATAAAGCGGTTCTGGTAAAAACGGGAAGAGGAGATGATACGGATGCACTACTCGTTGCCAAAAAAGTTTTAGATAAGAATAGGCAAAATGATCCCAAGCCCTACCCTGCTATCGTTCATTTGAATGTGGAAATTTCAGGAGAACTTAGGACTTGGGAGGATTTTAATGAAAACGTTTCTTCTAGAGTGAATACAATGGTACGTAATCTGGAAGCTGTCTTCCAGAGCCAGGAAGTGGTGATCCTGACTTCTTATTCATATCTGGACCAAAAAAGATTTTATCCGATCCATACGAAATTAGACCCAAGGATCTCTTATCCTATGGATGTGATCTCAGATATAAACGGAGAAGATAAATTTTCAGGGATCGGTTTAAAAACGAAGGAAGCGTTTTACGCAGGTGAGATGATTACTTCTACGTAAAAGCTTCCGGATGAGATTTAAGATTTAGAGCGTCGTTCCGTTAAGAATTTGGAAAGTTCTTCTCTAAAGGAGAACTTCTTCCTGCCCATTAAATAACGGAAAGCGCTTACGATTACATCCGGTCTAGGAGGATCTCCTCCGATAAACAGATCCGGCTCTTTCGGTAATTTTCCTCTTTGGAAAAGTCCGCCGGAAACTGCTTCCGTTCCGCAGGCGATAAGCGCCTTAGGCCCTGGAGTTGTATCCCAGGCGACTTGCAGAGGAATTTCCATATTCGGTCCAACCGGTCCTGCGAACACGACTGCATCCGAATGTTTGGGAGATGCTACCACTCTTACCATACTTGCTTCGCTGTCAAAAACCGCATTAAAACTCGCGTTGATCTCGGCTTCTGTGGCGTTATTGCCGCTTGCCGCGACTTCTCTGTATTGGAAGCCTGTGTTTTTGGTGATCTTACGGAATTGTTTTACGTTTTCGGAAACTTCTTCCTCATAAGACGCTGGAACTCCATCTATATAACGTACTTTTAATGCTTCTCTATCCGCTGAATATACGTGGACAAATCCCGAGTTTTCCAATTGTCCGGAAGAAGCTTCTACACAATGACCGCACTGTAAACATGCACCGTAATCAAATGTAACCTCCTTAGAAGAGGATACTTTTAAACCGCCGGTGGGACAAACCTTCTCAATTGATTTGTCCAAGTGAAATCCTTTTTTAGAAGAAGGAACAGGGATACCTCTCGCATTCGGATTGGTAGGCCCCATCTTTTCGAAATTTAGATTTTTTGCCGGAAGGAATATATTAATAATTTCCTGGATTTGTTTCATAGATCCACTCCCACATAACTGAGGTTGAAAGATTTATTATTTAGAGGGAAATCCCCTATATTCTCCCCTCTGACTGCGAGCTCCAAAGCATGCCAGTTCGGAACGGAAGGATCTCTCACATAAGCTTCCGAAATATCTCCGGAAGAATTTAGGGAGAAGGAGATGAGCACAGGGCCTCTCCATCCTTCTGTCGTGCCGAAATATACTCCGGGTTTAGCTTTGGATACTTTCGTTTTTTGGAAACTTTCATATACTTTATGAAAATTTTTTAATACTGGGATCGCTTTTGTCAACCAGCGCCCGCTATTCTTCAGTTCTTCATAACGAAGATAGAATCTTGCCCAGGCGTCTCCCGTCATTTGGCCTGCATCCAGATCCAAATTGATGGATTCTCCTGCGAGAGAATAACTGGGATCGTGATGGCGAAGATCTCTAGAATGGCCTGTACATTTTTCTACCATTCCGACGAAGCCAAGATCCTTGAGTTGTTTATGAGTGAGCGCTCCGCAGATCTGCAATCTTTCTCTGTTTGTAGATTTGTTTGCGGCTCTTTCAAAATGACCGGCCACATCGGATGTAACGTCTTGTATTCTTTTTGCCAGATCGTTTAGGAATGATTCAGTAAGTTCTTTTTTCAATCTGACTTTTCCGGGACTTAAGGCCCCTCTTCCGAAACGAGAACCGGTTAGAGCTTCCATTACTCCCAAAGGAACTCCTCTTTGCATGGCGCATACGCCTTGGAGAGGATAATAACCTACGTCACCCGCAATTGCTCCCATATCTCCGATATGGATCGCGATCCTTTCAATTTCGAGAAGGACGGTTCTTGCGAAATTCACTTCTTCTGGAACTTGGATGCCGTGAGCTTCTTCGAATGCTTTACTGAATGCGATTGCATAAGCGATAGTAGAATCTCCAGAAATCGCTTCCGCGTAAGGAGAAATGGAGTCCTTATTCTGGCCTTTCATTTTTTCCAGAAGTCCTCTTTTTTGGAAACCTAAACGAATATCCAAGTTTTGGATCTCTTCTCCTTCTACAATAAAACGAAAATGCCCAGGCTCGATTACTCCCGCATGGATCGGTCCAACTGCGTGGGAATAAAAGGAAGCCGGAACGGGAACATTGATCCCTCTATAGACTAAATCTTTAATCCCTGCTTTTGTCAGAAATTTTTCGAGAAGATGTTTTCTATCTTGGGAGAGATACCTTTCGTAATCCATAGAAGAATAATCTTCGGCTCCTTGGTCCGTACCAAGACTATGCCTGAGAACCCAAATCGGATTGGAATGATCCTCATATAAACTTTTTTCTGCGGATTTAGAAAGAGTTTCCTTTTCTATCCCGTCTCGAGTCAGCCAGAAACGATGAGTTTGTTTCGTTTCCGAAGTGTGAAAAATTCCGGTAACGTTTTTCATAATACACCTTGTAATAACAGGTAAAATCCCCAGCAGCCAGTGCTGAGAAGAAGTAGAAGTAGGAAAAATCCGTTGGTCATTCTGATCCTAAGAATTGTGGAATGATCTTTTGAAAAAGGTCTTCCTTTGATATTCAACAGTGGCGCAAGTTTATACAACATCACTCCAAAGAATACGATCCCTAAGATCGGAACCAGGATTACGAATGTTTTCCCGCCTATTTGTCCTGCCTTGATCAGAATTATATCCGTAACGAATATAGGAGAACCAGGCATCACGAATGCTAAGAACAATGCCAGAATGAATAGAGACAAAGCGGGTTTATTGATCGAGTCCGCTTGTATGATCTTATGAAGTTCTCTTTTTCCTGCATCCATTCTTACGATTCCCATGCTGATGAATAAAAGTGATTTCACCACCAAGTTAGTCGCCATCATGAATAAGAAAGCTGTATCACTTAAGTCCATCCAAAGGAAAACCGCCAAGGCTCCCGTATGGAAAAGAGCAACTTTTGCGGAAATCCTTCTGATATCGTCCCTGTCATATACTGCAAAAATACTTAAGAAAATCGTTAATATCCCTAAAACCAATAAACCGTCAGCGCCGCTGAACGTATGAGGGAAAAGTTGGTGATCTAAATGAACGAATGGCCTAAGTGCAAAACAAACCGAAACAGGAATGAATGCGGAAAGCAAGGAAGAGACTTGAGTAGGACTTTCTCCGTAAGTATCTTCTATCCAAACGTGATTCGGGAAAAGCCCTAGTTTTGCAGTGTATCCGAAAATCGCGAGCCATAAACCTATCTCTACCCAAATGATCTCCGGATGAGAAGAAGAGTTAGCCGCCAAAAATTCGATCGGTTGATTGATCACATGCAAAGAGGATCGAATGAGTATGATCCCTAAAAATGCGATACCTAGACCGAAAGAGTTGATCAGTAGGAATTTCCAAGCGATCGGGAATGATTTTACTGTCCTACTGGAGGAGATAAGTAACGCGCCTACGAACGTAGTCGCTTCTATCAAGACCCATTGTACTGTAGTACCTTCTTCATTCCAATCTCGTATGATCCAAACCGCAAAATTGATCGCGGCACAGATAACTAGTAAGATCGACCAGAATAGCAAGTTGGTCTGGTTCTTTGTAGGAGCTAAAACATAGGTTAGAAAAATTAGGACGAAGACCCCTGCTCCGATCCCTAAAAGAATATCGAAGTTCATCTGGATATTTCCCCCTTATATTGTTCGCTGTTGATCCTGAGGGCGGCACCCGCTCCAATGATCAAAACAGCATCCAAGAAGGATCCGAACTCGCTTCCGATCGGGACTCCCGATTTTAAAAGTAGAGTGAGTAAGAATGTTCCGTTCTCAAAAATACTGAAACATGCGATCACTCCGATCCAGTTCCTTCTTACTATAAATCCGATCACTCCGATGTATATTAGAAGAAGGACATATAATAATCCGTATTGATGGGACTTCCCGAAAAATGCGGAAACTATATCCATGAAGAAGTAACAAGCCGCCGCACCCGCGAACAAAAGTGCGAGTGTAGGAAGGTAACCTACTTTAGGAAAAGTAGATTCTGGAGAATGTATTCTTCTCGCAGTCCAAAAAAGAATGATCGGGGTTAAGATCCCTTTGAATACGATCACCATCGCCGCTAAAAAGATGGAATGGAAACCGTCCCCACTTTCCTCTTGGTATAAAGGAAGAAGTAAAAGAAAACCTTGGATCCCCAAAAGGATGACTACCCTCTTGAGCCTGTTCTCTAAAAGAATGACCACACCGGTCAATAGAATGATAAGATAACTAAGGTCTGCGCTCATATTTATTTACCTAGTTTCAGAAGAATTCCCAAGATCAGCATGAAGATAAAATTCAGTCCGAGTAATTCCGGGATCCAGATCCATTTCCTTCTTGTACTGTTTGCTTCCCAATAACCGATTAATGCGGAAAGAAGAATGGCTCCTCCGAAGGAGGCTAATTCTTTCCAGATAGGAACGGAGGAAACTCCTAGGAAAACTTCCACATGTTCTAATCCTAATTTGGTTAGAAGTAAGAATAAAGAAGCGGTTTTGAATTGGTGAGCCAATTCGAAAAATCCTCTAGTTCTTCCGGAAGCTTCTAATAACATTGCTTCGTGAACCATCGTAAGTTCTAAGTGGGTTCTTGGGTCGTCAAACGGCGGTTTAGCGAGTTCGGAAAGAACGATCAATGTGGCTCCCAGGAAGAATAAGATCGCAAAAGAAATATGTGCGAAGTTTTCGTGAAATACTACATTGGATTCCAATACCACAAGAACTAAGATCAGGATCGGTTCTCCAAAGATAAAAAGAAGGGTTTCTCTTGCCGCTCCCATTCCGCCGAAAGAAGTTCCGTTTTCCACTGCATAAGCCACAGTAGCGAATCGGATCATACCGATCAAAAAAGGGATCAGCAATAAGGAAGCCCATTCGAAAGAGACCAAGGACCATAAAACAAGACCGAAAGCAAAAGCGAATATCGCGGAACTCTCCGAGAAAAATCCGGAGAAAGGACCGTCTATCGGACTTTTTTTGATCATTCGAACTGTGTCATAAAGTATCTGTAGAACAGGTGCCCCTCTTCTACCTTGGGCATAAGCCCTGATCTTCTGGAGAACGCCTCCGCATAAGAAAGGAAGGGATATAAAGGCAAAAATCTGGATCAGAATGCCCAATAAGAAAGTAGCTGTGACCATATGTCTCCCTCCGCAAGACGAACGATAATGATAACGATCAAAATTGTTAAAACAGTAAAAGAAGAATAAGTTAAGTCCACGGAGATGGATTCATCATCCGCTCCTCTGATCTTAGCTTTCAAAGAGGAAAGAATTCTTAATAAAATCTTAATAAACCCTTTGTCCAATCTGGAATTGCCCGCTTCATCTGCAAAATATCTGCCTAAAGGAGCGGCTAGCGGATCGGAAAGAGCGGAACTCATGATCGCTACCTCCGATCCGCCGAATAAACCGCCGCAATCCCACAGTTTTCTCTCTTTGATCTTATGTCTGAGTCCTAACAACCCTACGCTTAACAGTATGACTAGACCGATTACGTTTAAGATCCCGATTCCCCTGAACCAGGAGAAATCCAACCATTCCACTCTCACTGCATAATAGTTTGTGAGGCTTAGAATGATCAAAGGTGAGATCAGTACCAAAGCTCCTGTCAAAAATAAGGAAACATTGATTGGTGTATTCTTTCCATGGTCTTCGAAATTTGTACGGGGTCTGGAAAGAACAAGTCCGAGGAAAAGTTTTAAGTGAGCCGCAGCGCCCACCGCTAAACCTGTGCAGACTAAAATGAGAAGTGGAAGAACAAGTGCAGCACTAGTATCTGTAACTTCTAAAACTGCGGATAATAATTTAATAAAAGTGGATTCGGATAAGAAGCCTGTGGTCCCCGGGATCGCAAGAAAACTCATTGTCCCGATCGCGGCTAAGAATGTAGGAATTCCACTGATCCTTCCCACACCTGTATTTCCGTCCGATCCTGATTTTCCCGATAATTTAGTAAGATATCCGAAGAATAAGAACTGAAATGTTTTACTGATACTATGGTGGACCAAAGAGATCAGAAAAAGAACTCCGAATGCTTTACTTAACATTCTTAAACTTTCCTGCTCGCTGGACTGCCAATAAGCGGAAATAAGTAAGCTTAACCACATAAAGTTCATATTTTCCACCGTGCTGTAAGCGATGGATTTTTTGACTTCTCTGCTGAATAATGCGGTGATCCCTGCCCATAATACTCCGATTCCGGCTAACGGTATTAGGATAGTTGCATAATGGGTCCCGGGTAAAAGTGGAAGAGCAAATTTAGAGAATAATACAAGAGGTAGATTGACTAATAATCCGGAGTAAGCCGCAGAGGCGTGTGCAGGCGCTCCTGCGTGAGCTTCGGGCAACCAGAAATGAACTCCGAAAAATGCCGACTTGATCAAAAGTCCCAAGATCAGAAAAAATAATCCGGATCTTGGATCGTTTGAAAAGATCCAAAACGTAAAACAGAAGGCGCCGATCCCGCCTGCAGCAACTAATGCTACGAAACTTCGTATGGAGGCATCATTCCATTTGCCTCCGATATAAAGAAGAAAAGCGCTTATCGTGGACAATTCCCAGAAAAGGACTAACCACAAACTTTTTCCTACCAGGTAACAAATCCCTGTGCTTATAAAAAAAACGGCGTAGCCAAAAATGACCAACGCCTTTCTTTCTTTTTCATAACCGTATACATATACGGCTATAAAACTGCCTAGTATCGCCTGGAGAGATAACCCAAGGCCGATCGAACTATCTTTCCCGAAAAAATCCACTCCGAGCACATTTCCTATTAGAAAAGGTGCAAGAAGAGAAGTTATGACGGATAGATAAGCCAACACTGTCATACGTATTCCTTTTTAGAAGCCTGCGTTTATTTGGAAGAAGAACATATGGGCCATTGAGGCCGTTCCGTTCGCTCCTGTCGCAACTCCTGTGTTCAAATGAAGACCTGCAGATTCAGTTCCGACAGGCTGAAGGTTGTAATGATAGAGAGCATTTCTCTGATTCTTAACGGCATTACCCGCAGTCAAGATACCACCACCGATCCAGATCGAAACGTAATCGTTTAAAACATACATCCAAGTAAAGTCGAACTCATTGTAGAGATTTCTGCCGGTACCACCTACTTCGATCGTAGTTTGTCCGACACCATTACTTTCAGTAGAAGCTCCGGTATTTGCAGAACCGTTGATCGCATACCAAGCGTCCTGTGTCTGGACCTTGTTATTGATGATATAAGCGGCGTAGAATGTTCCGTAATGATCGGTCTTATAGGAAAAATTGAAATTATAAGAACTTAAGTTTTTAGTATCAATGTTTTCTGAAAGACCCGAGACGTTATTCCAATAAGGAAATACTCCGAAACGAGGACCTGGAAGAGTTTGGAAAGTTCCGCTGCTTCCATCCGTGCGGTTTCTATCCCCGGAAGCGTAAGTGTATTGGAAACCTGCTCTTAATTTTTCGAAGAAGGTATAACCTGTCTGTAAAACATGGAAGGAACCGGAATATCTTTGTGCTTGTGTGCCGTAACTGTGCCCGGATAGACCTGCTACATTATTCTGCACATAAGAATCCAAAAGTGGATCTTTTACGGTTCTTTCTCCTGTGGCCCCGCTCTGCCATGCGCTTTCTATCGCCCAGTCCAAAGCCCCCCAGAAGCCATCCTTAGGAAGGTTATTATTGGCAGTTCTATTCGTGATCCTGAATCCGGTGGTGATCAGGTCGCTTTGTTGTTTTGCCCAAGAGTTATTATATAGATCTAGATCCGATTTAGCTCCTGCAATCGCGGTCTTTTTAGTCAAAAGCCCGATGGAGTAAACGTCCAGAGTAAACCAATCTTTCGCAGTTACGGAGTTATAAATACCTACAATGTATTGATCCGGCTGCCCTGGATTTACAGTAGTAACCTTTTTAGTAACCGGGTCAGTGACCGTAAGAGGTGCGTTAGCCGAAAGCACTCCGTTCACACCGTTTTGGTTGGCTGCAATTTTAGTTCCAAAGAAGTGGATCTTGTAATTGTCCTGGTCGAACATGATACGAGCTCCGTCATAAGACAGACCGTTCATCGTCCAGTTCGCACCCCCTAACATTCTTTGGTCTCCATATGCAAGAATTTGTCTACCAACCTGGACCTTAGCATCCAACGGAAGTTTTTTCAACATGATGAAAGCTTCGCGAAGGGTCGTTTGGCTCGGTATATTTGTACCGGATCCTGCAGCAGGATTACTAGTTGTAGTCGTTCCTGCTCCATCGAAAACGTTCGCACGAACGTCTCCAACGCTTGCAGGAGTTTCTCCTCCCCAGACTCTCGCATCTTGGAAGGTGACTTTTGCGGAAAAATAGGGACTAGGATCAATGATGAAAAATACCTGAGAGGTCTGCATCGCCCTGGATGTATAACCTTTATTCGATTTATCGAATGCTAGGTTGTATCTGTCCTCGTATCTAGGACGAATATAGGCACCTACCCTGATCCAATCGTTCAACCATGCTTTTTTACGGTTCGCGACTTTTTTTCCCAATTCAGGCTCGAAGAATGTACTTCTAGTGTAATCAGGAGTTAGACCACCGGTCTTCATGGTAGAAACATAACTGTCTTCTTCCTCTGCTGCAGACTTTTGAGGGGTTGCAGTGACTGGGGTTGGGCTAGGTTCCGCTGTTACGGTCCCTTTATTAGCTGTTTGAGCGAATACACTCGGGGAACCGACGGTTAAAAACAATAGAATTAAGCTGAATTTACCAATCGGTCGGATTTGATGGATTGTTTTAAAGGATCGAAACACTTTCATATTGGTACTCCGTGTTTTAGTAGATTCGAATATTAGAAATTTCTCCTAAAATTCGAAACCGGATACAAAAATTCGAAGTTTTAGTTCGGATTTTGTCCAAAGAATTTTACATTTTTTGTATTAAGCAAAAATAATCCCTCCGAGAGTTCGTCCCGGAGGGGGAAAATACCCTACATGATAGCTTTAACTAAGTAGTGATACAATGGGATCCCGAGGACGATATTGATCGGGAATACGATGGATAATGCTACCGTGAGGTAGATACTCGGATTCGCTTCCGGGATCATATCCTTCATTGCCGCAGGAACAGCGATATAGGAAGCAGAAGCGCAAAGAACTACGAACATCAATGCGTCTCCTTCCGGCATACCGATCACTTTAGTAAGAATGAGTCCTACTCCTGCGTTGATGATCATTAACAGGATCGCTGCAGCGATTAAAAAGAATCCTACATGAGTAAGTTCTTTGAATCTTTTGGCTGCGGAGATTCCCATATCCAAAAGGAAGAATGTTAGGATCCCTTTGAATAGATCTTCGGTAAATGGTTTCTCAGCATTCCAGCCGCTGTCTCCAGTCAAATAACCTACGATCAAGGCACCTACTAAAAGGTAGATAGAAGATCCGAATAATGCTTCATGAAGAAGAGCCTTCCAATTGATGGATCCGCCGCCGTTCGCCTTGTTCTTAGAAAGTCTGTCTAGGATAACTGCGATAACGATCGCTGGAGATTCCATTAGAGCCATACCTGCTACGATAAAACCGCCGTATTCAACGTTAAGATTATGAAGATATGCACCTGCAGTTACGAATGTTACCGCGCTGATGGATCCGAATGATCCCGCTAAAGCAGCAGCATTATGCTTCTCTAACTTGATCTTCAGAATATAATATGCATAGATTGGGACCAAAGTGGCCATTACGCTACATGCGAGTAAGGTCAATGCATGTTCGGCACTAAAAGGGGTCTTGTAAAGCTCGTGACCTCCTTTGAATCCGATTGCGAAAAGTAGATACATCGAAAAGAATTTCGATAAAGCCTCAGGGATCACCAAATCCGATTTGAAGATGATGACTCCCATTCCTAAAAAGAAGAACAATACCGGTGGGTTAAGTATGTTCTGTATAATCGCCGAATCTGCCATTTGGTTTTTCTCCTCGGGTTTTGTGTCCAGGTTTCCCGACTTTTTTGTTCCATTCCTTAATAAGGGACGAACTTATATAATACAAGACCTTCCAAACTTATAAAATTGGACACTAAAAAATTCTGATTTAGTAAAAAATTTCTAAGATTTAAACCTTTGGACTTCATGTGCTGAAATTATCAGCACATGATTTGGATTTTGAATAGATAATGACAGCCTGGCATCATACTTTAGGACTATTTTGTAAAAAGAGATATGGTTAGTATTTCTTCCGAACTCCTATAAAAATAAATTCAAAATCTCCCCATTTTCTGCTTCCTTTTTGTTTTTGAAAGTTACCTTAAAGCTGAGGAATCCAAAATTCCAAGATTATAAATTTAGATATGTGAGTTTAGATTTTTGGAATTTCTTATAATTTTGAACGAAATTCGACCTAAGTATTATTTTCAGTAAAAAATAGGATGACTGGGGAAAAATACCTGGTATCCTACCTGGAAAGGGATTCACTGGTATTAGGCTTAAATGAAACAATCCAGTTATAGAATCCGAAATCCATTCTCCTCTAATATCTATTTTCGATTTCTGATTTTATTCTTCTTGGGTGTTACCGGTACCGGAGCAAATTTAAGCGCGGCGCCTACTCTTCCCACTGCGGATATCATTCGACTGAACCCTTCTTCCCCTGTAGAAAATATCAGTTCAAAAATGGAATACAGATACAGAGGATACCAGTACCGACATTGTAAACCGGAAACGATCTCCTCTCTCCATCAGCTGGAATGGCATCATAATACCGGGAATGTACTACGTTTAAAAAGAAGCCAATCCGGAAATTGGCTCAGATTCAGGCTTGCAAATGATGGAAAAGAGCAACTTCACAGGACCTTGGCATTACTTTGGTTAAATGTTCCGGATGCGGAACTTTGCTCCGTGGATTCCAAGGGAAATTTTGAGGCAGGATTTGCAGGTTACGATCTGGATCCGATCTGGAACGATTTTATTTCTCCACTTCCCCATTTTAATATACGTTTAGAGCCTAAGGAAGAAAGGACCTTCTACCTTTACGTATTATCTAACGAGGACATTAATTATCCGGTTCGATTATTATCGGAAGATGATTATATGGTAATCGTAAGACTTAGGTCAGTTCTATTTTTGAGCGTAGGATTCGTGTTGTTTTTGGCCTTTGGTTATAATTTATATCTGTATTTTAAATCCAGAAAAGTTTTGTTTTTGGCCTTGCCTCTGCACTTAACCGCCGTGGCAGCCACACTCTATTTTCTACATGGTAAAGAATTCGCATCCATCGTAGGAAATGAAAACAATCTATTTCGTCATAATTATTTCCTATTTTTGGGGATCACACATATAGTCTTCTTCTTCTATTTGGCCGCTTGGAATAAGGAAAATTCGGGTGTGGTCTATAGATCTCCATTCTTCTGGCTGGTATGTTTTGCGGGGATCTTATATCCTTTGATACCGCTTTACCAATTCTGGTACGATCATAGGATCTTGGTTTTAGTACTGAATTACGGATGTATGTTATTCTATTTCGGAAAGACCCATATTTCTTCCATACGGAATAATACAGTCTATGAAATGTTCTTTATCTCCGTTTGGGGAATTTTCCTCCTTCTGGATCTATACAAAACAATTTTCCATTTCGACTTCTATCCTTATAATAGAATGGCTGTGTTTGGAGTATTGTATTACCTGCCTCCTCTCACTGTATTCGTATCCTTATTATCCAGAGAGATATTGAGAAGAAAAGAAGAAGAAGGTTCCAATCGTAAAACCCATCTTTCTTCCTTGGATGTGAAAGATTTTGTACTTAAGATAGAATCCTTATTGGAAAAAGAAAAAATTTATCTGACCAAGTCTTTAAAAGAAGAACATATGGCAAAAGAACTTGGGATCACGATCCATCAGCTTTCAGAGTTGATCAATACCGAATTCAAAACAAATTTCCCATCTCTAATCAATCAATATAGAGTAGAAGAAGCTAAAATTTTATTGAATGAGTTCCCGGATGAGAACACGACAGAGATAGGTGCAAAAGCAGGATTTAGTTCCAGATCGGCATTCTATTTGGAATTCAAAAAATTAACAGGAACCAATCCGAATTCTTATCGTAAAGAAAGCAG
The DNA here is from genome assembly GCF_004770895.1 of Leptospira dzoumogneensis. Classification (NCBI taxonomy): domain Bacteria; kingdom Pseudomonadati; phylum Spirochaetota; class Leptospiria; order Leptospirales; family Leptospiraceae; genus Leptospira; species Leptospira dzoumogneensis. The sequence continues at coordinate 572,240 of NZ_RQHS01000018.1, read as the reverse complement.
CGGCAAACGTGCTTAAGCGTTTACTCTAAAGAAAATAACGTCTCCGTCTTGGACGATATATTCTTTTCCTTCTATCCTGAGTTTACCCTCTTCTTTTACTTTGTTCGGGCTTCCTGTTCTGTCCAGGTCTTCGAATTTCATTACTTCCGCTCGAACGAAACCTTTTTCAAAGTCTGAATGGATTACGGAAGCGGCGATCGGTCCGGTGCTTCCCACACCTGTGGTCCAGGCTCTTGCTTCCACTTCGCCGGCTGTGAAGAATGTTACAAGTCCCAGAAGTTTATAGGCAGCTTGGATCATTCTATCAAGTCCGCTGCTTGTTTCTCCGATCTCACTTAAGAATTCTAATTGTTCTTCTTTACTTAGGCCCGAAATTTCTTCTTCGAATTTTCCGCAGAGAGTAACTACTTCCGCTCCTTCTGCCTGGGCCATTTTTTTTACGGATTCAACGATCGGATTTTCTTTCGCGATCGCCGCCTTATCGGTGATATTTGCCACATACAAAACCGGTTTGGAAGTGATCAGGTTGAATGTTTTGACTAGCTTTTGTTCTTCCGGTTTGATATCAGCAAGCCTTGCCGGTTTTCCTTCTTTCAAAACGGCCATGATCTTATCTAAAACGGCAGAGGCTTCTTGCGCTTCTTTATTTCCTGCTTTCGCGTTCCTGGAAATTTTTTGGTACTGTTTTTCAACCGATTCCAAATCCGCAAAAATAAGTTCCATTGTAACTACTTGAGCGTCTTCTACCGGATCGATTTTGCCGTGAACATGGGTGATATTCTCGTCTTCGAATGCACGTACCACATGGCAGATCGCGTCTACTTCGCGGATATGAGAAAGAAATTTATTTCCAAGGCCTTCCCCTTGGCTTGCACCTTTTACAAGTCCTGCTATATCCACAAATTCCATGATTGCGGGAATTTTCTTTTGGGGTTTATAAAGTTCTACGAGCCTGTCCAGTCTTATATCCGGAACTTCTACAATTCCCTTGTTCGGTTCGATCGTACAAAACGGATAGTTTTGCATTTCGGCACCGGCCTTGGTCAATGCGTTAAATATGGTTGATTTTCCTACGTTTGGAAGTCCTACGATCCCGCAATTCAAGCTCATACAGTCAATTTTTGGAAGAAAGAGAATCTGTAAATTCGTTTAGATTTACAGAATAGAATAAGAAGTTTTTATTCCAGGATCCAGGACTTATTGGATTCTTTGGAATTTAAGGTCTGGACTTCTTCGTTGATCCGGATCAGTCTTCCGTTCCTAAAAAATAACTCTAAAACGCTGATCTTTAAAGAATCAGGAGTTGCTCCACATCCGAAACTATACTCTCCATTAAAAAAACGCAAAGCCCTTGGAGAAGATAGTAGAACGATAGAAGGTAAAGTGTCAGAAAGTTCCTTTTTGAAATTAGACAATCCTTCTGCGATCGGATTCGGATCTTCTTTCGGTTTTTCGCTCGGATCTTGTGCGAGTAAAAAATGAAATATTTGGGATTCGAAAGTTTTAGAGAATTGGGTTTTAAAATCCGCAATCCAGGAAGATTGATTTTTTTCATCAGCTTGTAATGATTCTGGAGAAGGAGAATAGAATACAAAGTTAAGTCCACCTTCTTCTTTAATCGTTAAAATTCCAGGTGGAATTACCGGTTGGGCTTTGGCGGAAAGTTTTGCTGCCTTCTTCTTACCTTTTTTCTTTTTGGAAACTTTCGGTTCCGCAGCAGGTTTCTTTTTTTTCTTTATAACCTTCTTCTTTTTAACTTTTTTATTAGAAGGTCCAGTAATTTCCTTTTTAGGAACAACAGAATGATGACCAGTGAATATGATCTCTGCCCCGAGACTTTTTTTTAGTCTTTCAATTTCGTCCGAGGTTTTAGGCAAATAAGGAGCGGAGACGAGTAAAATTGCTCCTCCACCTTCTTGGGTCTTTTGTTGTTTATACCTTTTATACCAAAGGCCCAAGGTTCTTTCGAAATCAAATGGAGTTTCTTTCTCAGACTGCAAAGGGCAATACACCACAAGTCCTATCGGAGAATCTTTTCTTTCCGTAGGAGAAGACTGGGTCTGTAAAGAAGGTCCTAAAAGAACTAGGCCAATTAAAAGAATCAGCGCACCTAGTTTTTTGATCTCGAATTTCGGGATAAAATTCATTTGATTAAGAGTATTGAAAAACTTCTTTTCTTAAATTTTGAAAGTACTTTTGGAAAAGTTTTTGTTCTTTTTCCCTAAATTCTAATGTTCTGGATCCGAATTTAGGATCCATTTCGGAAAGTTTAGAATCCATTTCAGAAAGATGTGACTCTTCTTCTTTGATGATCCCTTTTATGGAAATTCCGATATTCTTTTGGTCCAAAATCTGGTCGTATGTTTCGTAGACCAGACCTGCTCTTTCTTCTATTAATTTTGTTACATATAGATAGCAGAGAAATGATTTAGTATGTTTTGGAAAATTTTCCGATCCAAAGGATCTCTCCACGGAAAGGTCTAATTTTTGGAAATAGGAAATTGCGGAGAATCCACAGAGTAAAGAATCCTTTTCGAAGTTTTGAGTTGCTTCAGGTTTTACTTTTAATGCTAATTTTTTAAAATAAGCTGCATGTCTTGCTTCTTCGGAAGCATGTCTTAAAACCATTTCGGAGAGCGACGGCCCCGATTGGCTTGTATGGATCTTACGAGAACCGATATGTTCCAAAAGTGAAAGTGTATTTAACCATTTAAAATGTAGTTCGGTAGAAGATACTATCTCTGTTAATAGAGAATCAATTTCCTCGGAAGAAACGTTTGGATTTGGCTTGGTATCCGTATTTTGGATCATAGATACGAGGATTTCTTCGGGAGGTCAAAAAATCATCCATTTTCGTTTTGGTCCTAAAAAATCTGCTTTCTAACTAACAGTATTCTATAAGACTTCCTCTGATGGCTTCCAATACTCTTGCTGCTCTAGGCAAATACGGTCGTTTTATAAAATTCTCCCATACTTTATTCGCTCTTCCATTTGCGGGGATTGCATTCGTTCTCGCGATCTTACAAGAACCTGCACTTTCACTTTCCGTTATAGGTCAAAAATTGATTTGGATCTTAGTCTGTATGGTGGGTGCAAGAAGTTCTGCCATGGGATTTAATAGATGGGCGGATCGTAAGATCGACGCTAAAAATCCGAGAACTGCTAATAGAGAGATCCCTAGCGGTCAGATCTCGGATTTTATGGCGGTGATATTTATCATAGGAGCTTCTTTAGTATTTTTTATAGGGAGTTGGTTCTTAAATCCACTTTCCTTTTATCTTTCTTTCCCTACTCTATTTCTTCTATTAACTTATTCTTATACAAAACGTTTTACTTTTTTATGCCATTTTTATCTGGGATTGACGATCGGACTTGCTCCTCTTGCAACTTGGATCGCTATCAGAGAAGAATTTTCCTGGATCGCAGGATTTTGGACTTTGGGGTTGGCATTCAATCTGGCAGGATTCGATATTTTGTATGCTCTACAGGATAGGGAATTTGATAAAAAAGAAGGACTACATTCTGTTCCTGTTCGTTTTGGAGAAAAAAATTCTTTTATAATATCAAGAATTTCTCATATTCTTTCTATTTCCTTTCTGGCAGTTGCAGCCTGGTATGCAGGTTTCCAGGGTGCTTTCTGGGCGTTTTTAATATTTGTAGCATATTTACTTTTTAGAGAACAAAAGATTGCTTCCGAGAACAAGGACGGAAATTTTCCGCCTGGCTTTTATCAGATCCATTCTTGGATCTCTCTTGTGATCTTTTTAGGAATTCTGGCGGAGAAGGGCCTGAGCCTAGTTTCTTTATTTTCCAGGTTATAAGATGAACGAGGATAAACCGTTAAGACTGGTACTTGCAATGGCTGGGGCAAGCGGTTCCATTTATGCTGCCAGATTTTTAAAAGCACTTATGGAAATTCCGGGAGAAACTTGGTTCGTTCCAAGCCCGGCTGCTATTCGAGTTTTTAAAGAAGAATATGAGGCAAATGTTCAAACAGGAGAAGATGTCCTGGAGTTTGTACGTAAAAAATGGGATCCTAAACAAAATCATAAATTCCATCTCAGGAAATTCGAAGATATAGGAGCTGATATTGCTTCCGGTTCTAATATTTGGGATGGGATGGTTGTACTACCCTGCTCTATGAAAACCGTTGCTGCAATTCGTACAGGTATCACTGAAAATTTAATTGAAAGAGCGGCTGACGTAACCTTAAAGGAAAGAAGAAAGCTGATCTTAGTTCCCAGGGAAACTCCTTATAATCGGATCCATTTGGAGAATATGTTAGCTCTTCATGATGCAGGTGCGATCATCGCTCCTGCTTCTCCCGGTTTTTACCAAATGCCTCAAAGTTTAGAAGACCTGGGAGATTTTATGGCTACTAGGATTTTCAGGCTTTTAGGAAGAGAGTTAGATCTATATCCACGCTGGAGCCCGGAAAAAGACTAAAAAGTGAAAGGCAGGAAATAAAGAAACATCCGGGACCGAGAGGCCCCGAATTTTTTAAGGATTAAACTGCTTCTATTGCTTGGATCTTTTTATTCAGATCGGAAGCATCTTCATATCTTTCGTAAGAGATAGCGTTGAATTTTTGGAGATATAATCCGACTAATTCTTCTCCGGTTTGGCCTGGAACTTCTAGAGCCTTGCGGAAATTATGAAGATCGAACTCAGGGTGTTTTCCGGAAAAAGTTTCTACCAGTCTTTCCATATGGAGAAGAGAAGCCTCTCTCGCGATCCCGCTGGAACGTCTCACTTTTAAAGAAAGATTTGCTAAGGCATCCAGATAATCTCTAACACCTTCCGGTTCTTTTTCTTGAACAGGGAAAGATCCACCTTCTCTATTCTTACATAGTTCTACGTATCGAATGACTACGTTCTCAAAATGATCCATTCTTTCTTTGATATAAGAATTGGAGTCTTCTTGGCCTGCCGGCATTTCGAAGTCTTTGATCTTTACCACATCATACTTGTCGTAATGATCTGTGATGATCCTTTTTAGATCTTCGTAACTGTCCAGGGAGACAGGAGGAAATGTTACAACAGGAAAGTTCTCTCCGATCCGGAGGAAACTAACCACTACGTTGGAAGCGATAATTTTACCGCCCGGAAACAGCGGGTTTTCTCCAACAACGTTGCAATATACTATGAGGTTTCCGGATGGATTCTTCTCTGTGCCTTTTTCGAACTTCACGGTGTGCCTCCCTCTGTACTAACTGACTGGCCCCAGAGTATTATTCCCACTTTTTTATCTCTTCAGCCAGGTTTTGGAGTATGTTTTTATAGGATTTTGCGATAATTCCCTCTGGTTCTTGAAAAACCAGCGGTTTTCCAGCTTCTCCAGCGCTCATTACATCCATAGTAAGTGGGACCCCTCCCAGGAATTTTGTATCGGCAGAATCAGCTAATTTTTGACCTCCGCCCTTGGAAAAAATCGCGGAAGCATGTCCACAATTTGGACACACAAATTCACTCATATTCTCCACTACACCTAGTATCGGTACTTTGACTTGTTGGAACATGGATGCGGCTCTATTTGCATCTAAAAGTGCTACTGTTTGTGGTGTGGTCACCAAAATTGCACCGTCTAAATCTATGAGCTGAGCAAGAGATAATTGTACGTCTCCTGTTCCCGGTGGAAGATCTATGAATAAGAAGTCTAGTTCTCCCCAGACGATATCGTATAAAAATTGTTCCACTGCTTTTCCAAGCATTGGCCCCCGCCATACTACAGGTTGTTTCTCTTCTATTAAAAAGGAGAAGGAGATGATCTTCAGCCCGTCTTTTTCTAATGGATAAATTTTATCTTCTTCCGCTTTGAGAGCGACCTTGCCGTTTACTCCGAACATTTTTCCGATAGAAGGTCCGTAGATATCCGCATCCATCACTCCCACTTTGTATCCCATCGCAGCTGCTGCAGATGCAAGGTTTACCGTGACTGTGGATTTTCCTACCCCGCCTTTTCCGGAACCGATCGCGATTACCTTTTTGACCCCGAGGATCTTATTGGAATCATCCAAGGCCATTTTAGGATCTACTTCGAACTTGATCTTTACTTTTCCGACTCCTTCTTTTTTAGAAAGTGTCTGACGGATCTGTGCTTCTAATCCGATCTGTACCCTTCTGTCCTGACTAGGAGTTTTGACTAGGATACTTGTTTCTTCTTCTCCTATTTCAAGAGAACCGATCATTCCTAGAGACACTATGTCTTTTTTTAGTTCCGGATGTTTGATCTTTGTGAGTTCTCTTTGGATATCGATTGGTTGGAGTTTACCGGCCATTTGTTTCCTTTTCTTGGTATGAGATCGTTTGTGTTTCTGTGAATTCACCTTCTTCATTAGAAAAAGAGAATCTTTTGATATTTAATTCCGTTTTGTTCCATTCCATCAGATGGAAACCGCTTTGGTGTTTTTGGTCTGAGATCCTTGTACTGGATGCGGAATTGATCACATAGTATGGTTTTTGTGGATCCGGATATTTGACCCAGTTCGTATGTACATGACCGTGCAAATAGGCTAAAGGTGGCCTTTTTTTCAGAATTTCCGCGATTTCTTCCCTGTTTTTCATTTTATGACCGGAGCTTTCCTGGCGTTCCGGAGGATTCCAGATGGGATGATGGCAGATCAGAATGTACTGATCCAGTTTTTCTTTTTCCAAATATTCCAATGTAGAATGTACTATTTCTTCCCCTACGTATCCGTATGCGTTTAATACGGAGAGTGGCATATTAGAGTCCCAGCCTACGAGAGCTAGTTTTCCTATTTTTTTGATCCGAAGATAGCCGTTTTGAAGTGGGATACTTTCTCCCATCCAAGGAGAGAAAAATTTTTCGTAATAAGGAAGATCTGATCCTTTTTTTCCTGCGGCTAGATCCGTATAACGATCATGATTTCCTGGGATCATGAATGTTTTGTCGCCGAGTACGGGCTCTAGGATCTTTTTGGACTCGTCGTATTCTTTCCAATGAGATACGTTTGTGATGTCTCCGGAGATAACGATCGCATCCGGATTGAGGGATTTTACTTTTCGAACGATTGCATTCCAGAGAGAGATCGGATATTTTTTCCTACGCCGAAAGGTATAGTTTAAATATCCCGGGATCATCTTGCCCTTCAGACTAGTGAAAGGAAGTTCTACGGGAAAATGCAGGTCCGATAAATGGACCAATTTCACTCGGAAACATTCCTCCGGATCATTCCCAAAATTTCTCCTTTTTTGATGATGGAACCTTTCTCTCTGTCGATTCTCGCTAATATTCCGTTAATCGGTGATTCCATCGGAAAGGAAGCTTTGTCTGTGACTAATTCGCAGACTTCCGAACCTTCATTGATCCTGTCTCCCAACTGAAAATTCCATCGAACTAGTTCGATTTTGTCGGTGTCTCCCAAGTCGGGAGTGATCAGTTCGAAATCTTCGGTTTTTGATGCCATCTCTCTAAAACCAGCTTGCCGTATAGAGTCCACAAGCCAACCTGTACTAAATTTTCTAAGTTCCCTCCTATGGCAAACCAGAAATCTGTCCTCAAAGGGGCTCAAATCCTCCAAAATATAGAAGAACTCAAACAGAGAAGATTCTTCCATTTAGAACTGAAAGGTCTAACTAAACCTACCAGAGATATTCTTTCCGAACTCGTTAACGGTCTTTTAGAAGAGATCGGTGCCAACCCTCTCGCTGCATTTCATCTATTCAGCGGACTGATGGAGGCATTATTAAACGCGATCAAAGGTAATATCCGTCATATTATTTTCAGAGATGAACTTCTGAAAAAAATAGAAAGGCTTGGTGAGACCCAAGAAGAAGCGGAAGAACTGCTTGAGATCATCATGGATACTTCTCCTCTCCGGGACGCGATGCATCGATATGTGGTTCCGGATAAGATCAAACGACAGGTACAGAGCATTCTTCAATTAGAAGATAGGATCCGTGCTAAAAAACAGATCTTAAAAGACGAAGAGAAGGAATTCCTCACCGATATCCGTTATAAACTTAAGAAAAACAGAATGCGAATTTCTGTTAAGATCAAGATCACCAAAGACGAACTGAATTTCAGGATCCGTAACGATTCTCCGATCCATAATATGGATTTTGGAAGGATAGAGGAATCCCGTATTCGTCATAAGGAATTGTTCGACCAAGGAAATTCCGCCGACTTCTTCCGTCCTGAATTTTTGGACGAAAAAGAAAGTGCGGGTTTCGGGATCGCGATGATCGACGAAGGTTATTATACTATGGGTCTGAATCCTTTGGATCTTCTGACCATTACATCCGGTAGCAGAACTACCACTGTGTATATGAGATATCCTTTAACTGCTCTTCGCGAAATGGCGTTTTAGAGACGCGGAGTCGCAGAGCTTTCTTGCCTCTTTAACTCTGTGTTCTCCGTGCGAACTTTATAAAATGTAACGGCTTAGGTCTTTATCTTCTACGATCCCTTTAAGTTTGGATTCGACTGCTTTTTTGTCTATGGTCAGGCTTCGCTGGTCTTCCGGTAAATCCGGGCCTTCGAAGCTTAGATCTTCTAAGAGTCTTTCCATGATGGTGTTTAGCCTGCGAGCGCCTATATTTTCATGTTTTTCATTCATGTCATAGGCCATCTTCGCGATCTCTTTGATCCCATCCGGTGCGAAGTCTATTTTGATCCCATCTGTTTCGAGTAATGCCTGGTATTGTTTGACTAGAGAAGATCTAGGAGCGGTTAAGATCTTTTCGAAATCTTCCATGGATAATTTTTCGAGCTCTACTCGGATCGGAAAACGTCCCTGTAATTCTGGGATAAGATCGGAAGGTTTAGACATATGGAATGCACCCGCCGCGATAAACAGAATATGATCCGTTACGATCGGGCCGATCTTAGTGTTTACAGTTGCACCTTCTACGATTGGAAGTAAGTCTCTTTGTACTCCCTCTCTAGAAACATCCGCGCCTGCTCTACCTTCTCTGCTTGCGATCTTGTCTATTTCGTCTAAGAAAACTATGCCCATTTCTTCTACACGTTTTTGGGCTTCTCTTTGTACCTTGTCCGGATCTAAAAGTTTTTCTGCTTCCGCTTCTTCTAAAACTTTGAGCGCTTCGGTGATAGGTAATTTTCTTTTTTTCTGTTTTTTAGGCATTAGATCGCCTAAAACATTTTGGATATGATTGTCTAGATCTTCCATATTCCCTGCGCCGAATACTTGCAGCATAGGAAGTCCCTGCGGGCCTGCCTGTGGAATATCTATCTCTATAATTTGTTCGTTCAGTTTTCCGGTTTTTAGTTTTTTTCTCATGGTCTCACGAGTTTCGGAAAATCTTTTCTCTCTCTCTTCTTCCGCTTCGTTTGTGGAAAATCCTATAGAAGGTGGATGAGGATCTGCGATGGAAGTTTTGGCCGGAAATGGAAGTAGTATATCCAACAGAGCTTCTTCCGCTCTTTCTTTGGCTTTTGCCTCTACTTCTTTTCTGAATTCTTGTTTCACTAAATTCAGAGAAACCATTGCAAGATCTCTAATAATACTTTCTACGTCTCTGCCTACGTAACCTACTTCCGTAAATTTCGTACTTTCTACTTTTAAGAAGGGAGCGCCGCATAGTTTGGAAAGTCTTCTTGCGATCTCCGTTTTTCCCACTCCTGTGGGCCCGATCATGATTATATTTTTAGGATAAATCTCCTCTCTTAATTCAGGATCTAGTTTTCTGCGTCTTGTCCTGTTTCGAAGTGCGATCGCAACCGCTTTTTTGGCGTTCTTTTGTCCTATGATATGTTCGTCTAGTTTGGAAACGATCTGTCTCGGAGTGAGTTCATCATCTCCTAATTTGATCTCGCCGGTTTGGGGAAGGAATTCGCTCATTGTCCGATTTCCTCTACAATTATATTATGATTTGTGTATATACAAATATCTGCGGCTATATTCATGGCTTCTTTTACGATCTGAGAAGGTTCCAAATTTGTATGATTGTACAATGCTCTTGCTGCGGAGAGTGCATAATTCCCTCCGGAGCCGATCGCTAAAATCCCGTCATCAGGTGAGATCACATCTCCAGTTCCGGAAACTAAAAAGGATTCGTCCTTGTCGGCTACGATTAGCATTGCTTCTAATCTTCGAAGTGCTCTGTCGGATCTCCATTCTCTGGCAAGTTCGACCGCGGATCTGGAAAGACTTCCTCCGAATTCCTGCACTTTTTTTTCGAATAATTCGAATAGAGTGAATGCGTCCGCTGCGGAACCGGCAAAGCCTGAGACAATTTTATCGGAGTAAAGTTTCCTGACTTTTCTTGCGGTGTTTTTCATGACGGTGTTCCCGAAAGAAACCTGTCCGTCACCTGCGATCGCTACTTTTCCGCCTTTGCGAACGCATAGTATCGTGGTTGCATGTATTTTATTTGGATTTATCGAGTCTTGCATGTGGGTGAGCCTTTCGGTAGACCTCTTTGATCTTTTCCTTACTCACGCTCAGGTAAACCTGGGTGGTGGATAGAGAGGAATGCCCCAAAAGCTCTTGGACTGCGCGGATATCTGCGCCGGCATCGAGTAAGTCCGTTGCGAACGTATGACGGAATTTATGGGGGGTAATGGGTTTCTCCCATCCCATTCTTTTCCTTCTCTCGTTCAAAATATAACGAACCCCTCTGGTCGTCAGTTTATTTCCCTTTTGGTTCAGAAAAATTTCATCGGATCTGGGACGAAATCTAGGACGCACATCCAAGTATTCATTTAGACTTTTGATGGCTTCTTTTCCTAAATATACGTATCTTTCCTTTCTTCTTTTACCTAGGACCTTTAAGATAGTATGGTCTGCGGATAATTGTACCAGAGTCGCATCGACTAACTCGAAAACCCTGAGACCAGAAGAATATAAAACTTCTAAGATCGCTTTATCTCTGATGTTTAGTATCTCGGATGCGTTCTCATTCTCGTATTCATAATCCAAAATACTTTCGGTCTCTTCTATCCTGAAATTTTTAGGGACTTGTTTTCTCGTTTTAGGAAAACTTACAGAAAGGATAGGATTTCCAGGAACTAAATTATCTTTTAATAATACTTTGTAGAATGTCCTAAGGCTGGAGAGCTTTCTACTTTGGGTCCTTCTGTCCAATCCTTGGTTTTTAGAAAGGAATGCAAAATAAGAACGAACGTCCACGGATTCTAATTGGTAGATTTCTATCTGTTCTTGCAGGCAGAATTCGAAGAATGATTTCAGATCTAGGAGATAAGCGTTGAGAGTATTTTGGGAATAATTTTTTTCCACTCTCAGATATTCATAAAAACGAGAGGCGGCAGAATTCAGGATTTCAGAAGGAAATTGGGGAAGTTTGACCGCGTATTCGCTCACAGGTTTCTCCGAGTAAAAATCCCCGGAGAGTAAACCTATCCGGGATAGTTTATTTATCGGAGGCTTTCGAAAAAATGATCTGTCTTTCCCGGACCCAATCCTTGATTTTTTGTTTTGCCTGGTCGAATAATTCGGGTAATTTACTCATCTCTTCCTGGTTAAAATTGGATAGAACATGTCCTGCTGTGAGTGCGCTGTCTCCGGGTTTTCCCACTCCGAATCTGAGTCTGAAAAAATCGGGGGATCCTAATTTTTCGGAGATATCTTTTATCCCGTTATGACCTCCGTTCCCGCCGCTCTGTTTGAATTTGAGTTTGGAAAATGGAAAGTCCACTTCGTCATGAATGACTAGAATATTTTCGGGAGGGATCCCGTTTTTGCGGGAGAGTTCCGAAACTGCCTTTCCGGAAAGATTCATATATTCCAAAGGTTTTAGAAAATAATAAGAAACTCCTTCCTTATCCATTTTTCCTTTTTCTTCTTTGGTGGAACGATTTAGGTCTACTCCCCAATCTTTTGCAAGATCGTCCAGGACCAGAAAGCCAATATTATGACGGTTCCTTTCGTACTTTTGGCCTGGATTTCCCAGACCAACGATCATCAGTTTTAAGTTTGCCATGTAGGAAGAATTAAGTTCAGCATTTTTTCAGTGGCTAAAACGGCAGCTACCGTTTGGTCACAATGGATTCCCATGGTTTTGAAATTTTCTTCTTCATGATTTTCCAACGCTTTGTTCCAAGTGATCATTGTTTCCACGAGTGCATCCGTTTTTCCACCGGGAGGAATTCTAACTTCGTAATCTACTAATCTTGGAATAGAAAGGCCAGCTTTAGAAGCGATGCTTGTGAGAGCGGACATGAATGCGTCGTAACCTCCGTCACCTTCTCCTTCTTCCGAATATTTTTTACCATGATATTCTAATTCTAGGCTTGCTTTCGGGCGAATTCCAATCCCTGAGTTGATCTTACATCCGGTGATCTTGATTGCTTGTACACTTGAATTCCCGGAAACATCCGCGATGATAAATGGAAGATCTTCAGGTGTGATCGTTTTGTTTTGGTCGCCTAACTCGATTACCTTTTCCAAAACTTTTTTTTCTATCTCAGTAGAAAGTACTAGGCCTAGTTGTTTTAGGTTTTCGGAGATGCTCGCTTTTCCTGCAAGTTTGCCTAGAGCGTAACTTCTTCTTCTGCCAAAACGTTCCGGTAGGATTGGATTTGCGTATAAATTCCCTTTTTTGTCCCCATCAGCATGGACTCCTGCAGTTTGGGTGAATACATCTTCTCCCACTACCGGACGGTTTGCGGAGATCCTTTTTCCACTGAAAACTTCTACCAAACGACTTGCTTCTGAGATCGATTTTTCGTCCACATCTGTGCATACGCCGACTTTATCATGTAATGCAGTGATCACCGCTTCTAACGGAGAATTTCCTGCTCTTTCTCCAAGCCCATTTACGCTAACGTGTAGACCTTTTGCCCCGGCTTTTACTGCGAATAAACAGTTCGCTACGGAAAGATCGTAGTCGTTATGTCCGTGGAATTCGAAATGTAGTTCCGGATATTTTTGGGTAAGAAGAGAAATCCCGGAGAATGTTTCGTCAGGAGAAAGAACTCCCAATGTATCCGGTAGAAAAATTTTGCCTAATGGCTCTTTGGAAAGATGAGAAACAAAATCCAGAACATATTCTTTGCTGTTCAGATATCCGTTGGACCAGTCTTCCAAATAAATATTCACTTCCAGTCCATTCTTCTTAGCGTATTGGATGGTTTCGGATACTTCTTCAAAATGTTCTTTTGGAGTTTTTTTAAGCTGTCCCTCTAAATGTTTGAGAGAACCTTTTGTGAGTAGATTTAAGGTTTTGGCTCCGGAAGCAAGGATCCAATCCACACTTTTGTGAGAATCCACGAATCCCAGGATCTCGATACGTTTTTCAAGGCCTTCGGAAGTTGCCCAGGACATGATCCCGCGGACACTTTCCAATTCTCCCTGAGAGACTCGAGCGGATGCGATCTCCACTCTATCTACTTTCAGATTTTGTAATAGAAATTTTGCGATATTTAGTTTTTCGGAAGCGGAGAAACTTACACCTCTGGTCTGCTCTCCATCTCTGAGAGTTACATCTAGGATTTGGACTTTTGGTCTTGTGTTTCCCATTTATTTTAAGTACTTTTTTAGATCTTCCGAGGATGGGCCCATGATCTCCACAAGTGTGGAGCCCGGGTTATTTGCCAGGTGAAGTCCCCCATCTTCTAAAATTTTTAGAAAGGAATGTTCTCGGATATAGTCGTCGGTCATTTTTTTCAAAATCCCCTCGCCTATCCCGTGTACAACTTCTACCAGGGTTTCGCCCTTCATGAATGCGGCTTGGATTTCCCGGTCCAGGAGCCGATATGCCTCTTCATATCTCATTTTACGGATATAAATCGACTTGGGACCTTTCCGGTTTCCATCCGAATGTTTCCCTCTCGCCATTCTAAGACCATCCTAGGCGGACCTTTTCTCTCGAAAACAAAGAAATTGGATTTTTGCTTTCCCTTTAGAAGCCCCATGTTAGAGTTTTCCTTTCCCAAAATGTTAAGAAGGAATCCTGCAAGCTTGTGACGGAAGAAACAGAACGCAAAATTTCCAAGAATACGGAAAAACGTAGGGCCGCAATCTGCGGAGGAACTCTCGGAAGAGAAAACCGTTATTATATCCGAGGCCAAGTAGTGGATATTTCCGTCAGCGAAGAAATGACGGATCCTAAAAAATGGGACCTTCTTACAGGCTTATTCCAAGGACAAGAAAAAGAGATCACTCCATTTTTGGACTACGGACTAGAGTCTGTGCGTAAGCCTATCCTTGTAGCGGAAATTGTGGATCAGTCCGGAAAAGTGTTACATCATTCTCCTGAGATCAGAGGAGATGAAAGTGGATTTTTTTTCTACGAGTTTACCTTTCCTTTAGCTCCCGGAAATTATACATTTCATATCCATTTCCTAAAACCCGATTCTTACAGACAGTTCGGAAAGGACCTGGCCTATTTAAACACTCCAGGCAAACATGAGTTAGTTTCTCAAAGCCTGATCGGAATGGGCGCATTACGTATTTTACCGGAAGAGTATACCGGGATCGTAACTACTTCCGATATCGACCAAACCTATCTAGCTACCGATATCCATTCCAATAAGGGAAAAATTTCCACATTATTCGAAACACCTGAGCAGAAATTACCCTTGCCTGGTATGCCTACTTTATTCAAAGAATTGAGAGAAGCTACGACAGATTCTCCTCTTTGTTTTATTTCTGCGAGCCCTCATTTTTTTAGAAGGACCCTACTTTCTACATTTAGGACACAAGGTGTTAAAACGGAATCCCTTCACTTGAAGTATCTGGAAGGTACTTTGAAAGGAATGGTGGATAAGTTTTGGGACACTCTTTCTCATCCTACCAGATTTTTGACGGAAGGTCTTTGGGGAGCAGTGGAAAGGGTCCGTAAATTTGCTGGATCCTCTTTCCAAAGTTTATTCGATCAATTGGCCTATAAACTTACCATTCTTTTGAGAGACAGGATCTATCTTCCTACGAATTCCAAGGAGATTTTACTCGGGGACAATACGGAAAGTGATTATCTGATCTTTATTCTATACCAGCTCATTCTAACCGGTGCCTTACAAGGAAAAGAATTAGAAGATTATCTGTACAAGCTGAACTTTTTAGGAAGAGATGCGATTACCAGAGATAATGCAAAGCTAATCCGAGAACTTGCGGAAGAAAATCGAAGGATACACGGAGATATCAATCCAGTGCAGCTTGTTCTGATCAATAAAACGGAACTTGGTCCTCCTTCCGATGAAATGAAATGGAATGTGAGAAGTGCTCTTCCTACAGGCTTAGATCCATGGAAAATGGAAGGAATTGAACCCTATATTCCTACGGATGGAGCCTTGGGATTTGCACTCGTGATGGTTGAAAGAGAAATTTTAGATCTTTCTTCCGTATTAAAAATTTCAGGAGATATGGCGGGTCAATGGTTCGAAGGAAAAGTAATAGAACCTAATGTTCTCCTGGAGCTTGCTAAAAAATTAGAACTTCCTAAAGAGACGGATTCCATTCATAAGAAGTTTGTAAAAACATTAAAAGAAGTTTTGGAAGCCTAGGCTTCCTTTCTTCTTTCCAAAAACTTTTTGTAGATTATAAATCCAAGAACTGCAGTTACGAAGAAGCCTGTAAAAATTTTATTATACAGAGCTAAAAATTCCAGTACCTTCTCCCAATGAGATCCTAGATAAAATCCTCCGTAGATCAGTATCCCACACCAGATAGTAACTGCTAAAGTAAATGCGGAGAAGAACAAAGCAGGTTTCATATCCACCATTCCAGCAACGATAGAAACGAAAAATCGTATTCCTGCGGAGAATCTGGAGAAGATCACTACGACCACACCATTCCTGGAAAACCAATCTAAGGTTTTTTGAATGGATTCTTCGTTGTACAGCTCCGATTTGAATGGGAAGTTTTTAGTCTTCAGCCAATCCAATAGTTTATGGCCGAATGCATACATGACCCAGGCGCCTGCTAAATTTCCGACTAAGGTGCTTGAGACCAGTTCCCAAAAACTTAAGGCGCCTCTTGCGAGTAAAAATCCTCCGAACGCAGTGACTGTATCTCCCGGCCAAGGAGGAAAAACATTTTCGGTAAAATTGGAAAATGCGAAAAAAAACCAGACTAAGGCACTGGGCAGACCGGATACCCAATCCAATAGAGTTTGGATATAAAAATCGAATCCGGCGAATTGCATCTAGAAAAGGATTGTCAAGGGGGAAGCGTTAGATTCAACTAAATTTCGTGAAAGGCCGCAGTTTCTCGCAAGTCCTAGGTTCGGTTCTAGTATTTTTACTGATCGGGAATTTTTCTCTTTTTGCTCAGGAACCCAAATTGCCCGATTTGATGAGTCCTGATCCTGTAAAAACCAAAAAGGTCAAGGACAGGCCTAAAATTTTCAGGCATAACCAACTCACTATAGTGGAAAAACCCTATAAGGCGCCTTCTTCCATCCCTAGTAATTTTGTTCCGGAAGATTCTGAAGTACTGTTTTTTACGGAATTAAAGGCGGATCGTCTTTTGGAAAATAAGGAAGCGGTTGTGATCTTTAAAACTTCCCTTCCCAAAACCACAATGGAGAGATATTACGAATATTTGATCTCCAGTTTCGGTCATAAAATTTTACAAAGCCAAAAATCGGAAGAGAAAAGTTTGTATTTGGTGGATGTTCTTAGGCATAAGATACTCGCGATCACGATCCATTCCGAAGAAAAAGGAAGTATCGTAAAATTATTCCAGAAAACCAGCAACGGAGGATTTTGATGTCCCCCAAAGAAGGACAGGAAACCAACCGAAAACTTTTTAACCTGATCCTAGGCATATTTTGTATCGGCACAGGACTCCTACTCTTCGTAGTTTTAAGGCCTTATTTTTATTCCGCACTTGTTGCTTTGATCCTATATCTGGCTACCCGCAAACAGTACAAACAGCTAAGAAGATTGGTCGGTCCTAAATTCGAGCCATTAGCTCCTTGGATCATGATCGGTTCCGTTTGTATGATCGTAATTTTGCCTTCTTATTTTATGATCCGCACTTTGATCGAAGAATCTCTTTCTATTCTATTCAAGATCAGGATCTCTCTTTCGGAAGATAAGATCATCGATACGATCATGAGTCTGAATATTCTAACCGATCTATTCACGGATAATCCGTTCTTCTGGGTGAAACTTCCTGAAATTTACGGGGATTTTGCTAAGAACTATATAGATATTTTGAACTTGGACAGTTTATACGCTGTTTTGAGTAATGCTTCTTCCTTTATTCTAGGTTCCATCGATCTTCCTGCCGGGATTATCATGAATCTGTTCTTCTCACTATTACTTTTATTCTTCTTCTACCAGGATGGAAGAAAGATAGAAAGGTTTATTTTGGACAATTTGCCTTTTTCCACCGAGGTAGAAGAACAAGTAGGAAGAAAGATCGCTTCTGCAGTACAGACTGTATTTAAAGGAAATCTAATAGTTTCCATTATGCAGGGAGCTGCAGTTTATATTCTTCTTTTATTCGCAAAAATTTCCAACCCTTTCTTATACGCAAGCCTTGCCGCATTCTTTTCCTTGATCCCGGTTATCGGAACTTCGGTGGTTTGGCTGCCGATCGGACTTTATTTGATGTTCATTGAGAATAATATAATCGGAGCGAGCTTATTCATGGTAATGGGCCTGACTCTGTATATCGTTCTGGAGAATGTAGTAAAACCTAAGATGTTGGATAAAAAACTTAGGATCCATCCTTTGTTGATATTTTTGTCCTTGATCGGAGGGATCCAAGAATTCGGGATCATGGGATTGGTTTTAGGACCGGTTGCCGTTACAATGGTTGTAATCCTTTGGGACTTCTGGAAATTGTACAGAAAAGATTTTTTCGCCAGCTAATTTCGGATGGAAGAAACAAAAACATATTCCGTTTCGGAAATCAATTCTATCGTTAAACAACTTCTGACCGGTCCGGAAATTCTTAGAAATATCTGGATCCAAGGAGAGATATCCAATTATTCCAAATCCCACCAAGGTCATATTTATTTTAATTTAAAAGATCCTAAGTCTCTCATTGCCTGCACCTTTTTCTCTTATAGCAACGGCAGATACAAAGGAAAACCTTTAGAAAACGGAATGGAGATCAAGGCATTCGGTGCCATCTCCGTTTACGAACCTAGAGGACAATACAATTTAAATATTTCTAAAATAGAAGAGTTGGGACAAGGGGACCTTCTACTCCAAATAGAAGAATTAAAAAGAAAACTTGCCGCACAAGGTGTTTTTGATACGGAAAGAAAAAGAAAACTTCCAGCGTTTCCTTGGAGGATAGGTGTCGCAACTTCTCCCACAGGAGCGGCTATCGAAGATATTATCCGTATTTCTAAACAAAGATTTCCTAATATAGATATTCTGATCTCCCCCTGCCTTGTACAAGGAGATGGGGCTCCTGAGTCCATTATTTCCGCTATCAAGCAGCTAAATGACCCGAAATGGAATGTGGATCTGATCATCGCCGGCCGAGGTGGCGGAAGTACGGAAGATCTGATGGCGTTTAATGACGAAAAAGTTGTCTTGGCATTTGCACAGAGCCGAGTTCCGATTATTTCCGCAGTTGGACACCAGATAGATTCGGTTCTTTCCGATCTAGCGGCGGACCATTTTGCACCTACTCCTACCGCTGCCGCGGAAATGGCGGTGCCTGAAATGGAACTCATAGAATCGGGACTTTCCGAATTCGAAATAAGGTTAAGGACCGCTTTAAAAAACCAGTCAAACAATCTAAAAGAAAAACTAAGAATACTCACGAATAAAAAAGTATTCTTAGATCCAAGATCCATGTTGAACGATAGGATCTTACAACTGGATGAGATCAATTCCAGAATACATCTATTGGGCAAAAATTATCTGATGAGCGCCCAAAACAAATTCAGTCCGGTATCTACAGGGCTTTTAACTTCTTTCAAATCCCAGTTGGAAAGAAAGAAGAAGGAGTTCCAACTTCTCTCAGGTAAGCTGGAAGGTTTTTCTCCTTTAGGAACCTTAAAAAGAGGATACTCTGTGGTCCGTAAGAAAGGAAAAAAAGTCGTTACTTCTCCGGCACAATTGGAGAAAGAGGAAGAACTAGAAGTCATATTGGCGGAAGGTAGGATTCGGGTTTCTTACCAAGGTGAAATACAATGAGCAAAAAGACAGAAATCAGTTTTGAACAGGCCTTAACCGAATTGGAGCAGATCGCAGAAAATTTGGAAAGAGGACAATTGACCTTAGAAGAATCCATTAAATCTTATGAAAGAGGAATGGAGCTTAAGACACTCTGCCAATCTATACTCGCGGAAGCGGAAGGAAAGATCGAATATCTTTCCAAATCAGGAAGCGGAGAAACCCAGAAAAAAACAGCAAGTCCTAAATCGGAAACTTCTTCCAGAGCGGCTACTCCTCCGCCTGCGGATGATGATGAGTTATTTTAATAGAAATGTTTGAAGAAGTACCAAACAAAAATTGAAATAACTCCCAAATACGCAAAAACTTCAGTAAAACGATTTTCTAAAATTTTTCTCCACACCTGTTTTCCTAGATTCAATCGGATGATAAAACCGGAAATTCCTAAGATGGAGATCGGTATTCCAAATGGATGATATTCCCAAGACCCGGAAAAATCACCTCTGAAAAAACAGATCACAGATCTAGTCAGTCCACAGCCAGGGCAATCCCAACCTGTTAGATGTTTCCACCAACAGATCGTAAACCAATGTTCAGATTCCGTATCCAAAGGGATCTGAAATGAGATAGAAATTGCGATAGTTAAAAGTATAAGGGTGGAAAGCAAAAGAGGAATAAAGGAACGAAATATAAAATTAGGAACCGGACCTGTAAGAGGCCCGGCTTCTAATATTAGGAAACTTTTAAGCTGATTTCGCAGCTGGTCCCACATATTTTGAATCGGAGAATGCTAATATTGGATATCCAATTCCGAAAATGAAAAGTACCGCATAGCCAGCAGTTTTACCGAATGATTTAGCCAAATCGATAGCAACAAGAATGCTGATGATGATACCAACGCAAGGAATGAAAAATAGGATGAACCACCAACCGGGTCTTCCGACAATTTCCATTAAAACATAAAGGTTATAGATAGGAATAATTCCCTGCCAACCGGGTCTGCCTGCTTTTTCAAAAATTTTCCAGAAGGAAAATAGGAATACTCCGAGGATCGCAATATAGACGATCGCGGTTATAACTAAACCGATTCCTGAACCTGAACTTTCTTCCATTCGTTTTGCTCCAAAAATAGAATCTGAGGAAGTATATTTTTAAT
Organism: Leptospira dzoumogneensis; assembly: GCF_004770895.1. Classification (NCBI taxonomy): domain Bacteria; kingdom Pseudomonadati; phylum Spirochaetota; class Leptospiria; order Leptospirales; family Leptospiraceae; genus Leptospira; species Leptospira dzoumogneensis. Next base: position 552,054 of record NZ_RQHS01000018.1, on the reverse strand, counting down.
TTCAGGAAAGCAAGAAGAAAATTTAAGAAATTTTTAATTTCCTAAATAGATCTAATGGTTTAACCGGGATCACTGTACAGACAAAGTAATCGTTCCGGCATCTGTGACCGGAATGACCAAACAACGGGTGGAACCGTTCGTAGTACTAAGCCCCGAATAGGATTCGGTCCCTATATTCTCACTTCTAACTTCTACCTGACTAAAATCCGTAGGGATCAGCACTGAATTTTCCGTGCCGATCCACAAGTCGGCTTCCCCACTTGTAAAACTAACGTTGAAGGTATTTGTTGCGCCGTTTCCGGTAAAAGAATAGAAATAATAGTAATAACTTGCTCCGGAGAATGTTGCGGTTCCTCCGGTGACTATTGTCGGAACTGCCGAGTCTGCACATCCTCCTGTCGGAACCGGAGTAAAACTGGCTCCGTAAGCGGAGTATAATAGGCTAGCGGCAGTATCATCCGTAGAAGTTGTGTCTCCGTTATTGGAACATGCGAGCGTCAGTAAAAGGAATAAGGAAGGAGTGAAAATTTTAAGGTTCAATAAAAGCCTCATGGAAATAAGCTCTTTTTATCTTAGAACCTATTCTTCACATTTAGTTCCAAAGGCCAAACTTTTTCTTTTAGAGTTTATAGATACAAAAAGGCCCGCTTAGCGGCGGGCCCTTCTTAATTTACTGGATACTTCCGCTTCTATTTACCGCGTTCTGCCACATTGTAGTGAAGAAGTCTGCGGATCTATAGACCGGTTCCAGATCGGAACGTTTGAGTCCCTGTTGTCTTAAGTCTTCAAAGAAGTCAGGCATGAGCCCTATATGGGAGGCACCTTCCGTATTGAAGTCGAATGTTCTATTCCCGAAGGAGTATTTTCCAAGAGAAGGAGAAGCAGCAAGAGTTGCAGCTAATCTAATGGAAGAGTCCGGAGAGAATGGATATCCTACTTTAGAAGTCTCAGGCTGTGCAATGACTGAAGATCCTCCAGGACAAGCACGAGTTCCATAACGAGGTCCAGGCATATGAGCAAATCCGTTAAAATCCGTTCCGATAGCGATCCTTCCGTCATAAGCAGGATCACCTATTAGATTTTTAAGATATTGGTAAGACTGGGCGAATGTTTGGCTGGTTCCACCGCAAGCATGTGCGATATACGAGCCGTCACTATTCTGTCTCCACTCACCTACTTCTTCCAGATTTCCTTGTCCGGTAATAAGCCCGATCATTCCACCTAAGGTACTGATACGTTTGAGTGCAGCTCCTGTCGGGTTTGCCTCGTGACGATTTCCTTTATTCGCCATATCATATACACCGGTGTGACCTGTTACGATACCCGGATATGATTGTTGTTCGGCAAAGGTAATCGCTCCGTCCAGAGATTTTGCGGACATATGGCCTACGTCGATGATCATTCCTTTTTTCATCAACTCTCTTAGGACCTTTTGTCCGTAAGTGGTGAGACCAGCAGTATTACAATCCTGTCCATAGTGTTTACAGTCATACTTGGTCCCGCTTCCCAGGATATTATAGAGACCAGCTCCACCGAATCCGTTTGTTTTCAAGTGGATTGGGAACACATAACGTAATCCAAGATCATATAATTCTTGTACACCTTGTGTGATCATAGAATCGTTACAGTTACTTCCTGTACAATCTACTAGGTAGTCTACTTCCGCACCTAAAACCACTGCGAGTTTACCGCCGGAGATCACACTCTGTGCTTCTGCAGGAGTTTTTACGATACGGAACCAACCTTGTCCTGGACCGCCGCTTTGTGCATCGATCCAAGCCTGCATATCGTATACTGCTTGGGTTTGTCTACGCAAAGTGTTCATATCATTTAGGTCATAAACCGGATCGGTAGCAATCGCTATTCCTTTGATGATATCCGGAAGTCCGTTATCTGTCGCTCCGAACATATAATCACCATTGACTGCGAGTACTACCATGGCTCTCATCCCGCCTTCATAGGCACGTTTGATCCATTCATAATACATGGTTTGGTGAGTGTAACTATTGTTCGCAGGCCAATAAGGAAAACCTGCATATCCTCTATTATCGTGACGAGCGGTTCCTAATAATGCTCCGATAATATCGTCTTGAACGATTGCTTCTACCCTAGAGTGTCCTGCCGAATGTCCTTCGTCCGAAGTACTTGGGCAATCCGCTAATGCAGTTGCGGGCGGTCCGAATGGAGAACCATGGAAGATCACTCCACCAAAACCTAAATTTGCCATTGGGTGTGTATGAAGATCCACATAACCCGAAAGAGTTCCGGTTCTCTTGAGAGAATCGTTCGCTCCTCTTGAGTAAGCTTGTGGAGCAGTTTCACAACTTGAGTCTGCAACATACCATTCTCCCCACATTCCTGTGGCTCCACCAGTGTTCACGCATCTATGAGGTGTGGTATACGTTTTACCTGCGATAGTAATCGGCATTTTAGAACATGCGTCTTCCCAACTACCTACTATATTCCATAAACGTGAAGAATACTTTCTTTTACCTGCATAAGTACCTGACGATTGGCAGCCATCATTCTTATGGGTGTAGTTATAGATCCCGCCTTCGTCAGGTGCTGCCCAGTTCGCTTCGCAGGAATCGTCGATCAGATCGAATTCTCCCCACATATTGAATCCAGTGTTCTTACAGCGACTTGGCTTAGTAAACGTTTGGCCGTTAATGGTTGCTCCCATATTGGCACAGGTTGTTTCCCAGCTTTGGCCGGATGGGATCCCATAAAGGATCGCTGAATATTGACGTTTCCCAGGAAAAATTGCAGTGCAACTATCCTTCTTAAATGTTCCCCAATATGGATCGCCAAATATGGACGTACTCGTAGCAAAAACAGCCAGGAATACGACGCATAACGCAGGCCCTCGTAAAAAAGACCGACTTTTCATACGTATCTCTCCCTACTTACTTATTTATATGTTTTTTGTATTCTTCGGTTACGTTTTTCAGCTTTTGGCCGTACAGTTCTTTGCCGGCTAGGATCATTCTGCGTTTTTCGTCATCAAGGCGCTCTGGATATCTTTCTTCCATCAAGCGCAATAGTTCCAGTTGGTCCTCCTGGAGTTTTATCTGTGCTTTATAATATTCATCGATTTCTTTGCGGGTCGCTTTTCCGGAGTAAATTTTTCCGTACAATGTCGCCCAAGATTCTAAAAGTTCTTCTTGTGCTTTTTTCTCTCCGGCATCTTGGGGAGTGGCAACAGCCACCCAATATAGATTATCCGGAGTTTCACTCTTTAATAGAGAAGCGGAGACAACCGCGTTATCTTCGTTATAGTTAGAAGAAGAAGTTCCCGAACCTATAAATCCGGAGAAGATAGAGAGCCCTTCTGAAAAAATATTTTTGGAAGAGGATTGAGCAGCTCCGTCCTGGCTTCTAGTGAAAATAAAAATGAGAACAACTACAACAAAAGCAGCAGAAGCCAGTAATGCGTTTTTCTTAGATAGCATCGGGCGAACAGTATATTACATTTCGTTCCATTATGCAAATTCTTTGTAATGATTTATTAGAAAAATGTTATAAATATTCGGAAACGCGCTCTATTATTTTTGCAAAGCAAAAGAAGGATAAAAAATCGGTACTTAAGTCATAAAATTATAAACTAGAACGAGTGGTACTATGATAATTGCTTGTATTCTTGGAGATGAGTACATTCTTTTCTCTGGAATTTATGGCTTTTCTAAATCATCTTTTTGACAAAGTTTTTTCACTAGTTTTCCTAAATCGAATGATCGGGCAAAAAAGGGAGTTTTTTAAAAGGGAAAGGGATAAATTTGGAAATATGCAGGCGTTACTTCGGTTTCTTTTCGGGCTTAATTATCGTTTTGCACTTAGGCAGTATAGAAAGGCAAAGATACTTTCTTCCGTAAATTTTGCCCCGGTATTTACCCGAAACGCTTATCTGGAAATTCTGATCGTACTCAGATATGTGTATCTGATCCTTCCTATCATCATTTTACCGTTTGCATTCTATGATCTGGTGGACGCATTTTCGGATGCTAAGGACAATTCATTCGTTTTATTCGATCTTGTATTTTATTCCGTCTTTTTGACAATGAATGTACTTTTGAATTCGGGCCGTTTGCATAGAGCGGATCTGGATCGGATCAAGTTGTTTTGTAGGATCGGGGTACTTCTTCTTTCCCTGACCGGGACTTGTATCACTGTTGTTGTTTTTCCCAGGCTTCCTGAAATTTCACTCTTCTCCACTGCTATGTTCAGTGTGGCGATCATGTTTAGATTTCCGGACCATACTAAGTATTTTATCTATACGATCAATTATGCGATCCTATACGGTTTTATTTATTATAGCGGGAATAGAGAGCCTGTACTTATACAAAACCCACTCGTTACCTTGTTTTTGATCCTAATTTTTGATCGTGTATCCTTCTTAACTTTGGCGAATACTTATCTTAAAACCCAAAGGATCATTCGTTTGAATGAAAGATTAAGGGAAGAAGATACGAATAAAAGTGATATGATCAGTATTGCAGTCCATGATCTAAAAAGCCCACTTTCAGGGATCATGAGTATTAGTACGATCCTACGTAAAAATCTAAAATCGTTTTCGGATAAGGAGAAGAAGGAGATCCTTACCGATATAGAAAGTTCTTCCAGAAAAATTCTGGGGCATATCGATGATCTTGTCGGGATCGCTGCTTCCGGTTTTGAGAATATTAAGATAGATTATGATGTTTTTAATCTAAATTCTTATATAAGATCTACTATCCAAAACTTCGATTACCAAGCTTCTCTCAAAAGAATAAAATTCCATACTCAATTTGATAAGGAAGATCTAAAGATCCGTTCGGATAGGAAAGCAGTAGCGAGTATTTTAGATAATTTGGTTTCAAATGCGGTAAAATATTCTCCTCCAGGCGGGGCTATATTCATCCATTCTAAATTGATAAAGGAGAATGGCGATTTTATACAGATCCAGATCAGGGACGAAGGAAAAGGATTCACTGATGAGGATAAAAAACTTTTATTCTCCAGATTCACTCGACTCTCTGCTAAGCCTACCGGCAACGAACCATCTAGTGGTGTAGGACTTTATGCGGTTCATAGACTAGTAGAACTACTCGGCGCAAAGATCAGTTTGGAAAGTAATCCTGGACAAGGTGCGACATTCACACTTCTATTTTCTAAAATGAAAATTTCAGATTGACCGTCTGATATTTTTTTATAGAACTCGCTAAGCATGGTGAGAGCGGTTCTAGTTGAGGATGATAAGCTGATGGCAAGGACCATCCAGCATTATTGCAGAGAGGCATTCGGAAAAAGCCTAGTCTCTCTCAAAACATTCGATGAATTGACTCCTGCTTTATATAGTATAAAGGAAAATCCTATAGACCTTCTACTTTTGGATATCAATCTAAAAGGACAATCAGGTTATGAGATACTAAAACTTCCTGAAAAAGATTCATTCTATACGATAGTGATCTCTTCGGATAAACAAAATGCAGTAAGTGCATTTGATTTCGGAGTATTGGATTTTGTGGCAAAACCATTCACTAGAGAAAGATTTATTGCAGCAATAGATCGTATGAAGTCTGCCTCGGCTTCTAAAGCGGATTCTATGCGTAAGAATAGTATCTCCTTAAAGAAAGATGGGATGATAGAAGTGATCCGCTTTCAAGACATTCTATACTTAGAAGCATCCGGTAATTTTACCGAGATCCATCTTAAGTCCGGCCGCAAAGAACTGATCCGTAAAACAATGGAATCCGTTCTGGCAGAACTCAATTCGGATTTCTTCCGTTCTCATAGATCTTTTATTATCAATCTATCCGAAGTAAAAAAGATACTTCATGGAAAAGGAAATCATTTCAAAGTCCTTCTAGGCGATTCCGCAGAAGTTGCCCTGTCCAGATCAAATTATAATACTCTAAAAGATATGCTGGGTTGAAAAACTCGGAACGCATTCGCAGGCCGGCAAAATCCCCAATTTTCAAGTAAGTAAAAAAAGCCCGCAGGGTTAGGCGGGCTTAAGAAAAATCTATTTCGTTAGATTTCTTTATTGGATACTTGCACCTCTTGTGACTGCATTTTGCCACATAGTAGCGAAGAAGTCAGCGGAACGATACACCGGTTCCAGATCGGAACGTTTGAGTCCTTGCTGTCTTAAATCTTCGAAGAAGTCAGGCATAAGTCCGATATGAGCCGCACCTTCCGTATTGAAGTCGAATGTCCTGTTCCCGAAAGTATATTTTCCAAGAGAAGGTAAAGCTGAAAGAGTTGCAGCTTTTCTAATGGAAGCATCCGGAGCAAATGGATATCCTACTTTAGCGGAATCAGGTTGAGTGATTGTAGACACTCCTCCTGGACATGCACGAGTTCCATAACGAGGTCCAGGCATATGAGCGAATCCGTTAAAGTCGGTTCCGACTGAAATTCTTCCGTCATATGCTTGGTCTCCGATCAGATTTCTAAGATACTGATAGGATTGTGCAAATGTCTGGGTGGTTCCCCCACAGGCGTGAGAGATATAAGAACCGTCGGAGTTCTGTCTCCACTCACCTACTTCGTCCAAGTTTCCTTGTCCTGGGATCAGTCCGATCATTCCACCTAATGCGATGATACGTTTCAGAGCTGCTCCTGTTGGATTTGCCTCATGACGATTTCCTTTATTCGCCATATCATATACACCTGTGTGACCGGTAACGATACCTGGATAAGATTGTTGCTCTGCGTAAGTTAAAGCTCCTTCCAAGGATCTTGCGGACATGTGACCCACATCGATGATCATCCCCTTTTGCATTAGCGCTTTCATGATCTTAGGTCCGTAAGAAGTTAAACCTGCTACGTTACAATCTTGTCCGTAATGTTTACAGTCATACTTTGTCCCGCTTCCCAGGATATTATAGAGACCAGCTCCACCGAATCCGTTTGTTTTCAAGTGGATCGGGAATATATAACGTAAACCTGCGTCATACATTGCTTGGACACCTTGGGTGATCATTGAATCCGTACAAGTTGTGGTAGTACAATCTACTAGGTAATCTACTTCCGCACCTAAAACTACTGCTAATTTACCTGCAGCGATCACACTTTGTGCTTCCGAAGGAGATTTTACTATACGGAACCATCCGAGTCCCGCTCCACCGCTTTTCTGATCGATCCAAGTTTGCATATCGTATACTGCTTGGGTCTGGCGACGTAAAGTGTTCATGTCGTTTAGATCATAAACTGGATCAGTTGCAATAGCGATACCTTTGATAATATCCGGAAGACCGTTGTCTGTTGCTCCGAACATATAATCACCGTTCACGGCAAGAACAACCATAGTTCGTAGGCCGCCTTCATAGGCACGTTTGATCCACTCATAATACATTGTTTGGTGAGTGTAGCTATTGTTTGCGGGCCAATAAGGGAAACTTGCGTATCCTCTATTATCATGTTTTGCCGTAGAAAGTAGAGCTCCGATAATATCATCTTGAACGATCGCTTCTACTCTGGAGTGTCCTGCAGAGTGGCCTTCGTTAGACATACTAGGGCAATCTGCGAGCGCAGTTGCCGGTTCTCCATAAGGAGCACCATGGAAGATTACTCCTCCGAAACCTAGGTGAGCCATTGGGTGAGTATGAAGATCCACATAACCTGAAAGAGTTCCTGTTCTTTTGAGAGAATCCTGGGCACCTCTTGCATACGCTTTTGGAGCGGACTCACAACTTGAATCTGCAACATACCATTCTCCCCACATTCCAGTGGTACCGGTATTCACACATTTTGTAGGAGTTGTATAAGTTTTACCTGCGATTGTGATGGGCAATTGAGCACATGCAGCTTCCCAGGTGATACCTACTACGTTCCAAATACGGGAAGAATATTTTCTTTTACCCGCGTAAGTTCCAGAAGTCTGGCAGCCGTCATTCTTATGAGTCCAGTTATATGCTCCGCCGTCATCTGTTGCAGACCAGTTTGCTTCGCAGGAGTCGTCTAGTACATCGAATTCTCCCCACATATTTAAACCGGTGTTCTTACAACGACTAGGCTTAGTAAATACTTGGCCGTTAATGGTTGCTCCCATATTTGCACAGGTAGTTTCCCAGCTTTGGCCCGAAGGGATCCCGTAAAGGATTGCTGAATACTGGCGTTTGCCAGGGAAAATCGACGTACAGCTATCCTTTTTGAATGTTCCCCAATAAGGATCCGCAAATACGGATACACTTCCTGCGAAAAACATCGTACATACTACGAAGCCGAATACGGACCTTCGTATTGACCGATAATTCATAATTCTCTCCAAATCTATTTTTGGTTTATGTGTTTTTCATATTCATCTTTTACGTTTTTTAACTTTTTAGCATATAGTTCCTTGCCGGCCAGGATCATTCTTCTCGAATCGTCGTTCAAACGTTCCGGATAACGATCCTCCATGATCTTCAATAATTCTAATTGATCTTCATGTAGTTTGATTTGAGCCGTAAAATACTCATCTATCTCTTTTCGAGTCGCCTTATTGGAGTAAATCTTTCCGTAAAGAGCCGCCCAATCTTCTCTTAGCTCATTTTGGGCTTTCATTTCTGCGGCATCTCTTGGAGTTGCTACGGCAACCCAGTATAGATTGTCAGGAGTTTCATTTCTTAAGAGAGAAGCAGGTATAAGTCCTTCTTCATCATTGGATGAGGAGAAGGAGCCGAGGCTGAGTATATTTGAGAATGAAGACAAACCTTCGGAAAAAACATTTTTCCCGGAATTAGAAACGGCAGCATTCTTGGAAGAAGAAGGTACCAATAATAAGAGTAAAACACCTGCGATAAGAATTGATGAAACCAGGATGGTTATTTTCTTAAATGACATAGGAAGGAAAATACTAGGTTTCCGGACCCTATGCAATGAGTTTGGGATGAAAGTGTATCTAGGTATGATGAACGGAAAAATTCTTATCAGACCCTTATATAAGGGAAATCTTTATATTCTATCCGTTGTTATATAAAAAACTCCGTGACTTTGTGTCTCTGTGTGAACCCAAAAAGGTTTAAAAGTTTCGCACCGAGAACACGGAGCACACAGAGTTTTCTTTTACACGATTTATAGACTTCTTCTCCGCGACTTTGGGCCTCTGCGTGCAAATTTGTAGCTATTTCAATTTTTGACTCACGCAGAGACGCGAAGCCGCAGAGAGAGTTTGGAAATCATGTAAGAAGCCTCTGCGTGAGTGCTCCTGTCCCCTTCCCCTTCCTATTTAGATTTTTCTAAAAATAACGAGAATTCTATTAAAAAGACTAAACAAATGTGGATCTACGGGGTCTATTAATAAGATCGTAAATATACCGAAATTTGGTAAGATTGGAAGGAAAGGAAAAGATTGGCTCCCCCTGCAGGGCTCGAACCTGCGACCCAGTGATTAACAGTCACTTGCTCTACCGACTGAGCTAAAGGGGAGTGTCTGGTAGCAGAATCCAGTTTTTAGAAATGAGGCAGGCTGGCAATGAAAAATCTTCGAGACATAGGTATTTTCTGATCGGATCTACATACAATTTTCCGGCGAAAACCGAACAGCTTTTGGAAAAAGTACTATGGGAAAATTTGAAAGCTATAGTAGCGTGACATAATCCAAAAACGCACTATATTTTGCCGGAGTTTCATAAGGAGAATGCTATGAAGCTAAATAAACATTTCACTTCACCCGAGAAGGGATTTTCTAAGGACCTAAACTGGGTTAAGAGGAATTCTAAGATCTCTAACCCTGACGGATCCGTTGTTTTCGAAGCTAAGGACATTCTTGTTCCAGACCAGTGGTCTCAAGTTGCAGTAGATATTCTTGCCCAGAAGTATTTCAGACGCAAAGGAGTGCCAAAATACTTAAAAAAAGTAGATGAAAAAGGCATTCCAGAATGGTTACAGCGCTCTGAACCGGACACTGAAAAACTTTCTTCTTTAAAAGCGGAAGATCGTTTTGGTGGAGAGGCTTCTGCACAGGAAGTTTTCCATCGTTTAGCGGGCTGCTGGACCTATTGGGGATATAAATACGGTTATTTTTCAGACGAAGAAAGTGCTAAAACTTTCTATGAAGAAGTCTCTTTCATGCTGGCTTCTCAAATGGCGGCTCCTAACTCCCCTCAATGGTTCAATACTGGATTACATTGGGCGTACGGGATCGACGGTAAGTCCCAAGGACATTTTTATGTGGATCCTACCAGTGGAAAATTGGTAAAATCTTCTTCCGCATATGAACATCCACAACCTCATGCATGTTTTATCCAAAGTGTGGATGATGATTTAGTGAATGAAGGTGGTATCATGGATCTTTGGGTCCGTGAGGCTCGCCTATTCAAATACGGTTCCGGAACCGGAACCAACTTCTCCAACCTGAGGGCGGAAAACGAATCCCTTTCCGGTGGTGGAAAAAGTTCCGGTTTAATGAGTTTCTTGAAGATCGGAGACCGTGCTGCAGGCGCGATCAAATCCGGTGGAACCACTCGTCGTGCTGCTAAAATGGTATGTTTGGATGTAGATCATCCGGATATAGATCGTTTCGTAGATTGGAAAGTAGAAGAAGAGAAAAAAGTAGCTTCTCTTGTGACCGGATCCATTCTGAACAACAGACATCTAAATGCGATCATGAAAGCTTGTTACGAGATGGAGGGAGAGGATCGTTTCGAACCTAAAAAGAACTCCGCTCTTAAAAGGGCGATCGTAGAAGCTAAGAAAGTTTTAATCCCTGATAATTATATCAAGAGAGTGATCGATCTTGCGAGACAAGGTTATAAAGAACTTATTTTCGAAGAATTGACCACCGACTGGCAATCAGAAGCATATAATACTGTTTCCGGACAGAACAGCAATAACTCGGTTCGTCTTCCGAATGAGTTCATGAATGCTGTAGAACAAGATCTTCCTTGGCATTTATATAATAGAACCGAAAAAGAAAAAGCTCTCAAAGAAAAAAGGGCCGCTAAACCTGCAAAAACCATCAGAGCAAGAGATCTTTGGGACAGAATTTCTTTTGCAGCTTGGTCTTCTGCGGACCCTGGAACTCAGTATCATACTACCATCAATGAATGGCATACTTGTCCTGAAGACGGAAACATCAATGCTTCCAACCCATGTTCAGAGTATATGTTCTTGGACAATACTGCATGTAACCTGGCTTCTGCGAACTTACAGAAATTTGTAGATCCTGAAACTCTGGTTTTTGATGTAGAAAGTTTCCGTTATCTTTGCCGTCTCTGGACAATCATCCTTGAGATCTCTGTGACTATGGCTCAATTCCCTTCCAGAGAGATCGCAGAACTTTCTTATAAGTTCAGAACTCTTGGATTAGGATATGCAAACCTTGGTTCTGCATTGATGATCATGGGAATTCCTTATGATTCTAAAGAAGCAATGGCGATCACCGGTGCAATCACTTCCGTTATGCATATGACTGCTTATGCTACTTCTGCGGAAATGTCGAAGGAACTCGGACCATTCCCTGGTTATGAGAAGAACAAAAAGCATATGCTTAGAGTTCTAAGAAACCATAAGAGAGCGGCCTATAATGTTCCTTCCGAAGATTACGAAGGTCTGACTATCACTCCTGTAGGAATTGATCCTGCATACTGCCCTTCTTACCTTTTAAAAGCTGCTCAGGAAGATTCTGACAAAGCGGTTTCTTTGGGAGAAGCTCACGGATATAGAAACGCACAAGTTACAGTGATTGCTCCTACCGGGACCATCGGTCTTGTAATGGATTGTGATACTACCGGTATCGAGCCTGATTTCGCGTTAGTGAAATTCAAAAAATTAGCGGGTGGCGGTTATTTTAAAATTATCAACCAATCCGTTCCTTTGGCTCTTCGCAAATTGGGATACTCCCCGTCCGAGATTGAATCTATCGTAAACTATTGTAAGGGACATGCTACCTTAAACGGAGCTCCTGTAATCAATACCCAAAGCCTGAAAGAGAAAGGTTTCACGAATGAGATCTTGGAAAAAGTAGAATCTTCTCTTCCTTACGCGTTCGATATCAATTTTGCATTCAATAAGTTCAACTTAGGTGAGAATTTCTTACAAAAGAACCTTGGTATTGCAAAAGAAACTTACGATTCTTTCACATTCAATCTTCTCGAGCATTTAGGTTTCTCTAAAGATGAGATCAATAAAGCAAACGATTATGTTTGTGGAACAATGACCATCGAGAACGCTCCTTACTTAAAAGAGAAAGATTATCCTGTATTCGATTGTGCGAACAAGTGCGGTAAATACGGAAAACGTTATCTTTCCTATGAGTCCCATATCCGCACTATGGCTGCTGCTCAGCCTTTTATCAGCGGTGCGATCTCCAAGACGATCAACCTTCCGGAAGATGCAACGATCGAAGATATTAAAAACGCTTACTATATCTCTTGGAAGATGATGGTAAAAGCGAATGCTCTGTACCGCGACGGATCTAAACTTTCTCAACCTTTGAACTCTGTTCTCGAACTTCTAAACGGAATCGAGTTAGAGGAACAAGAAGAGATCGCAGAAGCTGCAGTTGCTAAAGATCCTTCTCAGTTTGCGGAAAAGATCGTTTATAAGTATATCTCTCATAGACGTAAACTTCCTAACAGAAGAGCCGGTTATACTCAAAAAGCGGTCGTTGGCGGTCACAAAGTTTATTTAAGAACCGGTGAATACGAAGACGGACAACTCGGAGAGATCTTCGTGGATATGCACAAAGAAGGCGCAGCATTCAGAAGTTTGATGAATGCATTCGCGATTTCAGTATCTTTAGGTCTACAACATGGGGTTCCATTAGAAGAGTTTGTGGACGCATTCACATTCTTCAAATTCGAGCCGAATGGTATCGTAACCGGAAACAAACATATCAAAATGAGTACTTCCGTAATCGATTTCATCTTCAGAGAATTGGCAATCACCTACCTCGGAAGATATGATCTTGGTCAAGTAGCACCGGAAGATCTTAGAGGAGACGAGATCGGATCCAGAAAATCTTCTGAGTCCATCCAGCCTAAGGCGCCTGTTTCGCAACCTACAGCTTCTGCGGTAGTGGAAACTGCTCCTGCTTCCGAGCCGGAAACAATTTCCTATTCTCAGATGATGATCAAGGAGAAGCCTACTTCAGGGATTGCTCTTATGGAAGAGATCAAAATGGCAAGGATCAAAGGTTATACTGGAGATTCCTGTACAGAATGTGGATCTTTCGAGATGGTAAGAAACGGTTCTTGTTTGAAATGTATGTCCTGCGGGGCGACTACTGGATGCTCTTGATCTAATAGACCAAGAGTTCTCTCGGATAATAAAAAACCTCAGGTGTTTTACATCTGAGGTTTTTTTATGCCTTAGATCCCTACCCCCTACTCTTGCGGATTTTGGCGGAATTGGCTTGGCCTGAGAAAAATTTAGAAATTTCTAAAATGTATATTCTTTAAGGAGCTGGGCTACCAGGTAAACCTGCCGGAGCGTTTAAGCCTGGGATCTTAAATTCAGGTCTTTGGAAAGTTCCGGTGATCGGGATACATTTTCCACTTCCGCCCTTTTCTAAAAGATCCAATGCACCTACAATGATCTGGTTTTCTGCAGCAGAGGCAAAATTTCTTTCTAACTCGAAACAAACTCTTAAGTTCAATTGAGAACTGGGAAGTGAATCCGAAAGTCTCAAGTTTCCGTGAAGATCCAATCTTGCAACGGATGTATCTATGATAAATTCTTCGAACTCTACCATTCCTTGGTCGATTCTGGAAGTGATGAGTATCTTATTGATGAAAAAGTTCTCTATTTTTCCTATAAAAGGAATTTCAGGAAGGTTCGGAAAGGATCCGAATTTTCCTTCCGGCATTTTGAGGGAGAATGCTCCGCCGAATCTGCTGGCCGGGACCGACAAAGAATCCAACTGTAAGTGGCCTTCTAACTCCCCTATGTTTCCAAGGGTTTGGCCGTCGTAGTCTAGTTCCAATTCTTCAATTTCGAAATCTCCGTTTACTTTTTTTCTTAATAAGGAAAAAAGTCCTGCCTTGATCTGAGCATCCTTAGACCTGATCTTAAATGTTTGGCCCATGATCTCCATTGATTTTACGGAAACTTTTCCGAGCAGAACTGAAACTGATAATTCGTTAAAAAATACGCTGCTTGGTTGTCCGGAGGAAGACATGAATTGTCGGACTATATTTTCGTAAGGGAATAATAGGATCAAAAATAGAAGGAAGGAACTGGTCCCGCTTCCGATCAATATGAGTTTTTGTTTGAGAGAGAATCTAGGAGTATCTTCCTCTTCTTCCGGAGGTAGCTCCTCCAATTCCATCGTGAGAAATTCTTCTTCTTCGTTGGAGATTAGTTCTTCCTCTTCTTCTATTTCTATCTTTTTTGCGCGAGCCATCTTATTTTCCGGGAGCGACACTATAGGCCGCAATTTTCATGTTCACGTCGTAGGTATTTTTGTCTTGGTAAGGTTTATTGGTTTGGAAATATTCCACTCTTGCATTTACCTTATTGCCCTTATCTATATCATATAATACGGACATAACGTTTTCCAGAGGAACACCTCTTAAATTCACCTCGAAAACGATTACCTGGTATTTTCCTTTGTCGATCGCTTTTGCAGGGATAGGCCTCATTGTGGAAATTCTATCCTTTACTCCATTATCTGAAAAGATCCTTTCCAGCTTTGCCGCAAACGCACTCTGATCGTTCTCGCCCGTGTTCACATTCTCCAGGGATCTGAAAAATAAATAATCTGAGATCGTTTTGTCCAATTGTGCAACGAGTCCAGGTGTATTATTTACCGTTTCGGAAAGATCGGTTCTGAGCCTGTAAATTTTACGGACTACCAAGAATATCAGCAGGACCAAAATAAGTCCCGCAGCGATGACTAATAAAAGTTTTTCCCTAGGTTGTAATTTTTGCCACATAGACGATCCCTCTTAATCGTTTTCTTCGATTTTAGAGGTCACCTCCATTTTGATCACAAAGGAGACTTTAAATGTTTTGAGTCCGAAGTTTGGACGGTTACTATCTAATTTTACGTTTTTGAACATGGGAGAACGGGCCAAAGAGTCCTGCACTTTTCCGATTTCCGAGATCTCGTTTACTGCACCTTGGATGGATACTGAACCATTATCATAAGTGATACTTTGGAATAAGAAAGGTTGCATTCCCGGATCAGGAAACTTTAAAGAAATTTCATGTAGTACGTCTAATACACTTGGCTTGGAAAGATACTTTCTATAAAGTTCCGTTTTTCTTTCCGCACCGTCTCTTAAACTTTTTGCGAATTCTATAGGATCTCTATTAGAAGGAACGCTTGAGCCGGTGCTGGATTTTACTTTTTCAGCTAGGATCTTATTGGCAGCGGCAAGTTTTCTTTTATCGGATATAATTCCTAAGAAAAATACTCCTATCAAAAGTACAAAAGAAACGGAACTTAAAATAATATGAGGTTTGAATATACTTATATCAAATAAATTCTTGTTTAACCTTTTTACGTAAGGAGTTTCTAAAAAATCTATTTTGGCTTTTTTAGATTGGATCAGATGGTAAGCCATCCCATAGCAGGTAGCGAATCTATCGGGATCTGCGCTTAAGAAATCATATCTTCTGGCTTGGATCCCAAGATTTTCTCCTAAAAAGGATTCCAGATCTCTGACCTTACTTCCTTCTCCCGAAAGATAAACGGCTTCCGGCCTTTCCGTTTCTTCTAAGGAAAGGAAACTTCTGCGGACTTCTTCGCTTAAGGATGTGAAAAATTCCTGAGCAATGGTGAATGCTTTTTTAATATCTGCAATTTTGAGTTTGTATTCTTTTGCAAATAAGTTCAGACCATCTTCCGGAGTATGGAATGGTTCGAATTGGATACTTGTTTTTAAGGCTTCTGCCTTATCTTTAGGGATCTTTAATGCTTTTGAAATTTCTTCCGTTAGTGTATCTCCACCCACGGAAAGAAAACGTGTATGTGCGATCTTTCCGTCTTTAGTCACGTTCAGGATAGATTTTTTGCCGCCAATATCTAGCTGAGCAACATTTGCGAATTGTATCTCTTTATGTAAATGTTTGGAAATAACTGAACCCAAACATACCGAGTCCACGAAGATCCCGCGAAATACAAGACTGGATTCCAGAAAAGGAGAGGCTAATGTATCGAACTCCGAATGATGAGAAGTGTAAGTGATTACATCCGACTTTTCCTGATCGATTCTCCAAACGGAACCTAATACTTCTACGGTTTCCATAGGAAAAGGCACCCTGCTTTCTATCTCGAAAGGGATTACTTCTCGTACTGCTTTTTCCGTAGTTAATGGAATGGAGATCTCTCTTACAAAAAGTTTGTCTAGAGAAAGTGAAAGTACGATCGCATGTTCTTCCGCAAAATAGGTATTTATGAAACGAAGTACATTCGTCTCATACTCCCTTTCTTCCATTCTGGAGATGGGCATGGTCTCTGCTCTAAGAAGGGTCAGGTTCCCAGCCACTCTTTGGAACAGTACACCTTTTACGGAATTTGTACCGTAATCTACGGTTAAAAACTTTTCGTATAAGAACATTAATCTTCTCTATAATATAGCATCAGGTTATTGGTCAGGTCAAAAATTCCGGTGATCCTACGTACAATCTTAGGTCCTTTCATAACATCGGAACTTTTTTTACTATTATAGTTTCTTTCTACTTCCCCGACCGCGCTGATCCGAAATATTTCGCCCTTTGTTTTGATCCTTCCGCCGGAAACGTCGGTTCCTTCTCCTGCTAATTCTTTGTAGAGGGAAAGTCCGCCCACGGAAGGTACCTGGAATTCTGGGATGGTTTCCAGATCCTTAATTTCCTTCAGGTAACCGCCCTTTTTGATCTTCATTTTCATGATCTGAAGAACTGATTGGCGGTTCATAAAATCGGATAGAGACATTAAAACGAAGTACGGTGCGGCGTTCAAGTTGATTCTATCGTCGTAGTTTCTCTGGAATGGAACAAATGCGGTCAGATTATTTGCCAATACGAAATCGGACTCCCCAATCAGGCTTTTTTCTTCGTCGGACATAAAGTCCTTGGAATACTTTTGTTCATAGTCGGGAGGTTTTTGGGAGCCGTACACTATTTTAGGATCGAAACCTTTCACAGAGGTAAGCTCTGAAAGAGAATACATATACGCGTTCTTGATCTTTCTAGGCGGGGTTAGTTTTTCATAATATGAAATTTCGAAATTCCCCTGGCTATCGTCGTCCAACCAATCCACCACAGGATTGAAAAGGTCCTTCTTCATTCCCAAACGTTCCAAAAGTCTTTGGGCCATTTCTTGGTTTCTTAAATTCAGCTCTTTTGTGTCTGCATTGAAGATAGAATTCAAATTAATTTTTCCATCTTCTCCCTGGATCTTATAATAGATCCATCCTCCTCCCATTGGAACTGGAGGTGGGTTTAGGCCTATCCCTGATTGGTACAGTTGTTCTTCCGGGATTTTTCTGAGCGCCGCCAATGCTCCTTGGAAACCGGCCTTTGCTAAAAGAGAAGCCTTGAAGCCGGACATTTCTCCTTGGGAGATTTTATATTCTGCCATGGATCTTTCCGCAAAATCCAAGGTGGTGGTTAGAGCAGCTACACCTATTCCTCCGACTAGGAGCATTACGATCGCTCCTCTTCTTCTGGAAAATCTTCTGCCTTTTAGACCAAGACCCGAATTCATTTCAGAAGCATCCCTGGGAATGCAAGAGTTTCAAAACGTCTTTCCTTATTTCCCATATTCGCGATGATCTCTATTCGGATAAGACGAGGGATACTTTTTCTTTGGAAGGAATCCCATTCTTCTTCCCATTCTTTTCCTGTTTTGGAAAATTTAAAAGAGAGAGATTTTACATTATCCAGCAGCTCGTATTCTTGTCCGCCTACGAATGGATAACGATCCACGATCTCATCTTCTCTTCTCATTAATTTATAATAATCGGTTCCGTCTTTTTGTTTTAGATAATATTCCACTTCTCTTACTTCCGGAAGTGCGACTTCTTCGGAGTTAGGATGAACAGCCGCAAATACTATAAAATGATCTTTAGTACTTTCGCCTGGGTGCCTCGGTCCATCTTCCGATTTGCGTCCCTTTCTACTTACAAAGACCAGGTTTTTTTCCGTTTGGAAATAGAATGCCATGGTCAGAGTGCTTCTAATATTTTCGATAACAGAGATCGCTTTTTCTCTATCCACACCTTCTGCGCCTGAAGTTGGACGAGTGACTTTTAAAATAGTAGCATAAGTCCCGAATACCATCCCGAGTAGAACGCCCAATAAGGCTGCGACGATGGTTAATTCGATCAGTGTAAATCCTGACCTTCTTCTTTTGCGAAGAAACTTAATAGATCTTGAATGTAGTGAAGAAGGTCCCAATTCAGTTCATCCTCGCCTTATAGGTCTCGATCGTGTACTGTTCTTTTACCGGAATTCCTTGGTTGTCTCTTCCGCCCGTAGGATATTCTATCGTTACATAAATATGGAATACTGCGATAAGTCCGCCGGTCGCGGAGCCTTGGTTATTACCTGTTCTTTTTGCGATGAGTTGGTTCATGCTGGAGTTTGTGCCGCCGAGCAGATCCTCCGGTGTTTTGCCGCTGTCTTTTCCCGCCATTTTTAGAAGATCTAAATTCTCTTCTTTGATGATTGTTGTAAATCTCCAGTCTTGGTAGCCTGGAATATCTCCCGAACTAGTGTCCGCTTGTAGAATGGTGGCAGAATCTATCTGAGCCATTTTAATTTTTGCGAGGTGGGTTGCTTCTATCTGAAGAGCCGCCACTTTTTTCAGTCTGATTCCTTCTGAAACCACCATGAGTACGTAGAGAAGCCAACCCGCGGCGAGTGCGAACGCCAAGGTCATTTCTAAAATTGTAAAACCTTGTCTCTTCTTAAGCGGGTTTTTTCTTTTAAAACTTACTCGTGCCATATTGCTCGCTGCGTTTGTACTCTTCCAATTGTTCCTTGGAAACGGTCACCTCTCCGTCTTCTATTTCGGATTTTCCGCCATAACGTTTTATGATGAGTGTTCTTGTGATCTCAGGATCAGGACCTAAATGGATATAAAAATCTTCGGCCACTGCCATCGGAGAGAATGGAATTCGGACCTTTCCCGTATTATATCTATAACCTCTTCCATCCATCACATCTACGATCGCAGATGAGCTTGGGAGTTCTCTGTCTTGGAATACCGGAACTTCTTTTAGACCGGTCTCATCCCTTTCCATGTCTATGATCGTATAAGTTTCAGTATCCACATTCAACTGAAGATAAACCGTTCTCTGGTTGATCTTTGCCCTGCGAAAGCAGAAGTTCACAACGTCATGCAATAACATCGCTTCTTCTTGGGCGCCTGGTGTGAGTAAATTAACTAAGGAAGGAAGCACAAGAGCGAACATCACACCAATCAGGAATACTGCGACTCCCAATTCGATCAATGTGAAGCCGGAACGGATCCGGCCTTTCGCTCTTGGGCCCATAGGGTTTATTTTTTAGCGCCGGATGCAGAAGTAAATTGAGGAGGATATTGCTCTTCTTTAGTGATATCGAAGTCCGAATTCAAACCTTCTCCACCTTCTGTTTTATCCTGACCAAAAGTGATGATCTGGATCTCACCCGCTCCATCATATCTGAGTTTGTATGGGTTTTTCCAAGGGTCGTTAATAGAATCCTTGCTGCTTACCATTGGGATCCAGGTCTCAGGAATTTCTCCGGTAGTTGGTCTTTCCACTAACGCGTCTAAACCCTGCTCTTCGCTAGGATAACTTCCGAATTTGGAAGCGTATCTTTCCAAATGTAATCTAAGTTCTTGTTTGTCTTTTTTGATCTTCATCTTCGCGGTTTCGATGCTCACTCCACCAAAATCCACGCTGACAAGAATGATAGTCATCAAAGCACCTAAAATGGCGACAACGATCGCTAATTCGATAAGAGTGAATCCTTTTCTCCGTTTGTTTCCCGTTTTCAAAGTCGGTTCTCCTATTTCTATTGTTATATACCTTGCAAGTTTTGGGTCAAGCTGAACATCGGAACGATGATCGCCGCCATAATGATACCGATCGCAAAACCCATAAAAACAAGCATTAACGGCTCGATTGCTTGGGTCGCATTTTTTAAAGCGGAATCCACTTCTTGGTCGTAGATCTCCGCGAGTTTATTCAACATCTCAGGGACCCTGTCAGAAACTTCTCCGGCAGACATCATACCTAAGACTAATTGTGGTAATATCTCTGACCCAGTGAACGCTGCCGAAAGTTTCTCTCCTTCTCGAATTCTATCGCAAGCATTTCGAATTTCTTGTCCGAAAACGGAATGATCAACGATCTGTTCTACAATTTGGAGAGAAATGATCAATGGCACTCTATTTGTAAGAAGTATTCCTAGGTTTCTGGCAAAATTGGATATAAGTACTTTTTTATTAAGTGTTCGGATGATCGGGATCTTAAGAACGAACTTCTCCCATTTTTCCTTACCTTCCGGAGTGGATTTATAAAAGAAGAAGCCCACAACTCCTGCACCAATCATAGGGAAGATCAAGAACCAATAACCTGTTAGAAGTCTGGAACTTCCGATCACGATCCGAGTGATCACTGGAAGAGTTGCATTAAATTCCACGAATAAATGTTCGATCTGGGGAACAACCGTGGTGAGTAGAAATATGATCACGATCTGTAAAAGGCAGAAAATAATTCCTGGATAAACAAGTGCAGTGGTGACCTTACCTTTTAGCTGCAGGTTTTTTTCTTCCATCTCAGCAAGACGCATGAGTGCTGTTTCGTAATCACCTGTCCTTTCTCCTACGGAAACAAGAGAAGGATACTGATTTGGAAATATATCCGGATGTTTTCTCATCGAATCGGATAGAGAACTTCCTTCCGTTATATCCGCCTGCATTGCGATCACTACTTTACGAAATACTTCATGATCCGTTTGTTCAATAATACTGGAGAGTGATTTGTCTAAGGGAATTCCCGCACCTAGTAAAGTTCCAAGTTGTCTGGAAAAAAGACCTATGATCTTTTTAGGAACTCGATAGAGAAGTTTCGCTAGGAATGGAAAAAGTTCTCTGTCCTTTCTTTCCGCGTCTTCGGAAATCTGGCGAACGTAAAAACCTTTGGATTTAAGTTTAGCCCTTGCGGATTGGATATTGGGGGCGTCTATGATCCCCTTCTCTTCCTTTCCTTTTTTGTTAAACGCGGTATAAGTAAAAAGTGCCATGGAAGGAAAACTTAAGTAACCCTTAGAACTTCATCCGGGGTGGTGACTCCATCCAATACTTTTCGGATACCATAATCTCTCATTGTGGCAAACCCATTTTCTAAGGCGATATCATTGATACTATTCGTATCCGATCCGGCTAAGATCGCATTTTTGATCGGAGTATTGATGATCAGAAGTTCGTAAACTCCTGTTCTTCCTTTAAATCCGGTATTCATACAATGAGAACAACCTTTTCCCTTGTATAAAACTCCACCTTTCAGATCCTTCTTTGCAATTCCGATGGATTCCAATTCCTGAGGAGTCGGTTTATAAGAAGTTTTACATTCTTTGCATATAGTTCTAACAAGTCGCTGGGCCATAAATCCAAGCACCGTAGAAGTGATCAGATAAGGTTCAATTCCCATATCCACAAGTCTTGTAGCGGCGGAAGCGGCATCATTCGTGTGCAAAGTGGAGAACACTAAGTGACCCGTTAAGGAAGCTTGGATGGCGATCCTTGCAGTTTCCTCGTCCCGGATCTCCCCCACCATGATCACGTCCGGGTCCTGACGTAAAATAGCTCTTAGTCCGGTTGCGAATGTGAGCCCGATCTTCTCCTGCATTTGCATTTGGGAAACGCCATCTATCTGATATTCCACCGGGTCTTCGCAGGTGATGATATTTCTTTCTTCCGTATTCAACTCTGTGAGAGCCGAGTATAATGTGGTGGATTTTCCGGATCCGGTAGGACCTGTTACTAAGATAATACCGTGAGGTTCGTAGATAAGAGTTCTGAGTGTTTTAACAAGATCCGGATAAAATCCCATCGTCTCCAGTGAATATTTCTGGTCGGTCTTATTCAAGAGACGCATAACGATACGTTCTCCGAACTGACAAGGAATTGTGGAAACCCGGATATCCACATCCTTTCCTGCAAGCCTAAGTTTGATCCTACCGTCTTGGGGTAATCTGTTCTCCGCAATGTTCAGGTTGGACATGATCTTAATACGAGAAGTGATCCCCGCATGATAAGATTTAGGTGGAGTTAATACATTGTGAAGAATACCGTCTATCCTGTATCGGACCACTAGGCTTTTTTCGTAAGGTTCTACGTGAATATCCGAAGCTCTCTCATTTACCGCTTGAGAAAGTATCACGTTCACCATCTTGATGATCGGAGCATCGTCGGAAAGATCGATTGTCTCGTTATCGAAACCTTCTGCAAGTTCCGAGAAGCTGCCTTCCATTTCGTTCAACATATCTTTCGCCGCGGCTGAAGTGTTGTCGAACTGGGAATGAATGAGTCTCATCACTTCCGGTTCAGGTGCGAGTATGAATTCTATTTTAAATTCTTTTAATGCAGAACGAACGTCGTCCATCGGGTGAAGATCGGTAGGATCAGACACCGCAATTTTAACGTTTTTCTTATTTAGTTCGAAAGGAACTATTTTACTCTTTTGGATGAGTTTGAGAGGGATACGGTCGTAAACTTCTTCCATTCCCTTGAAATCCAGTTTTTCCCTGAATTCCATTTTGTATAAACGGGCCATCGCCTTGAGAACGTCTACTTCTCCTGCGATCCCTTTTTTCTGAAGAATATGTCCTAGGGGTAAATGATTCTTTTTTTGTAGTTTAAGAGAGTCTTCTAGATCCTTGGCGGATATGACCCCGTCTTCTACGAGAATATCACCTAGAGTTTTCACTGTATTATTCTCCGCGTTCCTTGATGGTGGCTTCCTTATTTAGAACCCTTTCCCTTTCAATTTCATATCTTTCTTGCTGTAACTTCTTCTTAACAGTCATCTTATCAGCAAGTTCGCGATTATCCAAGATATGTGGAGTGATAAAAACCATCAAATTGGTCTTTTTTAACTGCTCGGTAGTTCTACGGAAGATCCAACCTAAATAAGGAATATCTCCTAATAACGGGATCTTGATCAGACGTTTTTGTTTGTCATTGGAGATCAAACCCCCGATCACAATGGTTTGTCTATTGTCGATGGTGATAGTAGTCTTCACTTCTCTTCTGTTGAAGGTTGGGTTACCGCCCGCAAGTGCGATGGAGGCGATGTTTTTGATCTCTTGTAAAAGATCTAAAGTGATCCTGTTATTCTTATTCACGTGAGGAGTGAATTTTAATTTAATACCTGTTGGACGATATTCGTAGTTATCCACCGTAACTGCGTTTGCACCGCCCAAACCAGCGTTACGGCTTTGGGTCCTAACTGGAACGTCTTGTCCTACGTTGATCTCCGCTTCTTGATTATCCAAAGTGAGAACTTGAGGAGCGGATAATACGTTGAAGTTCTCATTTCCTTGATTCGCACTTAAGATACCTAAGATCTGTTGCGCACCAGCTTGTACGAAACCAAGAGAGAATCCGGATAAAGTGTTCAAGTTTGGATTGATCCTACCACTTGAGTTGATGATATTTCCTTCTTTAGCTAACCCTGAGTTGAACTGGCTATAAGGACCCTGTCCTTGGAATCTCCAGTCGATACCGAAGTCATTCGTATCCGTGGAAGAAAGTTCCACGATCAATACTTCTAGTAGGACTTGTTTTCTGGCGGAATCTAGAACTCTGATAATTTTACGGATCTCATTCCATTCCGCTTCAGTCGCGGTTACGATCACTGAGTTGGATTCTTTATGAGCGACTGCCTTGATCTTTTCCACCTTAGGAGCAGGAGGAGGTGGCGCGCCTGGTGCTCCGCTTGGAAGAGGTAAGTCCCCTACTACCGGATTATCCAACTTGATCAGAGTGGCCGCGATCTTCTCCGCTTCACTAAATTCTAATGTATAAATATGAACATCACCCGCAGAAGCGACCGCCCCAGGTGTAGTCTCATCCGGTCTTACATCCAACTCATTCACTAAAGTGAGAAGTTTATTGATGTCCGCAGTGGAACCGGAAAGTACGATCGTATTCGTATTTCTATAAACGATAATATCGGTATTAGGAGAAGTTAATCTTTTTAAGATAGGTTCCAATTCTTCCGGTTTTACATTTTCTACCGGAATGATCTGGGTGATAATACGATTATCTAACGCTTCCGTTTCCGGGATAGGCTCCTTGCCCACTCTTACATAAGGAGATCTGGCAAGTGCATCCTTTAATTTTACGATAGTGATCAGATCCACTTCTTCTACGATTGCGAACCCCATGGATTCCAAAACCGCCTTCATGAATGGAAATGCGTTTTTGATCGGGATCTCTTTTTGAGAGATGATCGTGATCTTCTTACCTTTTAAACTCTCATCTAAAAGGATGTTTTTCTTTAGGATTGCGCTCATCCCTTTTAGAAAATCATTCAGTTCCGTATCTCTCCAGTTTGCATAAAAGGTCTTTTCCTTTGTATCTTCCGCTGTTGGAGTGGTCGTACTTCTTTTACTTCCTTTTTTGCCCTGAGACATTAAACTCTCGTTCACCGAAAGAAGAAGTAAAAACGCAAATGCTGCGTTTCTCAAATATCTGGATCGTAAATCTGTTTTGCGCATTTAATCTCTAATTCCGGATGATGAATTCATAGGACAATACTTTGCCCATTCTCTCTACGTCTACGGATACTTTATCGGCCGTTTTTAGGGAATTCCATATCTCCATCATTTTCACCGTATCGTTTAAGGGCATTCCGTTTACCCGTCGCACCACGTCTCCGGTCCTAGCTCCCAAAGAGTAAAAAATATGATCGCTGCCTATGCTGTAAATTTTGTAACCGGCGATCGTGTTATTTTCCAAATAAGGACCGAATTTTCCCTTATAAAGTTCGGCTACGTTAGCTAATTTTCTATTCACATCCTGTCTGGACAGAATTTTACGAACTGTATCGGCTGCAGGTGGTCCTCCTGGGACATCTGCCTGGGCTCCTAATTTGGCCCTAGCTTCTCCAGGTGTTTGGCCTATCTCCACTTTGAGGGATTGGCCTCCTTTTTCCAGGACCACATGGTTGAGAAGAATGGACTTTACCTTGTATCCTCCAACCGCTTCTCCCATCGCGAATTCTTCCGCGTTTTGTTTCCCTTTTTCTAAAATAGTAACTCTGGCGAAACTCCAGTGACCGCTTAAGGTTCCGGTGACTCTCATTTCTTCGCCTTCTCCGGTATCCGGAGGACCTTCCGGAGTGCCGTCCGCACCTAAGGCAGTTTCCCCCGGAGGTGGAGCTAAACTTCCCCTAAATAAAGAACCTGTTACCATTTCCTTGGACATTTCGATTGTGATCGAATTTTCCGCGACCGGTCTTCTGGGAGCCGAAGTAGAGGAACCTGTTTGCACATTCGGGGTCAGAAAAAGCAGAAGTATCCCTCTACAAAGATATGCTAAAGAGAAGGAGAAAAATATCACGACTGGGATCAGAACATAGAATGTATGTTTTCTGAATTCGATAAAAATTGCGTTCATTGCGCCCTTCGGATATTCTCAAGGAATCATTCTAAAAAAGCCGGATCCAAATAGAATGGTCCCGGCTTTTAAAAAGATGATCAGTAATTAAAGTTTCGCTACTTTGCCTGGGTCCAGGTTAGTAACAATTTTTAAGGTTTTCCTAAGTGCCACCTCAGGATTGATCCTTTTTCCGTTATAGAACACCTCGAAATGGAGATGGGAACCTGTGGCGGAGCCTGTACGACCTACGGCACCTATGACCGTGCCGGCTTTCACTTTCGTTCCCTCTTCCACTGTAATTTTAGCGCAATGCGCATACATGGTTCTATAACCGTTTGGATGATCTATGATGACTGAGTTTCCGTAACCGCCGTTTACTCCGGCAAAACTTACCACTCCATCAGCGGAAGCAAGTATTGGTGCTCCTTGAGGGCCAGCCATATCTATTCCGGTATGATAACCTCCTCCACCTGTATGGAATGGATCTTTTCTTTTACCGTATCTGGAAGAAAATCTAGCGCCTAAAACAGGAGTGATGAATACTCTTTTGTATTCTATCTTTTGGCGGGAAGCATTTCCTACTTTCACAGGAACACTTAAGCTTTGTCCTACTTTTAGAACGGAACCTTTATTTAAACCGTTTGCTTCCGAGATTTTAGCGGCAGTGGTCTTTAAGGATTTTGCGATCCTGAATAAAGTATCCTTAGGTTTTACGATATAGGATTTTATAATAAAGCCGCTTTGGCTGACGATTTTGGAAGAAACGATCGGATTGATACTGATAAAAGAAGGAAGTTCCAGATTGGATTTATCTTTATGATAGCTAAGAGAAGAATATTTGTCTTCTTCCCATTCTTCCGGGGATTGGGAGAATAATTGTTTGATCTTACGTTCTTCTTTATCCGTAAAGAAGGAAGAATCCTTATTCGCGTAATCGTTGATCGCGTTTTCGTAATTCTTGAGTGGATCGGCCGATAAAGCAGAACTAAGCATGGCGGATATAATGGGAAGGCAAAGAATCGTCCGTTTCACATATTTAATATCGGCCGCATCGGGATGCCTTCTTGAACCTAGGGGGGAACGACGGCTACTTTTTCTTTTTATATTCCGTGAGCTCATTTGCAACGATCTTATCCAAATCCTCTATACTGATGGTCTTTTTCTCTAAATCATCGTTCACCTGATAAGCAATCAGCCTGCCGATAGCATGTTCCCTTTTCTGGTCAGCGGGGAAACATTTCACTTTAATCAGGGAAGGAGTCGATTCGACATAGATTCGGACCAACATTCCCTTCTTAAAAGTTTCGGTCATAGAGACTTTTGTGTCTTTTTTGAGGCTGTATATCTTATCTTGGTAATGTTCGTTGATCTCGAATAACTTCTCTTTTTTGATCAGCCTGGTCCCGCACTGTATGGTAAATAGAGCCAGTAAAAAAGCGAAGAATCTCACCATTTCATGCATAACTTACTGAAGGTCCGGAAGTGATAAACTAGTTTTTAGAAAAAAAGCGCGAGCCCTGAATTTTTCCGCACCTGTCCCGGTTATGGAGACATGTAAACTGACCAAATTTCTGGGGGCTTCCCTGGAGGGAATCCTTCCCTTTCCGGTATCCGTAGAGATCAATATAAAAAGAGGGATCCCAAGATTCCAGATCACTGGGCTTCCTAGTCCTTCTATCAAAGAATCCTCGGACAGGATAAGGATCGCGATAGAGAACAGTGGGTTTGAATATTCTCTCCAGAATATCCTAGTCCATCTAGCTCCTGCAGGCAGAAAAAAAGAAGGTACATACTTAGATCTTCCGATTGCAGCTGGGATTTTATACTTAACGGAACAATTACCTCCTTCTGAAAAACTAGAACAGTTTCTTTTTTTGGGAGAACTAGGACTGGACGGTTCTGTAAAACCTCTGAAAGGAATTCTACCTATACTTTCCGAATTAAAAAATCTAGGTTTTACGGTGGCAGTTGTTCCTTTTGGAAATCGGCAGGAAGCATCCCTACTCGGAAAATTTCCGGTCTATTCAATCTCTCATCTAAAAGATTTAGTCTCTTTAGCTAAGGGAGAAATTAAGCCTGAACCTAAAGGTGAGATAAGGATCAGATCGGAGGTTCTCGCCTGGAAATCTGAATTCCATAAAAGCCAATTGCCTGCGATCCGAGCAATTCAGATCGCGAGTGCAGGATCTCACCATTGTTTGTTGTCGGGCCCACCGGGTGCTGGAAAAACAATGCTCGCGAAATTGGCTCACGGATTTCTTCCCAGGATCAATGAGAAAGAAGGAATAGAATTATTAGGAATACGTTCTTTACAAGGGATACTTTCAGACACGGAAGTAGAAAGACCTTTTAGGAGTCCACACCACACTAGCTCCGATATCTCACTCGTCGGAGGTTCGAGCAGCTTAAGAATGGGAGAAGTTTCACTAGCCGGTAATGGAATACTATTCTTAGATGAACTCTCAGAGTTCCATTCTCGTAATCTACAAGCTCTACGAGAACCGATGGAAGAAGGTAAAATTACAATCTCCCGGATCAGCGGTTCAATCACCTACCCCGCTTCCTTTTTATTCATTGGAGCCACCAATCCTTGTCCTTGCGGATATTACCAAACTTTAATAAAGGAATGTACTTGTACTGTTGCAAGTATACGGAATTATCAGTCCCCTTTCACCGGACCATTTTTGGATCGGATCGAAATATTCTATCACCTAGGTTTTTCAGGAAGTACAGATGGGGAGAAGGTTTCCATCAATTTAAAATCAATCCGAGACTCCATCCAATCCGCTGCAGATATGCAATACCGAAGATTATTCAGAGAAACAGGAAAACTATATAACGGAAGATTAAGAGGAGAAGAAGTAGAAAGAATGATCCCACTTTCCAAGGAATGTGAAGTATACTTTTGGAAAGCTGTTCACAAACAAAAGTTCAGCATTCGTAAGGTAGCTCATTTTAGAAAGTTGGCGAGAACGATTGCGGATCTGGAAGGTTCTGAGGATATTCTTTTGAGGAATATGGAGGAGGCCCTTGTTTTCCTGAATTCCGGATGGTCTCCGGAAAACAGGGCCGTAACCTAACTTGTTCTTTCGACGGTTTTATTTTTGTGGTTACTTTGACAGGAAATGCGAGAGTTCCATAGCGATCTTATCGATTGCGAAATCAATGTAGTTTTCGTCCTCGATCTTCTTCTTATAGTCCTCGAATTTCCGCTTCTTGATTGGAACTCCTCGTTTTCTCAGAATCACTGGGTCCGGTCCGAACGGGTCGGACCCGGCCAAGTTGCCGAGAATTTGGATGCTTTTCATAGTTACTTCCTTGTAACGATTTAAGGTCCTCATCCTTGAGAACCCGCAGACAATTCGAAAATCGACTCGTTTTTCAAATCGCTTAACGATTGTTTTAGAATAGATCAAGATAATATTTCAGTTCCCTTTTTTCGGTAATTAAGGCCAGGGAGAAGGAGACAAAATGATCTCTAAACGAAACGTTTCTGCTCAAATAATATTGAGCTGCCGTTTTCATTCTACGGATCTTGACTTGCGTGAATATTTCCAAGGGGTGAAGAGGAGAAGTTTTAGCCCAGTACTTGACTTCCGTAAAATACAGGACGTTTTCTTTCTCGCTGATTATGTCGATTTCTCCCCTTCTGATCCTGAAATTCCTTTCTAAGATCAGATGGCCCTTCCCGCGAAGAAGTTCCGCGGCAATATTTTCTCCTTCTTTTCCCTTTAGAATATTTCGTTTGGAGCCAGGTCCCATACAGAGACCTGTTTCGGAAAAGAAGAATAGAGTGAATATTTTGGATCTAAAAGTATAGATCCGAAAAAATTAAGAATTTGCGGTGGCTTCCTGAAGATCGAGTGCCTTGACGATGAACAGATGATTTTCTTTCACCAGATCCACTAATACCAAGTTTCTCACAAAAGTCCCATATTCGTCTTTTATAATACGGATAGAAGGTCTTAAAGGTTTGTCCGCGTTTGCAGCAAGAACGATCCCTACTCTTTTGTCCGAAAGTTCCACACAAGAACCCACAGGATATAAGGAGACTTGGTTTAAGAAAGTCCTTACGATTTTCAGGTCGAACTTGCCAACATCCATGCTGATCATGGACTTGATCGCTTCGTGAGGAAGAACTCTCTGTCTATGAGGTCTGTTTGTGATAAGTGCTGAAAAATTATCCGCGATCGCATAGATCCTAGCGTTCTCTTCGATTGCAGTGGCTGCGATCTTTTGGGGATAACCTTTTCCATCAAAACGTTCATGGTGTTGTAAGGCTACAACCGCCAAACTATTCTTAATTTTGACTCTTTGGGTCAGTACCTGATAACCTATGATCGTATGTTTTAAGATAGATTTGTATTCTTCGTCGGTGAGCTGGTCCGTTTTTTCGGAGATGGTTGCAGGAACCTTGGTCATTCCCACATCTGCAACCAAACAAGAGATTGCCAAATCCACCATTTTAGGACGGGAGAAGTCCAAAAGTTTTCCTATGATGAGAGCATAGAATGTGGAAGTAGTGATCTGGTTGTACAAATAATACCCTGGGTTATTCATTCCAAGTATGAGATAAGAAAGATTATTATGAGTTCTTACAAAGTCAGAAAGTGCTTCTCCTTGTTCTCTCACCGGACCAAAATCGAATACCTTATCGTCCGCAACTTTTCTATAAACGTCTTGTACTAATGCGAAAGTGTTTTTGTATAGATTGGAAAATTGTACCTTAATACGGTTCAGGTTATCGTAGATACCCTTCAAAGGAAGAAGGTCCTCGTCTACGATCGTGGAGATGATAAAATCCTCTAATTGGGTTTCCAATCTTTCAGGATCCACATCTATGACTAGGATATCTCCGTGAGTTAATACCTCGGTGATGCCGAATCTTTTCAAACGTTCCAGATCCGAATCAGTGATCGGAGTATTGGAAGTGATGAACAGATTTTCTTTGTCCAGATATACGGGCTTTGTAAATCTCATACCCGGCTTTAATTCGGACACGTTCAATTTTTTCATTTTTCAAATTCCCTTGTTGCTTCCGCTTTTTGGCTGAGTACGAAAGCAAAAACACCCGCAACCGCTCTGTATAAATTTTCCGGAATTTCTTGTCCTACCGGTATCGGAGAAAGTGCCTCGGCCAAAGGAGCATCCTCCACTATAGGAACTCCGTGTCTCTTAGCCACACCCTTGATCTTTTCACCTAATAGACCTTCTCCCTTGGCTAGGATCTTAGGGCCTTTATTCTCGTCCGGTGTAAACTTTAGGGCGATTCCGAATTTCACGCAGTCCATTCCCTTCTCTGTAAAGAGGGCTTATATTGTATCCTGAGTTCCTGGAATCTAACTCCCGATTCTTCCAAGAACTGCATAAATTTTTTACGATTCCGACCTATATGCAAGTACAATTTAGAACTAGTATAAATAGCGGTTAGAATCAGGTCCGCCGCATCTTCTTTTTTCCAATGGAACCTGTATAGACTCGGACCGTCCTCTTTGGTTTCCATAAAGAGCACAAATATACGACCCGGATCGGTTCCACCCAAATATCCTTCTGCGTTTCCTCCCTCCCATTCCCACTCGAAATAGGGAGTCTCCGATTTCCATTCGAAATGAGGAAAATAACTTTTTAAGAATGCCAGAATACTGTCTTCGGAGATGGGACCTTCTTCTTTATGTAGTACCTTCTCCAAAATACCTGTAAGTCCTTTTTCCAATGGGGAAAATATTTTGGAATCGTCCGTTTCTAACGTTAGTTTCCTTTCCTGTATTTTCCATTCCGAGTTATTACCGTTTAAAGTTCTGGATAAAAGTAACTGCTCTCCGCTGAGAAGACTTGTTTTAGTCTCGGCTTCTAAGGTCTCTCCTTTCCAGACAAGTTTCGCCTTTCCGTCTTTGGTACCTTCTTTCACCCAAACACGAAAGAAAGGTGCATCTTTGGACTCTCCTTCGAAAGTTTCCGGGTTGAGGATCTTGGTAGAGGAATTGATTACTAAGGAGATTTGATGGGATTCAGGGACTCTGTCCGTTTTTCGGACCTGAGGATTTTGGTTTCTATCAATCGGATTGGGAGGAGGAATCGGAAGCATGGAATTTTTTAGTGAAAGATCTTCTGTGGATTCTCGCTAGTCCCAGATTCCGGATTGCTTCCTCATGTCCTGCACTTCCGTATCCTTTATGCCCTTCGAATCCATACCCGGGAAACTTGGAGGCAATCGCTTTCATAAAACGATCCCGTTTTACTTTTGCGATAATGGATGCGGCCGCTATACTCGCGATCCTGGAATCCCCTTTTTTATAATAATAAGACTGGCGTTTTACCTCTTCCGATTCCTTGTATTTGGAAAAATTATAGTTTCCGTCTATTAAGAGCAGTAATTTTCTTCCGTTACTTTCTATCGGAGTTTGGGAAGCCTTTCTATAACATTTCAGTATACCTTCTAATACTGCTCTGTTGATCCCGTAACGATCTATATAGGTATGGGATAAGAATGCATGTGCAATTTTGTGGGCAGTTTCCTGTATTTCTTGAAACAAAGATTCACGTTTTGATTCGGTGAGTTTTTTGGAATCGTTCAGTCCTTTTAAGATCTGACCCGTGTAGATCTTTTCCAAGACTTCAGGTGTGAAGGAGACAAATCCTACTGAAAGCGGACCCGCATAAGGACCTCTTCCTGCTTCGTCTATCCCGCAAGGAAGATGATCTGGAAAAAATTTCAATTCTTCCGGTTCAAAATTTGCGAGAGGCATCGGTTTTAAGAAAGAAAGTAAAAAGAAGATATTAGAAAGGAAGGAATGAAAGTTGCGGCAGATCCGCCGCAACTAGAGAAGGTTCTTATTCTGCAGCAGCAGTTTCTGCGGAGGAAGCAGCAGCTTTTGCTTCTTCTGCGGTTTGGCGTTTTCTGTCTTCTGCCACCAGAATTTTTCCGCCTTTCAACTCGCGAATACGAGCGGATTTTCCGGAACGTTCTCTTAAGAAGAACAGTTTAGAACGACGAACCTTACCTTTACGTACTAGTTCAATTTTAGCGATACGAGGAGAATAAAGCGGGAATACTCTCTCAACACCTACATCGTAAGAGATCCTACGAACTGTGAAGGATTTTCCGTTTCCGCCATTGGAGATGGAAATCACAACTCCTTCGTAAACCTGGACCCTTTCCTTACCGGATTCTTGGATTTTATAATGGACCTTTACAGTATCCCCAACATTGAAGTTTAGGGTACGATTTGCTTCTGTAGGAAGTCCTGCTTTTATAAGTTCTTTCATAAATTCCTCGTAATATCAGGGTCGACTTTCTTTCGATTGGCATTGCGCCAAGATTCGATCGCCGCGTGGTTTCCGCCCAAGAGAATTTCAGGAACCTTCCAGCCATTGTACTCGGAAGGTTTCGTATATTGTGGATATTCTAAAACATCCCTTTCGTTATGAGATTCTTCTTCCAGGCTCTCTCGGTCGCCTAAAAAGCCGGGCAAAAGCCTGGACACAGCATCCGTAATACAGAGGCTAGCCAAATCTCCGGCTGAAATTACATAATTTCCAAGGGACAGTTCTATGTCAACAAGATGCTCTGTTACCCTGTGATCCACTCCTTCATAATATCCTGATATAAGAGTGATCGGTTTTTCTAGCTTGGAAAGTTTCTCTGCAACGTTCTGATCGAATGGAATTCCGGAAGGTGTAGTTAAAATTACGAGCCCTCTATCTTCTCCCAATGACTTTAAGGCCAGATCGATTGGCTCTACTTTTAAGAGCATTCCCGGACCTCCACCATAAGGTGTGTCGTCTACCTTTAGATGTTTATTATTGGAGAAGTCCCTGAGATGAACAATATTAACGGAGAATACACCCTTTTGGATCGCCTTCTCCTGTAGCCCTTCCGAAAAGTAAGCCTGGACTTTGGCGGGGAATAAGGTAATAAAATTAAATTTCATTCCAATCCTCAGGGCTTATTAAAACGATCTTACCTTCTTCTAAGAGTACTTTTCCTACATGTTTTTCCACATAAGGAACTAAGACCTCGGACTCTTCTGTCTGAAAGACCAGGATAGAATGTGCCGGATTTTCTAGAATGTCCACCAATTCCCAGCCAAGTTCTTTTCCATCTTCTGAGATCGCTTTCAGACCTTTTAACTCGAATAGATAATATTCTTCGTTTTTGGATTTGGGAAAATGAGAACGATCTATATACAATTTTCCGCCAGTTAAGGAAGAGGCTTCCTCCGGAGAATTGATCCCTTCTAACTGTAAAAGTATCTTTCCGGATTGTATAGTGGATTTAAGGATCTTAACAGAAACAGGTTCTCTAGAGGAAAATTCTAGAGTTGCTTGGAGTGGAAATTTAAGTCCCGGGACAGAACTATCCTCTGCAACCAGTCGGACAAAACCCTTCAGTCCGAAGGGTTTTCCTAAATGTCCGGTTAGGATTCGAGTCTCAGTCAATAATTTCTAAGGAGAAATTTTTTCCGGCTTTGATGGATGCTGCGGTTAAGATCGCTCTTAAGGACTTTGCGATCCTACCATTTTTGCCGATCACTTTCCCCACATCCTTCGGGGAAACCCGGAGTTCTAGGACGGTTTGTTCGTCGCCCTCGATTTCACGAACTGAAATCTCCTCCGGATGATCTACTAGAGAAGTAACGATATAGCGGATCAGCTCTTCCATTACTTCTTCAGGGATTGTTTATATTCCGCCCAGATTCCCTCGTGTTTAATGAGGTTCAGAACGGTTCCGGTAGGTTGAGCACCTTTGTTGAGCCAGCCTAAAATTTTGTCTTTATCCAGAACGGTCCCACTTTTCACCTCTGCTGGGTGATAGTGACCGAGGATATCGATAAATTTACCGTCTCTAGGGGAACGGCTGTCTGCAGCCACTACCCGGTAGTGAGGGTTGTTTTTGGCTCCGGTTCTTTGTAGTCTGATCTTAACCAAAGTAAAATTCCTTCGAATAAATAAGGATGGCTCACCGTATGGCTCGCCCTAATACGCCATAATTCCCTGGAACGCTCGGCTGTCAATATTTAATGCGACTTACTTCGCTAGGCCTTTTAAGCGAATACCATTTTCGCTTGGGTCCCCGGATTTGAATAAACCGGCACCAACCACGCAAATATCCACACCTGCTTGAGAGAGTTCTTTGATATTTGTATCATTGACTCCCCCATCTACTTCCAGCTCGATCGGGTAATTAGAAATGAGTGACTTGACCTTTCGGATCTTGTCCATTCCCCCATCCACAAACTTCTGTCCGTAGAATCCAGGCTCCACAGTCATTATGAGTACTAGATCAATATAAGGTAGAAGAGTTTCTAAAGCAGAAACTGGAGTCCCAGGGTTCAAAGAAACTCCCACTTTCGGTCCATTCTTCTTTATTTCCTGAGCGAGACGAATCGGGAAACGAGTTGTTTCCGCATGGAAAGTAATGCAGTAAGGATTCAGTTCATAGTATTTAGGAACATGATTCTCCGGTTTCTCCACCATCAGGTGAACGTCCAGAGGGATCTGGGTCATTGCTTTGATCTCTTTATTGACCGCTTCTCCGAAGCTGATCTGAGGCACAAAATTTCCGTCCATCACGTCCATATGGACTAGATCTATTCCTTCTTTTTTAAAGTTAGGAACCGTATTTGCGAGTGCTGTAAGTTGGGTGGCTAAAATAGAAGCGGAAATTTTCAAAATTCGTTCTCGTAGTCTTTGGATTTTACTTTCGAACCTTTCTCGTCCAAAAGAACCAGTGTCACGTCCCCTGTTCTGTAAAAGACGGTCTGGATTTTTTCTCCCTCTTGGTAAGTAGTGGGAGCGCTGATTTCCATTTGTTTGGTTTCGTCGTTTTGGTCTTTTACGATTAAGGAATACGTTCCGTTTTCAGGAGCCTCATACACGAAACTTTCGTATCCGCTTTCTACCCTGTCTTCCGGCTCGAAATAAAATACCTTAAACTTGTATTCGTTTCCCACTTTTTGGACGGATTCAATTTTTCCATTATCAGGACGAAATTTGGTAATAACTACTTCTGCCTTGGAAGAAATTTTTGCTCTTACTAGGGCTCTTTGAGCGAATGCAAAAGAATCACCCGGTTTAAACTCTAATCCTGCCTGAGGCTCCCCTTCTTTTTTCTTGGTAGAAGGTTTGGTAACTAGTAAGAATACTTTTTCGCCGGCGGTGATGTTTTTACCTGCTTCCGGGATTTGATCCACTACAGTGTCAGGTTGTTCTCCTTCTTTCACTTCCACATAGGTGATCCCACCTAAAGTTAAAGAAACGTAAGTTTCTCCTGAGAGAACTTTTTCCATGGAGTTTTTAGCGGAGACCAAACTTTGGCCTTTTAGGTTAGGCATATCAATTCGATCTAAACCGATATTGACTGTAAGAGAAACTTTGGAACCTGCCTCCACTTCTCTTCCTGGACGAATGGATTGGTAGATGATAATTCCATCTGTTTTGTCCGGATAACGTTTGGACTCCAATCTGACTTTCAACTGGAGACGCATTAACTCGTTATGGACTTCGTTATACGGTTTGCCTACCACATCCGGCATTACTACCATTGTGGAGCTTTTAGTACGAACGAATACAACTAAGAAGGCGGCTATGAAGAAGACTACTAAGCCGAATGCGATGAAAAAAAAGTAACCCCCGATAGGGAGATATTTAGAGCGGAGTTCTTCCTTGGTCACTCGAAACGATCCTCGTCCGAAATACGGAAACCGTTCATGAAATCTGCCACAGTCATTCTGTTTTTATTTTCCGGTTGAACGGAAAGGATCTCTAAAAAACGGCCATCTCCACACTGGAAAAGAAGGGCCTTTTTGTCCATTCGTTTCAATTTGCCTGGTTGGATGGGTGCTTCAGAAAAATCTACCGGTCTTGTTTTCCATAAGACCATTCGTTTATCTCTAAACCGGCAATACCCGCCCAGATCCGGACTTAAAGCACGAATTCGATTATGTATATCTATGGCGGAAAGTTTTAGATCCAGGACCCTATCTTCTGCAAGGATTTTAGTACAATAAGTTGCCTTGGAATGATCTTGAGGAGAAGCCTCGAAGGCAGAAGTTCTCTCTCCTTTCAAAAGTGGGATTAGGCTTTGGATCCCTGCTTGGGTGATCTTTTCCATGAGGGTTCCGGTATCATCTTCTAAATCCACATCCACTTCTTGGATGCGGATAATATCTCCCTCATCCATTTTTTCACCCAGGTATTGGATGCTGATCCCTGATTTTGTATAACCTTTCCAAAGAGAAGTTTGGACCGGAGAAGCACCCCTTAAGTCGGGAAGAATGGAACCATGCAGATTGATAGAACCGAATTTAGGATGAGAAAAAATTTCCTTAGGTAGAATCGAACCGTAAGCAAATACAACATAAAGTTCCGCATCGAACTTGGAAAGATCTGCAAGCGCAGTTTCTTTTTCCTTCTTTATGGATTCGTATTGGAATACAGGAAGATTTGCTGCAAGTGCAATATCTTTAACAGGACTTGGGACCGGGGTTTTACTTCTTCCCTTAGGACGATCCGGATTTGTGACCACGAATTGTACTTGGATATCAGGCTCTTTTAATAATGCCTGCAAAAGTTTGGCAGAAGGTTCCGGGGTCCCAAAAAATGCGATTTTCATCAGACAAGATCCAATGGATCAAAATCCAATTCCAGGTAAACGTTTTTAGAAATTTTAAGAGGCCGGATCTCTTTTTTTAGGATCTCTCTCCATTTGTTCTGCACAGTCGTTTTGATGAGTATATGATTCCTGAAATTTGCATCTATTTTATAAAAAGGACAAGGAGCCGGACCTAAAACGACTGTGTTCGGTTCAGGAAGATGTTTTTTTAAAACCTGATGAACTTCTTCAATCGTTTTGAGAGAAAGACTTTCGTCTTTGGATCTGGATAAGATACGAACTAAACGAGAGAATGGCGGATAAAAAAGTTCTTCTCTAGTTTTGACCTCAGAATCATAAAATCGAATATAATCTTGGTCCAATGCCATTCGAATGATCGGATGATCCACAGTGTTTGTTTCGATGAGAACCTCTCCGGCAAGATCCGATCTACCAGCCCTTCCCGCTACTTGTGTTAAAAGGGAAAATACTCTTTCTCCCGCTCTAAAATCAGGAAGTCCTAAACCGATCCCTGCATTTAAAACTCCTACAAGAGTGACTCGAGCGGCATCTAAACCTTTGGAGATCATCTGTGTTCCGGTGAGAATATCTATCTCTCCGTCTACCAATCTGCCGATCACATCAGTGAGAACACTTTTATCTTGGATGGAATCCTGGTCTAGGCGCTCCACTTTTGCACCTGGGAAAGTTTCTAAAAGGAATTCTTCCAGTTTTTGGGTGCCTGTTCCCATCATGACCAGTTTTTCTCCCAGCTTGGATTCCAATCTTTGGAAAGAATCGGAAAAGCCGCAGAGGTGACAGATAACGGTACCTTTTTTATGATAACATAAATGAGATGTGCAATTCGGGCAAGGGATGTATGTTTTTTCTTTTTCGGAATAGATTAAAGGACTGTATCCTCTTCTATTTAAAAGAAGAATGACTTGTTCTTTTTTATCCAATCTCTGTTTGATCGCAAATGTAAGTTCTGAACCTATCAGTCTTGTATCTTTTTTATTTTCTTCTATCCGGACCGTAGGAGGTTTTGCAGTTCCAGGTCTTTTGGTAAGGACTTGCAATCCAATCTTTCCTGTTTTTGCAAGATGATATACTTCTAAGGAAGGAGTTGCCGATCCTAAAACTAATACCGCTTTATTCTGCCTGCATCTTTGTAATGCAACCTGTCTTGCATGGTATCTTGGTGTAGAATGTTCCTTAAAAGATCCATCATGCTCTTCATCTATGATGACTAGTCCCAAATTTGCAATGGGCGCGAATACCGCAGATCTTGTGCCAACAGCGATCCTTTTTTTGCCTTGTAGAAGGTCCGTATATGCTTTAAATCTTTCTGATACTTTCAAAGCAGAATGTAGTAATGCGATCTCTCCCGGAAACACCGCTTCTAATTTGCGTATAATATGATAGGTCAAACCTATCTCAGGAACCAGAAGTAAAACTCCCTTGTTTGAGTTTTGTAGAATGTCCCGTATCAAGTGCAGATAAACTTCCGTTTTTCCGCTTCCGGTGATCCCGAATAGAAGATGGATGGAATCTTTTCCAAAATCGGCTTTGATGTTTTGGTATGCCGCCTCTTGTTCTTCGTTTAATTGAAACGGCTCGGAGGCGGTAATATTCTCGTTCAGTTTTACTTTAGAATGTCTTCTGCCTGAGGGAATCATCTTGTGGATACATTCCCCAAGAGAAGCGAGATATTGTTCTTTTACCCAATACGCGAGTTGGATCTGTTCCTCATTGATGACTGGAGTTTTATCTATAACCCGATCTACTTGTAAGACCTCATAGCTTGGTTCATTATGATGTAAGGAGAGTACGATCCCTTCTTCTTTTCTTCCTCTTAGTTTGGCTTCTACTCTCATTCCGACTTGGGTGCCTGGAGGTACCTCGTAAGTGAATGTGTCCTCTAAGATAGGAAGATCGAAGGCTAGTTCTGCGTATTGGATCAAATTTTTTCTTTAATCTCCTGATGAAAGATCCCTAGTTGAGATAGGATACTTTCTTTGACTTCTATTTCCTTCTTCTTGGCTTCTTGGAATTCAGTAGAATCCGCCTTGCTGGATTTTCTTTTCTGTTCTGCCGCCAAGATAGCTTCAGGAGAACGTAGCACTACCATAGGAGTCCCAGGTTGGAACTCTAAAGTTTTTCCCATTTGTTTGAGTGCTTCCTCTTTTCCGAAATAAAGCGTTGCGGCAGCGCCTAAAAGTATAATTCCTTGGATACCTTCTTCCTGGACGGTTTCTTGTACTTGGACCTTGCAGTTTTGGGTCCTTCTTTTCCAATCTTCTTCATTCGATCTGTCTTGGGAAAATAAACATCCAGGAAATTCTTGGAAATAGAACTCCTTCATAGTGAAGCCGAATACTTTTTGGATCATTCTATCGAATACATCTTCCGCTTCGCTGGTCCTGAAAATTTTCAAAGGAGAAGTTTTTACATACGATTCTTTTCCGGGGACGGTTTCACCAGTATAATGTAATACTAATATTTTCTTTCTGCCTCTGATGATAAAATGGCGTACAGCGCTGAGTCTATCGGAGCAAAGTTTACAGGAAAAGTTTCGGTCCTCTTTTTTAGGAGGGATCCTCATTTGGATCCCAGGGACGGAAGTTTCTTTTTCTTTTTTAGATCCGATAGAAGACCAGGCCCAAGAGTCTTTCCATTCCAGGTCCAGATCCTGGGGATCTTTTTCTCCCTGTCTTCGTATGATCGGGAATTCTCCGTTTTGGACTAAAAATTTGAAGTCCTGAAGAATTCCTTTCAACTCTTGAAATATTCCAGGCTTAGTCATGGATGTCCTCCGCCTGTATCCCTAAGGATTTCATTTTTCTGTATAAATGGGATCTTTCTATTCCAAGTGCCTTGGAAGTTTTGGAAACATTCCCTTCGTTTGTCTGTAATGTTTTTAGAATATACTGTTTTTCGAATTCTTCTTTTGCCTTTTTGAAGTCCCCTTTTTCGACCAGATCATTCGCTTTTACGAAACCTGTCATGGAATCCTTCACATCCTGGGCACGTATAATATCGCTTACAGTCATGATACAAAGTCTTTCGATCACATTCTTAAGTTCTCTGATGTTTCCCGGCCAGAAATGGTTTTCTAAAATAGAAACCGCTTCCTTTTCGATGATCTTAGGAGTAAGATTATTTTCTGCGATTGTTTGTCTGACGTAGTGATCTACAAGTAGTGGAATATCCGATTTACGATCCCTTAATGGAGGAATTACGATCGGGATCACATTCAATCTATAATATAGATCTTCTCTGAACTTTCCTTCTTTGATTGCTTCTTCCACTGGGATATTTGTGGCAGCTATAATCCTAACATCCACAGAGACCTGTTCTGTACTTCCCAATTTTTCGAATCTTTGTTCTTGTAGGATACGAAGTACTTTTGCCTGAGTGGATAAAGACATATCGCAGATCTCGTCCAAGAATAATGTGCCTCCGTTAGCAGCCTCGAATTTTCCGATCCTTGTGTCTGTGGCGCCTGTGAATGCACCTTTTACGTAACCGAATAGTTCGGATTCTATCAATTCTTCCGGAAGTGCGGCGCAGTTTACTTCTACAAAGGGCTGGTCCTTTCTTTTAGAGTTTTTGAATATAGTTTTAGCGACCAGTTCCTTTCCTGTTCCATTCTCACCGTAAATAAAAACTCGAGCGTTTGTAGCGGCTGCTTGTGCTATGGAAAATTTAACTTTTTGGATTGCGGGAGAATTCCCTAAAATTTCATCCGATTCCAGTTTGATTTCCGGAGCTTCCGTCTTTTCCGAATATACCAATGCTTCTTCCACCGCTTCTAAAACTTTTGCGATGGATAATGGTTTTTCTAGAAAGTCTAATGCACCTTTTTTGGTGGCTTGTACTGCGA
Organism: Leptospira dzoumogneensis; assembly: GCF_004770895.1. Taxonomy (NCBI): domain Bacteria; kingdom Pseudomonadati; phylum Spirochaetota; class Leptospiria; order Leptospirales; family Leptospiraceae; genus Leptospira; species Leptospira dzoumogneensis. The sequence continues at coordinate 511,083 of NZ_RQHS01000018.1, read as the reverse complement.
GTTCTATTGTCCCATGTCCCGAGATCATTACTACCGGGACAGTCGGATAAATTTTTTTGATCTCGTCTAGAATGAGGAGTCCGTCTTCTTTTCCGAGCCAAACATCCAGTAATACCAAACTTGGTCTTTCTATCTTCAGATGTTTTAAGAAATTTTTGCCGGAAGAAAATTGTTCCGCCTCGTAATTTTCATCTTCCAAAATATCCTGGAGGGATTTGCGGATTTCCGGTTCGTCATCTACTATGAATATTCTCATCTAAGCTACCGGAAGTTCTATCCTAAATTTACATCCGCCTAATTCGGATGAGTCCACAGAAATATGACCGTTGTGATCTATTACCGTTTTTTGAACGATTGCAAGTCCTATCCCGGAAACATGCTCGTCTTTTGTGGAATAATAAGGTTCAAAAACCTTGGACTTATATTCGGAAGAAATTCCGATCCCATTATCTTCCACAAGTAAAACCACAGAACGTCTCATGATCCTTTTTTCTAATACGGTAGAAATTCTGACTTTTCCTTGAGTGAATCCGGATTCGCCTCTTTGCCTTCTCTTTTCTATGGCTTCCACTGCATTTTTGAAAAGATTATTCATGATCCCTAAAAACAGTTTTTTGTCCAAAAAGATTTCAGGCAAATTTTTTGCGAAGTTGAGTTCTATCTGGATCCCAGGTGTATGTTCGAAAAGTTTTGCACTTTCCAAGACCACCGGCTCCAGATGTTGGTTGATCAACCTAGGTGCAGGCATTCTTGCAAATTCGGAGAATTCATTTACGAGATGTTCTAAAATTTTTACCTGACCGACTATGGTTTCACTTCCCTTCGTTACGATCTCTTGGAATTCTTCCGGAACTTCCGAGTTTAGTTTTCTCCTGATCCTTTCTGCGGAAAGTTGGATAGGAGTCAGCGGATTTTTGATCTCATGAGCCATTCTCTGAGCCACTTCTTTCCAAGCTGCTATCCTTTGTGTATGCATCAATTCTTCGTTTTTGGATTTTAGATCTTTTACCATTTGATTAAAAGATTCTACCAATGCACCTATCTCTCCGCCTTCCGTAAGTGGAAGATTGATATCCGTATCTCCTAAAGAAACTTTTTGGGTGGCGTTTGCAAGATCTATGATCGGTCTTGAAATTTTTCGGGCGAATACAAGTGAGAAAAAGATTGAAAGTAAAAAAGCGAATACGGTCAGTAATGTAATAGTAAGCCTGACCTCGTAAGGAAGTTTTTCTTTGGCTAAATCTGCGGTGATATAGTTTTTTCTAGTATTGATAAAAGAATAGGCTCTGGACTCTTCTCCCTGAAAAACACGTTTTCCTAATATCAAAAATTTAGCCGGATTAGGTGAATCAATTTTAAGTAAGTAAAACCCTAAATTTTGGTTTAAGGCAAGTTTTTCGGAAATACCTTCTTCCGTTCCAAGGTTCGTAAATTCTTCCGGCGAAATTGTCAATTTTAAGGATCTGTTTTCAAGTGTGGGAACGTTATTCTCGTACCATCCCACATAATAGTTCGGATTGGAGATCAGATCCAATTCATTTGCACGATTTGTAAGCAGGTTCGGGTTCGGATTTTGTCTTTGGACTAAATTCCTAAATAATTTAGCTTTTTCTAATAGATTATTTTTTTCAATATCCAATTCCTTTCGGACAAAATGATCCCCCGCTTCCAGGGCTTGGGCGATATCCAAACCGTAAAATCCTTCAAATACCCTCCCTATCACATTGGAAGTGAGTAAAAATACGGGAAAAGAAGGAAGCATTGCGATGAACAAAAAGGAAAGAGAAAGCCTGTATCGTATGGAACTTTTTAGCCTTCCTGTTTCTAAATTCCTGCGATTCCTATAAAAATAGGAAACGATCAAGAATAGCACGACTAATGGAACAGTATAATATACATAGATAAGTATCCGATCTACTATATCTATATTTTCAGAATTTCTAAAATGAATGAGCTCTGCTGCAAGTACTGATAGAGAGATCACTCCGGATAAGATCAGAAGATCTCGAAGATAGTATCGATTCTCCTCCTCTATCCGGAATGGGAACCATTTCATATCGCAAAATCGCCTTCCACTAATTTGGCCAAAGCATCCGCCGCTTCTTCTTCCTGGGCGCCTTCTGTCTTAATGGAAAATTCCTGACCCGGAGCTAAGGCTAACATCATGAGTCCCATGATACTTTTACCGTTCACTTCCACTCCGTCTTTGGAGACTAGAACTTCGCAGGAGTATTTTGCCGCGCAATTCACAAAGACAGAGGCGGGACGAGCATGCATCCCTGCGCCGTTTTCGTTAATTTTGAGGTGGATTTCTTTCAACTTTTCCTTGCTGTAGATAAATATTTAATTTTTGGCTGAATTCTGCCGCTGCATTTTTTCCTAGTTTTTTCAATCTTTGGTTCATTGCAGCGGTCTCTACGATGATCGGAATATTTCTACCAGGTCGAACTGGAAGTTTGATTAGAGGAATATTTACCCCAAGAACTTCTTCCGTTCTGTTTTCGAGTCCGGTTCGATCGAATTCTTTTTCTTCCGTCCATTCTTCCAAATGAATTATGAGCTCTATGAGTTTATGATCTCTTACGGATCCGATCCCGAATATATCCTTTATATTCAGAATTCCTAATCCTCTGATCTCCATATGGTGACGAAGAAGGTCGGAACAAGTCCCTATCAGATAACTCTCGGAAAGTCTTCTGATCTCCACCATATCATCCGCGACTAGACGATGGCCTCTTTCTATGAGTTCGAGTGCCGTTTCACTTTTTCCTACACCGCTTTTTCCGGATAGAAGTATCCCAATCCCGAATACTTCTATCAAAACCCCGTGCCTCATCGTCCTAGGCGCAAGACTTCTGTCTAAAATTTGGGAGATTAAAGTGATAAATTTATGCGTAGAAACATCCGAACCCAAAAGAGGAATATTCAGTCTGTCGCAATATTCCACAAAAATAGGAGGAGGAACGTTTCCGTGAGTGAATATGATACAATTTAAATGAAAATGGAAAAAATCTGCGGCGAGTTTTTCCATATCCTCACCTTCTTTAGAAGTGATGTATGCCCATTCTCCTTTTCCAAAAATTTGGATACGGTCATGCGCAAAACTTTCATAAAAACCGGTGAGTGAAAGACCGGGTCTATTGATCTCGGAACTATGGATCCGATTTTGGAGCCCATTTTCTCCCGCTATAAGTTTGAGACCTAACTCAGGATGATCTTTTAGAATATTAGAAACATTGATACCTGGAACGGACATGAGTTACCTTGCTTCCAGAGATTTTACTTTTTTTCTTTGGTTGGATGGTAAAATTTTCAGTATTTTACGGTACTTTGCCACAGTTCTTCTGGCAATCTCTATCCCTTTACTTTCTATTTTTTCCACTATGTCCTGATCGGAGAGAGGATTTTCGGGATCTTCTTCTTTTACTAGATTACGTATAATATCATGAATGGTTTTAGAGGATTCCATTCCACCTTCGGAACTTTTGGATTTTAATCCGGAGGAGAAGAACCATTTTAACTCCAGAATTCCCCAGGATGTTTGCACATACTTATTGGAAGTGATACGAGAAACTGTGGATTCATGAAGGTCCAATCTTTCCGCTATATCTTTTAAAGTGAGAGGTTTTAAAAATCGAACTCCCTTGCGGAAAAATTCGGTCTGGAGTTCTATGATCGCCGAGACTACTCTATACAAGGTTTGTCTTCTTTGGTTTACGGAGCGGATCAGCCATTCTGCGGAATTCAGTTTTGCGGAAATATATTCCTTATCCGAATCCTTAGCACCGGCTCCTTTTTTGAGCATTCCCTTATATTCTTTATTAATTTTTAATTTAGGAAGCCATTCGTCATTCAGTAATATACTGAACTCACCTTCTATTTCTCTGATAATTACGTCTGGAACTATGTAATCCGGTTTTTGGGGAGTGTATAATGTTGCGGGGAATGGTTCTAATTTTTTGATCTCAGCCGCCATTGCCTCTATGGATTCGACCGGAAGACCCATTTTTTTGGAAATTCCCTTATAATCCAGTTTTTCCAGGTCTTTTAGATAATTTAAGATTAGATCGTGTAGATTTTTATCTTCCGGTTTTAGGATCTTTGCCTGAATATATAACGTTTCTTGAATGCTTCCTGCACCAATTCCTAAGGGATCCAATTGATGGATCTGTTCCAAAACTTTTTTGATCGTTTTTGCGGAAACTCCTATCTCCGCGGCAAGCTCGGCTTGGGTCTGGGATATAAATCCTCTATCGTCCAGCATGGAGATCAAAATTTCAGCGATCTCCATTTCTTTTCCTTTTAAGGAAGAGATCCTGAGCTGCCAAAGTAAATGGTCGGAAAGGGATTGTGCGTTAGGAGATGATTCGATGTATTTTTGATTTCTGTCGGAGGCGTCGGTGCCTCTATACTGAGGTTTATCTAAGCTGAATGAATCCTGCCATCCTTGGTCGGAATTTTTAAGAAAGTCGTTTTTCTCTTTTCTTTTTAGATCGTCCACTGAATAGAGTTCAGGGCTTTTACTTCTTTCGGAGCCTGGCTCCTCTTCCAGCATCGGATTTTCCACCAGTTCTGCGCTGATCCTATCGGCGAGTTCCAGAGTAGACAAAGGCAAAAGCTCTATCGACTGACGCAAATCCTGCGTCATGACAAGCTTTTGTGTCTGCTTCTGTACTAACTGGTGGTTCAGATTCACAGCTTGAAGTCCTCTCCTAGATACATTCTTTTTGCTTCTTTATCATTCACGAGTTCTTTAGGAGTTCCCGCGATCAAGATCCTACCACTATGCATGATGTATGCTCTGTCCGTGATCTTTAATGTTTCTCGAACATTATGGTCGGTGATTAAGATGCCAAGTCCCTTCTTCTTTAAACTATTTATAACAGTTTGAATATCTTTAACAGCTATAGGGTCGACGCCTGCGAACGGCTCGTCAAGAAGGATAAAATCCGGATTTGTGACTAAGGCTCTAGCGATTTCGCATCTTCTTCTTTCTCCGCCTGAAAGAGTAAAACCTTTTTGATTGGCGACTCGCATAATTTGTAATTCTAAGAGTAGTTCGTCTCTTCTGCGAACGATTTCCGATCTAGGAATGTTCAGGGTTTCTAAAATAGCTTCCAGGTTTTCCGCAACAGTAAGTTTACGAAAGATAGAAGCTTCTTGTGCAAGATAACCTACTCCTAGTTTTGCTCTAGTATGCATAGGAGCTTCCGTCACATCTTGGTCGTCTATGAATACATGACCTGAATCAGGTTTTACAAAACCGACGGACATATAGAAGGAAGTAGTTTTTCCGGCGCCATTCGGACCTAGTAGACCTACTACTTCTCCTTTGCGAACATCGAAACTGACTCCGTCTACAACCTTGCGCTTATTATATATTTTGATTAAGTTTTGGCACCGGATCCTTTGTCCCATTATGCAAGCCTAATTTCCTAAATGGACTCCTTCTGTCAGAATTGATCTTCCTTCTCTTGGATAAAAGACGATTTTTCCCGCTCTCAGTATCTTACCACTTCGATTAATCCTAGGATTTCCTTCTAAAAGTACGGATTCGTCGTTTTCAAAATAAGTGGCGTACTCACCTTGCGCCTCTGTGGACTTGGATTTGATCCAGATATTTCCTCGGATCACTGTTTCTTTTTGGTCTAAAAAACGTTCGAATTCCTGTGCAGTGATCGTACTCGTTACCTGATCGGAGTTTTTGTCTAAAAATTCCATTTTGCCTTCGTCAGTCAGGTGAAGATAATTTTCATTTCTGAAATAATCGAATACGTTACCCGAAAGAAGAAGATTATTCTCTCTATCGTGCACTTTGATATTTTTTCTGGCCTTGATGATATGTGAATCCTTTCCCACCGACTCGATATTATCCGAAGTGATCTTCATATCTTTTCTGAGAACTGTTGCATTTCCGCTGATCAGTACTGTGCGGTCGTTCTCTTCGTTCGGACGGCTTTCTATCTTATCCCCTTTTAGGATCGTGAGAACGGTTTGTTTTTTCTCATTTCCTTCCGGATCTTTTTTAGTCTCTTCTGAAGATTGGAATAAGACTGTGTTTTCTTCCAAAAGTATCCTGCTTTCATTTGTGTAGAAGGATAATGATTTACCGCTCAAATATCTGTTCTTAGAGATAAGGATCGGGTCCGGATCCGTGGTGATCAGATGTTCCGATTCTTTAAAAATCGCCTCTGCACAAAAAATAGTAACTTCCGGATGATTTACGATCACTCCGCCATGCAGCTTTGTGATCTTAGTGCTCAATTCCCTATCTATCTGTTTTGCGGAAATGACCGTTGTTTTGCCGGTTTTGTCCCGAAAGCTAAGCCTTGGTCTTTCTTTGATATAGACCATTTCGGAGTATTTATCATATTCTCCAATTCCAGCTCGCATCACGGTCCCGTTTTCCTGGTCTTCTATATGTACTCCGTTCTTTAAAAAAGCCTTATATGCTTCTTTTCCATATACTTCGATCTTGTTTGCGCCCAATTTTACTTTTTTATGTTGGATCCAGGCGCCGCCTTCTAAACTGAATATGGTGACTTTTAATCCTTGTACTTCTTTATCTTCTTGAGTAAGCGCGTTTGCTCCCCAAAAAGTAGGAAAACTTTCCTTACGTTTCGGATCTGCCTCTCCTATTCCTTGGAAACTTTTCGGATCCAATGTTTCCGCGGAAAATAAGAGAGGGGGTCTAGAATGAGATCCCAAATATGCGGGGAGCAAAAATAATAAACAGAAAAGGACTAGGATACGTTTCATTTTTGTTTAGGAGAAGAAGAGAGTGGATTTGCACCGTCTTGGGTGACTGCACTTGGTCTTAAAATTGTAAACTTGTTCAGGTCTTTGTCAGCTCTAAGACCTACACCTCTGATATGAGTCCCGTTTGCGTCTATGACTACTTCTTCATTGGAACTGAGTTCTTTGGTTTCGTCGTTATAATCCAATGATTTTGCTCTGAGAGTCCTATGTTCTTCCGTTCTAAGAAGAATATTCCCTGTGAGTTTCATCAGCTTTGTGAGTTGGTTGATCTCTCCTTTTTCTCCTGTGAGTTTGGACTTGAACTTTCCATTCTCATATTGGTCGAAATCAATTCCGTATAGAACGTATCTTTTTTCGTCAGCGTAAAGGTAGGCTTCTTTCGCTTTCAATTTCCATAATATAGTTCCGTTCCCGTCATACTGGTCCTTTGCAAAATTCCGGAAAGATACAGTGGAACCTTTTTCTTTTTCTTCTTCTACACGGGTGTATTTAGCGTCCGATTTTCCGCCTGAATAGAAGAAAAGAACTAAGAATAAAATTCCGAGTCCTACTCCCAGGCCCGGACCGTATTTTTTGGCGGTTTCCGGGTCTATTTTGAGTAGAGTGAGTATACGGGAATACAAGGCTCTTATCTGTTAGCGGTTTAGGATTTCCTGTTTAACGTAACGGTCTAAACCGACTAATTCCTTTAATAAGGATTTAATTTCGGAAAGTGGATACTGAGTAGTAGCATCCGAAAGTGCCTTTGCAGGATCAGGATGCACTTCCATAAAGATACCTTCTATCCCGAGTGCCACTGCACTTCTTGTCATGCTCGGAATGTACTCTCTTTGTCCTCCGGTGATATTTCCTGCGGCTCCGGGCAATTGAGCGGAGTGAGTCGCATCGAATACTACTGGAATATCATAACTATGTAATATAGGAACTGTTCTTCCGTCGAATACCAAATTCCCATAGCCGAACGTGGTCCCTCTTTCGGTAACCATATACTTTTCGGAACCGGATTCTTGGATTTTTGTTTTGATATGTCTACAGTCGGAAGGAGCTAAAAACTGTCCTTTTTTGACATTCACCCATTTTCCTGTTTTAGCGGATTCTGCGATCAGATCGGTCTGTCTGCTTAGGAATGCAGGGATTTGGTACATATCGATCACATCTTTAAGAGGACCGACTTGGGAAGTTTCATGAATATCAGTCAGAACAGGAACATTAAATTTTTTCTTAATATGTTCTAGGTGTTTGATCCCTTCCGTAAGTCCGGGACCTCTATAAGAAGTAACTGAAGAACGGTTCGCTTTATCGAAACTACTTTTGAAAACATAAGGGATCCCAAGTTCTGTGGTGATCTCTAACATTTCAGCACAGACTTTTTCAAGTAAGTCTCTGTTTTCCATCACACAAGGACCGGCGATCAGGAAGAATGGATTCTTTCCTCCTATCTTTTTACCGCTTAAAAAATCCCTTTCTTGGGCAGTCTTATCGCTCATTATGCCTTCCTTGCAAATTTGACCGCAGCACGGATGAATCCGGCAAATAATGGATGCGGTTTTGTAGGTTTTCCGGTGAATTCAGGATGGAACTGAACTCCTATAAACCAAGGATGATCCGGAATTTCTACGATTTCAATCAGGTTTTCATCCGGAGAAATACCGGAAAGGATCATTCCTTTCTCTTCGAATCTTTGTTTGTATTTGTTCGTAAACTCGAATCTATGTCTATGTCTCTCATAGATCAGTTCTTGTTTGTATTCATTGAATGCTAATGTGTTTTTCTTGATCTTACATGGATAAGATCCTAAACGCATTGTTCCACCCATTTGATCTATATCCATCTGCTCTTCGATGAGAGAGATCACAGGATCCGGAGAATCAGGTCTGAACTCTGTGGAGTTCGCATCTTTCATTCCCAATACGTTTCTTGCGTATTCGATCACCGCACATTGCATTCCTAAACAGATCCCGAAGAATGGAATGCCTTTGGTCCTTGCGTATTGGATTGCCGCGATCTTACCTTCTATCCCTCTGTCTCCGAATCCGCCCGGAACTAAAACACCATGCACGGATCTTAAAACATCCTTCACATTTGTTTTATCCAGTTTTTCAGGATCTACTTTTATAAATTCTACGTTTGCTTCGTTTGCAATTCCGCCATGAGATAAACTTTCATAAACGGAACGATACGCGTCATGAAGCGAAATATATTTTCCAACCACTGCGATCTGGACTGTATGTTTTGCGGATTGAAGACTTTTTATGATCTTCTCCCATTCCGTAAAATTGGATTTTCCAAGTTCTAGTCCTAATGTTTTTAGAACCACTTGATCCAGTTTTTCTTCCTTATACATTTTAGGAATTTCGTAAATGGAAGTGCTGATATCGGAAGCAGAGATCACATTTTCCTCTTTTACGTTACAGAAGGCGGAAATTTTTCCCTTCATTTCTTTTGGCATCGGTTGATTCACACGACAGATCAAAATATCCGGTTGGATCCCGAGTGCCAAAAGTTCTTTTACGGAGTGTTGTGTAGGTTTTGTTTTTGCTTCGCCTGCTACTGTGATGGTAGGAACTAAAGTAACATGGATGAATAAAACCTGAGTAGGTCCGTGTTCGTATCTCATCTGACGGATCGCTTCTAAGAATGGAATGGACTCAATGTCGCCCACTGTTCCACCGATCTCTACGATCACAAAGTCGGTTGCATTTTCTCTTGCAAGAGTATAGATCCTATTTCGGATCTCGTTGGTGATATGAGGGACAACTTGTACAGTTCTTCCCAGATAATCCCCTTTTCTTTCTCTTTGGATTACAGTATTATAAATTTGTCCCGTAGAAACGGAATTCTTACGAGTGAACCTGGACTTGGTAAATCTTTCGTAATAACCTAGATCCAAATCAGTTTCCGCACCGTCTTCGGTCACATACACTTCGCCGTGCTGGTACGGGCTCATAGTTCCCGGATCGATATTGATATAAGGATCCATTTTTTGCAGGGAAACGGTATAACCCCTGCTTTCCAAAAGGCATCCAAGGGCTGCTGCGGACACACCCTTTCCAAGGGAGGAACAAACACCTCCGGTCACGAAAATAAATTTAGTTTTGGACAAACCGAACTCCTACCTGCTGAACAGAGTTTTCTTCAGTCTCGGAAAATCCAACTCGGAATTTCGTAGAATCGAGAAGTAAATCTAGGGTTTTTGACGAATGCGTCGGATCAGATCGGTGCTGGAGAATCCCGGAACAAAGGGTAGAATTCTGACTTCTCCGCCTAATTTGCGAACAAGTGGAGTTTCGGGAAGAGCTTCCAAATCATAATCTCCCCCTTTTACGTGAATATGGGGCGCTACCTGAGAGATGAGTTCCAAAGGAGTGTCTTCGGTAAAAACGCTGATATAGTCTACAAAGGAAAGGCAGGAAAGAAGAAGTGCCCGATCTTCTTCCGGATTTACCGGACGTTCCGGACCTTTGAGTCTTTTGACGGAAGAATCGGAATTGATCCCCACCCAAAGAACATCACCCAAGTCACGAGCCTGGGAAAGATAAGTCAAATGACCTTTATGAACTAGATCGAATACACCGTTCGTAAAAACGATCTTTTGATTGGAGCGGACCTTCTCCGAAACATTCTTAACTTCCTGAAAAGGAATGATCTTCTCTATACAAGAAGAGAAAGAAGATTTCATTCAAAACTTCCTCTTTTCTCCAGAGCTTGTAAAAGTTCTTCCAAAGAAACAGTCTCCGCACCCAGTTTTCCGACAACTACACCCGCCGCTGCGTTAGAAACGATAGCGGCTTCCAATTCTCCGAGTCCTGCTGCCAAAAAAGAAGTGTAAACAGAGATCACAGTGTCCCCTGCTCCGGTTACATCGAATACTTCTTTAGCCACAGTGGGAATATGATAGGTTTTAGATTCGGAAGAAATATAAAGGCTCATTCCTTTTTCCCCACGAGTGATCATCATAGAAGGAGAATTTAGATTTTCTGCGATCTTCTTGGCCGCTTCTTCTACTTCCGCATTTGTCTCTAATTTTTTACCTAGAGCCTTTCCCGCCTCATGATGATTGGGAGTCATGACTGTAGCTTTTTCATATTGGAAAAAATGGGACACTTGCGGATCCACTGTTACAATTTTCTTATGTTGGACTGCGATATCGATCGTTTTACGGATCAAACTAGCAGTCAAAGTTCCCTTATCATAATCGGAAAGAACAACCGCATCCGCTTCTTGGATGATCTTGGAAAAACTTTCCAGAAGTTGTTTTTCTTCCGCGTCAGTAAGAGGAAATGTTTCTTCTCTATCGATTCTGCAAACTTGCTGGTGACCTGCGATCACTCTTGTTTTTAGAATGGTCGGGACTTTTTCAGAACGTATAATCGTATTTTTAGAAGAACTTGTGTTTTCGGAAGAAAGAAGATCATCCAAAGTTTTAGCAGCTGTATCATTGCCTGCTCTACCCAGCACAAAAGATTGGACCCCAAGGCGAGAAAGATTTTTTACCACATTCCCCGCTCCACCCAAAGTGGTCTTTTCATTGCGGACCCATACCACTGGAACGGGAGCCTCCGGAGAAATTCGGTTCACTTCACCTATCAGATACTCGTCCAGGATGAGATCTCCGATGACGATTATTTTAGTGGTTTTTAATTTAGAAGCCGCTTCCAAATATCGCTTTTTATCTAAGTAGTACAATTTTAAACCGGTCTTACAATTTGATTTGCGTTTTCACTTCAACAGGTTAGGATAAATCCTAGGTGTCAAGAACTACAATTCCGATCTTTCCTCTTCCCGAAGTCATCTTATTTCCAGGCACATTTCTTCCTCTTCATATTTTCGAGCCTAGATACAGGATGATGTTGGATTATTGTTCCGAGTCCGGCGAAGAAATGGCGATCGCACCTATCAAAATGGAACCGGGCAATTTAAAAAATCCTCAGCCTGAGATCGAAACTATTTTTGGCTGGGGAACGATCGTTAGAAGAGATCCACTTCCTGACGGAAGATCCAATATTCTACTCGAAGGTAAAGGGATCGCAAAATTAGAATCTTACGATACCATGGAACCTTTCCGGATCGGTGTGATAGAAAAATTAGAACCTGATTCCAAATATATCGAAGACAAACTATTCGTAGAGATCTTCGATCGGATCTTATATCTCACCAAACGTATCCTACTTTCAGAAGGCGCCAAAGAAGAACTCATCCTTAGAATGAACGATCTTTGGTCTCATCCTTTCCCGGTAGATTTTATATCTTCTATCTTAAATTTTAATTTTAAGAAGAAACAAGAAATCCTTTCCAGCACGGATCAAATTTTGAAAGCACAGTTGTTAGTTGGGATTGTAGAAGAAATGAATCTAGGAGAATAGGAGTAAGCAGAGACTCAGAGCAAATAACTCACGCAGAGACGCAAAGCCGCAGAGAGATTTTAGAAAAAATAAATAAGGAACCTCCGCGTCTTCGCGGCTCTGCGTGCCAAAACCCCCGCGGCTCTTAATACTCCGCGCCTCAATTTACAACTTTTTTAAATACTCTTCTTGATAGCACGAAACGATCTATCCACCATTTCATTCTGATCTTGTCGATCACCACTCCGCGTGTAGAAGAAGCATGTGCGAATTCTTCTCCATTTAGGACCATTCCGACATGAGTGACTTTGGATTGGTTGGGAGAAGCGGAGAAGAAGATCAAATCACCCGATCTCATTTCATTATGAGAAACTCCAGTGCCCATTTTGGTTTGTGCGCTGGAAGCACGAGACACCATTTTTTCAGGAACACCAATCCGACCGTCCGTCAAAACTCTAAAAGTAAAACCGGAACAATCCGTTCCTGTTTTAGCGGCATTGGCCCATTTATAAGGAGTTCCTACCCATTCTTTAGCAACTTTTTGTAATGTAGGTGCGGATAATGTTTCCCAACTTTCTTTAGCGGGTTTCTCCGGTTCAGTCGGTTCTCCTGGTTCAGGTAAATTCGGAACTAAAGGAGGATCAGGCAACGGTTCTATACGAGGCCTATCTCCAATCACGATCCCGCCGACTTCTTCCAGAGAAGTTTCCACAGCACGGGCGGATGCAAATTTCTGAGCGGATGTCACCTTCTCCCCTTCATGCAATTTTTTTAAATTACCAAGAAGAATATAAGAGGCTCCATCCATTTTGGAATCCAGCACCGCTTTAAAAGAACTTTCCGTTTTTGCAAAAGGGATACTTCTTCCTTTTGCCGGGAATTGGGCCAGGATTTTGGAAGCTAAACGGTTCTCAGGAAAATCCACAAGTTTCCCTGCGATAAGCGCTCTTCCTCCTGAGAGTACGGAAAAACCGTCCCATTTTTTTTCCATGGCGGCTTCCACAAAACGATTTCGGACTTCTTCTCTGATCCCTGCTTTTTTGGTTTCTTTAAAATACAAACCTATATAACTGAAATCTTCTTTGGAGAGTTCTCTTTTAGAAACAACCGGAATTGCATCTTCTGCTTCTTCGAATGTTAATCCTTCTTTGACTGCGAAGTCCAGATTCACTATGAGTTCTGCTGTTTTTTCCGGTGTCACCCCTTCTAAGATCGCCCAAGGGATCACATTTTTAGTGATTTTCAGCACTTCTTTGCTTGCGGCTCTCTGTCCTAATTTTTGGAACACAGAATTTTTGATAAGAAGTGTTTGGGATCTATCCCAATCCGATTTGAGCAAGTCTTCGAAAGGATCTGCAAATATGGAAGAAGAGAATAAAAGAAGAAGGCTAACTAAGATCCGAACTTTCATTTTACACCATGCATCCAAGATTCTAATTTTTTACGGAAAGAAAATAAACCGATCGCAGTGATCGTTGGCAAAAAGAAGAAGATCAGGAAAAATCCAGACAAAGATTCTCTTCCTCCCATATATCTGGTGAGTTCTCCAGCAAGAACATGAGCGAAGAAGTTTGCCAAAAACCAAAATCCCATCATCATAGATGCGACTTTTACGGGTGCGAGTTTTGTAACTAGGGACAAACCAACAGGAGACAAAAACAATTCTCCGATCGTTAAGAGTAAGATGGATAGAATGATCCAAATCGAAGAAAACTTTTCCGTAGATCCAAAAGTTACCAAGGAAAGAAGAAGGTATCCTAATCCTAAAACGATCAGTCCTAAGCAAAACTTAGTTACCGTGGAAATATGCCTGCCGGACTCTTCGAATTTTTTCCACATCCAGGAAACAACAAGAGCTAAACTCACCACAAAAAGCGGATTTAGAGATTGGTAATTTGCAGCAGGGATTTCCCAACCTAAAATATTTCTATCCACATATCTATCGATAATCAGGCTCAAAGAAGAACCGATCTGTTCATAAGAAGCCCAGAAAGTGATCGTAACCGCAGAGAAAACCATGATCGCAAAAATTCTTTCTCTATTTTGTTTAGGATCTTCTGTTTCCGAATCTGACGCTCCTTGGTTTCCATTCGCTAAGAACGCGTTTGGATTCACTCTTCTTCCTAAAAATCCGAAGATAATGAGACCGATCAACATTCCGACTGCTGCGATCCCGAATCCATAATGCCAGCCTTTATACTCCGCAAGATTGGCGCATGCCCAGGTCCCCAAAATCGCTCCCAGATTGATCCCAAAATAGAATATTGTAAAACCGGAATCTTTTAGTTCAGGCTTACCTTCTAATTCGTAAATTCTTCCTACAACAGTGGAGATACAAGGTTTGAAAAAACCATTTCCTGCGATCAGAAGTCCTAGACCCAAATAAAAAGTCCAAAGGCCATTGAATGCCAAGGAAAGATGACCGAACATCATAAGCACTCCACCTAAGAAGATGGAACGTTTGTATCCTAAAAATCGATCTGCGAGTAAACCACCGAGTATCGGGGTGAGATATACGAATCCATTATAAAATCCGTATATTCTGCCCGCTTGGGCATCTTGCATCAAAAGTTCTTTTGTCAAAAACAGAACAAGAAGTGCTCTCATTCCGTAAAAAGAAAATCTCTCCCACATTTCCACGAAGAAGAGAACATACAAACCTTTAGGATGGGTTATTTGCCTTTGGCTCTGGATTTCCATTCCGGTTCCGGGATTTTAGATTCAAAATTTGCGTATCTTGCTGCTACGAATAAATGATCGGAAAGTCTATTCAGGAACCGAAGGTTTTCTGCAAAGACCTCCTGACCTTCTTCCTTATAACGAACTAAATCTCTTTCTAATCTTCTGGCTAAAGTTCTAGCTACATGTAAAAAAGAAGAAGAGGAAGATCCGCCGGGTAGTATAAAATTTTTCAAAGGAAGAAGTGAATCCTGCCAAAGATCTATCTCCTTTTCCAATTGAGAGATATCCTCTTCTAGGATACAGGAAGAGTCATCCTTCTTCTTAAATCCTGCAAGTTCAGATCCCAACTCAAAAAGTAAATTTTGGATCCTCTCTAGTGAGTCCTTTAGTTTGGAATCTTTCGTTAAGAAAGAAATTGCTACTCCGATCGCGGAGTTCAATTCGTCTGCGGTCCCGTACAATTCTACCCTGGGATCTGATTTGGAGACCCTGGTCCCGGAAGCCAAGGATGTGGTTCCGGAGTCTCCCTTTTTGGTATAAATTTTCATGATTCGGCCTGAATTTAGGGGACAGAATCCGAAAAAGTTCTGAAAATTCCCGCAAGAAAAGCAGTTTTAACGGAAAAAAAGTTGCGAAATAGCTAAAGTGAATGGTAGAATGAGAGTAGACTTTCCCTCTTTTGGATTATCGTCGATTCCGACTTTAGTCTTTAGGAAAAAATCTAAAAAAATCTCCCCAACATATATAAGGGAGTGAAATTCGCAGTGGATATCCGGGTTGCCCGGGAGGTTCTCCCCTCCTAAAAGCCCGGCCTCATGGTTCGGACGGATCCGAACTCTAGCTACAGGGAGGTTGTTGATGATTATCAATCACAACATCAGTGCTCTTCGTACAAATAATGTACTGAAGACAGTCAATAACGAGCTGGACAAAACCACAGAAAAATTGTCAACCGGGATGAGGATCAATCGTGCCGGTGATGATGCATTGGGATTTGCAGTTTCCGAAAGGATGCGTACGCAGATCCGTGGTCTTGCCCAAGCGGAAAGAAACGTAATGGATGGAGTTTCATTTATCCAAGTCACCGAAGGGAACTTGGAACAAGTGAATAATATTCTCCAAAGATTGAGAGAATTATCCATCCAAACTTCCAACGGGATTTACTCGGATGATGATCGTAAACTCGTACAATTGGAAGTGGACCAGCTTATAGAAGAAGTGGATCGTCTGGGTAAATCAGCCGAGTTCAATAAAATTCGTCCTTTAAGCGGAGCCTACTCCAAGGATTCTAAAAATCCGATCCAATTGCATGTGGGACCGAATCAAAACGAGAAGCTGGAAATTTTCGTGGATGCTATGAATGCAGGCGCGCTTCAGTTGGAGAGTAACGGGAAAAAGCAGACTTTGTCTTCTCCCGCTTCTTCTAATGCGATGATCGGTATTCTGGACAACGCGATCCAAAAGGTGAATAAACAAAGATCCGATCTAGGAGCTTATTATAACCGTTTGGAAATTACAGCAGAAGGTCTGCAGGCAAACTATATCAATATGGTTTCCGCAGAAAGCCGAGTAAGGGACGCTGATATGGCGGAACATATCGTGGACTATACCAAAAATCAGATTTTGACTAAAAGTGGTGTCGCAATGCTTGCTCAAGCAAACATGAGACCGGAACAGGTGGTTAAACTTCTGAGTGAAAGATTCGGATGATCAGGAATTCAATTTTCTGAAAATTCGAAGAGACCCGTCCGATTGGACGGGTTTTTTATTTTGTGGGCGTAAAAGATTAGAATTTGTCAGCTTGTGCTTTGTAGGCTGCCGCTTCTTTATCCGCATGGTCGGCTAATTTTTTATACTTGTCCTTATCTGCAGCGTCCGAGGTAGCTTTTCCTCCGTGGGATTGGTTCGCTAAAGATTTGTATTTATCAGCCAATTCCTTATGGTCTTTTGCTTTTTTATTAAAATACTCTTTCGCGATCTTTTTCAGATCCGGAGTGGTTGCTTCCGCGATAAGCAGATTGTCCAACTCGGTAAATGCCGAAATATTTCCTGCCAGGATCAAGGAAAATAGAATGGTTGCTAAGGTCTTTTTCATACGAACTCCTAATATGCGCCCGCTAATTTTGCGGGCACCAGGTCCTACAGTCAATATTAAATTGATAGAATTTATATTAACATTTAGTGAAATGCGAATTGATTTATATCGTAAAGATTAGGATTTTTTGAATATTCCTTTTTTTGCATCGCATTCCTTTTTCGTTAAGGAGATCCAACCCTTTCCTTTGCATGAGTTTTGCCCGGAACAGGAATTTCCATTTGTATGGCAGTCGCTTTTTCCCTTACAGGAATTGATCCCGTGACATTCTCCTTTTGTATTATCCGAACCGGCTTCCTGTTTTTCGGAATATACTTCTCCCGATAAAAATAGTCCGGAGAGAGCCGCTCCGATGATCAGTTTTTTGGTAGTGTTGTTCATATTTTTTGTTCCCTCATTTAAAATGATTTCGTTTTTCTTTTCTTAGTTAAAGGAAGGACCGGAAGAATATTTTCCAGTTTTCCTTCTTTCCAGAGCATGTAAATAGGAGGATATACCAAAAGTTCCAGAATAAAACTGGTCACGAGACCTCCTACCATTGGAGCCGCAATCCTTTTCATCACATCCGAACCCGTGCTCGCAGACCACATGATCGGAAGAAGTCCCATCATAGCAGCAAGAACAGTCATGATCTTAGGGCGGATCCTATGCACTGCGCCGTGGATGATCGCTTCTATTAGATCTTCTTTGGTCCTAAGTCTTCCTTTTTTCTTGGCGTCCTCGTAAGATAGATCTAGATACAAGAGCATAAACACTCCGGTCTCTGCATCCAATCCCATGAGTGCGATCATTCCTACCCAGACTGCGACCGAGATCTGGTAATCCAGAATGTAAAGAAGCCCAACTGCTCCTATGAGTGAGAATGGGACCGCAAGAAGCACTATCAGGGTTTTTGCATAAGATTTGGTATTGAAGTATAATAACAAAAATATAATAAACAATGTCAAAGGAAGAATGTACATCATTCTTTCCCGGACACGTATCATATTCTCATACTGGCCGCTCCAAACAATGGAATAACCGGGAGGAAGAAGAATGGATTCTACTACTTTCTTTTTCGCCTTATCCACAAAACCTCCTATATCCGAGGTAGAAGGATCCACATACACATAGCCCGCCAAAAATCCGTTCTCGTCCCGGATCATAGAAGGACCTGTTTTTGTTCCTATACTTGCGATCTCAGAGATCGGAATATGACCGAATTCTTTTGTGGGGACTAGGATTGTTTTGATCTTGTCCAAAGAATCCCGTAACTCACGAGGATAGCGCACATTCACGGAAAAACGCTCCCTGCCTTCTATGGTCTGGGTGATCGGTTCTCCTCCTATGGCAGCCACTATGATCTGCTGTGCGGTCTCCACGGATATATTATATCTCGCTAATTTTTCTCTTCTTAAATTCAGATCTAGAAAATAACCGCCTGCAGTTCTTTCCGCAAATACACTTCTGACATTTTTATCCGTTTTCAGAAGAGTTTCAATTTTGATCCCGATAGATTCTATTTCCTCCAGAGAAGATCCTAAAATTTTGATCCCGATCGGAGTTCTCATTCCGGTGCTGAGCATATCGATACGAGTTTTGATAGGCATGGTCCAAGCGTTAGTCGCTCCAGGAAATTGCATTTGCTGGTTCATCTTCTCCACTAACTCGTCCTTGGTCAGTCTTTCCGACACAAAAGGAAGAAACGGATATTGAAAGATCCTAGGCAAATTAGAATAAAATCGATCCGCTTTTCTCCATTCATTCTGGGGCTTAAGGAGTATCACTGTTTCCATCATGGAGAATGGTGCAGGATCTGTAGCCGTATCGGAACGTCCTGCTTTTCCGAAAACCCGTTTCACTTCCGGAAAACTTTTCAGCTTTTTATCCATTGAGATCATTAGTTTTTCAGCTTCCGCTACTGAGATCCCAGGTAAGGTGGTAGGCATATATAGAAAAGATTCCTCATATAGCTGGGGCATAAATTCAGAACCCAAACTGAAATACACAGGGATCGTCAAAACCACTAATGTGAATGCCGAGACTATAATGGTTTTTGGCCTATGTAGAACGTAACGGCAAGCAGGTTCATAAAATCTGAATAGAATTTTACTGACCGGATGTTTCTCTTCGGGATAATATTTTCCTACAAATAGTGTAGTTGAGATCTTAGAAAGAAGTACGTTCTTGAATCGGAAAGGTTCCATTCTAGTGAATAACATTCTAACTGCGGGATCCAGAGTGATCGCCAAGAATGCCGCCACTGCCATTGCTATATTTTTAGAATATGCTAATGGACGAAATAATCTCCCCTCTTGGTCCACGAGTGTGAATATGGGGAAGAAGGCCACAGCGATCACAAGTAAAGAGAAAAATACGGATGGTCCTACTTCGAGAAGTGCCTCTAATCGAACTATATGATAGTCTCCAATTCTTCCTCCCGCTTCCCATTCTTCTAATTTTTTGTAAGCATTTTCAACTTCTACGATCGCTCCATCCACGAGCACACCGATGGAGATTGCCATTCCGGCCAAAGACATGATATTCGCATTTATATCCAGCAGGTTCATCGGGATGAATGCAATGATCACTGAAATCGGGATCGTAAGAATTGGAATAATGGCGGAAGGAAAATGCCATAAAAAGATTAAGATCACGATGGAAACGATGATCATCTCTTCTATCAATTTGAATTTCAAATTGATAATAGCATGTTCTATCAATTCGGATCGATCATAGGTGGTGATCAGTTCCGCACCTTTCGGAAGATTCTTTTTAATCTCTTCCAACTTGGTTTTTACTCTTTCGATTACTGAAAGTGCATTTTCCCCGTGACGCATGATTATAGTGCCTGCGACCACATCCCCTTCTCCATCTAGATCGGCGATCCCTCGTCGGATATCCGGTCCGAACTGGACTGAGGCTACATTTTTAAGAAGCACAGGAGTTCCGTTCGCATCCGTAGAAAGCGGAATATTTTCAATATCAGTTAAAGAAGAAAGATATCCTCTTCCTCTAACCATATATTCCGCGCCCGAGATCTCGAGCAGCCTCCCGCCGGTTTCCTGATTACTTTCTCGGACCTTTTGGATCACCGTTTCGAAATCTACATTATAAGATCTTAATGCGTTTGGATGTATCGTGATCTGATATTGTTTTTTGAAACCTCCTATTCCTGCTACTTCCGAAACTCCCGGAACTGAATTTAATAAGTATCTTAGATGAAAATCCTGGTAGGTTCTTAGATCCGCGAGGGAATTATTACCTGTTTGGTCGATCAATGCATATTGGTATACCCAGCCGACAGCGCTTGCATCCGGGCCTAATTCTGTTTTAACACCTGCTGGTAGAAGAGGCTGAATTCTGGAAAGATATTCCAAAACCCTGGATCTGGCCCAATATATATCCGTTCCGTCTTGGAAAATCACATATACATAAGAAAAACCGAAATCTGAAAATCCACGGACCACCTTGATCTTAGGAGCGCCTAAAAGAGAAGTGATGATCGGATAAGTAACCTGATCTTCCATGATATCGGGGCTTCTGTCCCAACGAGAATATACGATTACCTGAGTGTCCGAAAGATCCGGGATTGCATCCAAAGGTATCGTTTTCATAGACACATAAGAGGCAATCAAGACGGCCAAAGTGACTAGAAGGACTAAAAACTTATTTTCTGCGGAAAAACGAATGATAGATTGGATCATATTCAGTTTTCCTTAATGAGCATGAGAGTCTGAGCCGAATCTGATCTTCGCTTCAGAATCGATCAGAAAAGTAGACTCAGTTACTACTCTTTGTTCTTCTTTCAAACCGGATAAAATTTCGACCCAGGGTTCTATATTTTTACCTGTCTGAACGGAAACCGCTTGGAATCTGTCCGGAGCGGTTTGCACATAAGCGATCTTTTGTTTTCCTGTATCTAAGATCGCAGAAGTTGGAACAGATAGTATATTCGGAAGAGAAACCTGTATCACAGTGTCTCCGAACATCTGAGGTTTTAAAAGTTGTCCCGGATCAGAAACCTCGCTTCTAAGTCTGAGTGTCCTGTTGTTCTTATCCAAGATCACATCTATACTTTTGATCTTTCCTATAAATTCCTTATCAGGATAGACATCCGTTTTGAATTTAATAGGAAGTCCAACTTTAGCCGTAGTAAAATCGGATTCATAGATCTGAGAATAGATATGTGCCCTTCCGGATTTTCCTCCTAAGATCAACTCGGAAGGATCTCTTGCACCTGAGGTCCAAACTCTAATTTGGTCCTGACTTAAACCCAATTGTCTGAGCCTGAGCTGTAGATTTCGTAAAATTTCTGGAGAAAGAAATTCTGAAGAACGAGCCGCTTCCTTGTATTCACTCAATGCGGAATACAATTCAGGATCATAAGCAACGCTGGAATATGCGCTGATTTTTTTAACAAGGTTCCTTCTGCTTACCAGCTCGGTTTTGATCCCAATGGATTGTTGTTTTTCGAAGGAAATGATAATCTCTCTGGAGTTTTTGTCGGAAGAAGTTTCGGACAAGTGAGAAGAATGATCTTCTTCTTTAGATCCGGATCCTGCTGCTTGCAAAGAATTACTTATATTTGTATGATCCTTATGGTCGGAAGGATCTTCTTTTTTGACCAAATCCATATTACAGATAGGACAATTCCCAGGACGGTCCGAGGTATAATGAGGATGCATCGGACAATAGTAGATATCCTTTTTAGAAGAACAGTCTGCTACTAAGGCCAGAACTATCAGAACGGCCAAAAGTTTTCCGATCCATCCTATCAGAGTGGAAAGATCATTTGGCTTCATGTATGATCTCTCCGCAGTTTTTCATTTTTGGGTCGTATGGGTTTCGGATCTCTTTTCCGGAAGCGAGCCATTTTTTCTTAAGCATCGGGCAATAGAAAACGGAAACTCCTGATTTATCATGATGGCCGACAATCGATTCTAATTCTTTGGATAAACGTTCGAATAGATCCCTCTTTTTAGAAAGGTCCGAAGTTTTACCTAACTCCTCCGCGATCGGAACTGCCCTTCTGAATTTTTCAGTGTCCTTTTTGTGATCTGCGTTTTCCCTTAGATATTGAACTAATTTTTGAACGTCTATGTTTCCGGGAATTTCCGAATAGATAGAAGAATGGATCTTAGCAACTTCTCTCAAAACGAAAGTTTCCTTTCCTTCGTGAGAGAATAAGTTTCCAGTAGTTAGGATTAAAATTAAAAATAGATAATGTAATTTTTTCATCGGTTTGTCCTCAATTGTGTTTCTCATGTTCCGGAGTTTTATTGTCTTTATAGATAAAACTCAGTAACTTCAAAGTATTTAAAATGGATTCGTTCTTACGTTCTTTCAGATCTTCTAAACGAATTTTTGTATTTAGGATCTCCGTTTGGGCAAGAAGTGTATCCTGCACATTTACTTTTCCGGAAGCATATTGGAAGGAACCGGCTCTTGCGGATTTTTCCAATTCGGGGATCAGTCTTTTTTCCACCAAACGGATCTGGTTGGAAACACCTTTGATATAGGACAGATTTCTATTTAGTTCGGAAAGCATTTGTACTCTTGTTTTTTCTACGGAATCCTTTCCTACTTCTGCCAGATGTTCCGTTTCCCCGGTTATAGAATTCCATTTTAGAGCGGACCAGACAGGCACCCTCATATTCATTCCGAAACTGAAAAGATCTCCTCTATATTCTGTGGTGTCCATAATCCCGTAATTTAAGGGTCCTTGGTCCAAAGCGAAAGTCTGGGATCTACGTTTCATATAAGAGAAAAAAACTTCCGTTTGGGGGGCCAGAGAATACTTAGTAAGTTTTGCCTGTTCCTTTAAACGTTTTTCTTCTTCCGCTTGTATCTTATACTCCGGAGAATTTTCGATCAACGAAGTTTGAGCGGAGATCAATGCCTCCAATTCTTCATTTTTGATTTCTAAAAAAGAATCCAAATCTATAGAATATAGATCTGCGAAGGTAATCTTATCCGAAATCTGGTAGTATTCGAGCTGAGACTTTAAGTCTTTCAACTGAGTCGAATACTCCGTTTCTTTTTCCATTGCTTCCGTTTTGGCTACTGTAGCCTTTAAAACTCCTGATAAAGTGTTCTCCCCATAGGAATATGAGTTTTCACTAATAGACTTTTGAGCGCCAAGAAGGGTTAAAATTCTCTCATTGATAGTCTTCTTCTTTTCGCCGGATTTGTATTTGTTTAATCGGCTGAAAAAATCCCCTAAGATCCGATTCACTCCGGCTATATAAGCGAAGTTTGATTCAGTCTGCATAAGTTTGGAGATCTTTTTTTCAGTGCTCAATTTTCCCGGAAAAGGAAACTCTTGGGAGACGGATAATTCTATCCCAGTCATCGTAGGTGTATCCAATGCTCGATCGGAAGTGGAATAACCTCCTCGAGTAGGATAATTTCTGAATGCCACTCCTATTTTAGGATCAGGTAATATACCTGTTGCATCGGAATGAGATTTGTGAGCCTGGGAAAGTCCAGCCAAAGATTTGGATTCAGGATGTTCTTTTACCAATACATCCAGTATCTCTTCCAAGCTCTTTTTTTCCGCGTGTATCGCGGATGAAAATAATGTATAAATTGAAATTAAGACAATAAGTCTTGTGTTCATATTTCCTCCTAAAGATTAAAGAGAGAAAATATGGATTAAATCAGGAAAACTTGGAGAGTGCTTAAGCTAAGAGAATGTGAGGACTGGATCGGTTTATAAGAACCGTCTAGGATAACGTTCTCTAATACGATCTGCGGAGAATTCAGTTCGGAAATAAACAAAAAGATCAGAATTTTATGTAATCCTAATTTTTCCCAATCCAGAAGTTTAGAAAGATCCAAAGAAGCGACACTATTCTCTTTAGGACAACATTCATTGGAGGAGGATCCGCTCTTTTGTTCCGATTTTTCGGATCTATGGCAGGGTGGAACTTTAGAAGTTTCCTTTTGTTTTTCGAGATAGGACATGCTAACCGGACAATTTCCGGTTAAGTTATAAACGGATACGCAGGCGATTTGGAGAAGAAATCCGATCGCTAGTACGGAACCGATTGCCTTTTTAAACGCTAAGCGCATGACCTTTTTCTATCTGACTATATAAATTACGGAAAAGTCAAG
Source organism: Leptospira dzoumogneensis (assembly GCF_004770895.1). Lineage (NCBI taxonomy): Bacteria > Pseudomonadati > Spirochaetota > Leptospiria > Leptospirales > Leptospiraceae > Leptospira > Leptospira dzoumogneensis. Next base: position 487,107 of record NZ_RQHS01000018.1, on the reverse strand, counting down.
AAAAAAAGAAAGAAGGACCGGTGTGTTATGGTTTTTGGAAAAATGGATTACTTAGAATGATCGCTGTCGGATAGATCACCTGCACTCTCACATACAGATCCGTCGGTTTAAGTCTATAAGATCCCTTATTCTGATAAGAAGTATGAGAAAGAATCTCCGAATTTTGTCCGATGAAGTCCACGCTGATCGGAGTGTCTTCGAAATCGAAATGTATCTCATTTTCCGAATTTAGTCCCAAGGGTCCAAGTTTAGGTTCGGCTAAACTTCTTTCCATTTTACGAACGCAAAGATAATTTCCTTCTTTCAAGGAACGAAGAACTTCTTTTTCATCCAGACTATCGGTGTTTACAAGAAGATATCTCATCAAAGATTCTCCTTCTTGTTTGTAAATTTCGGAGCTTAGATCTCTCCAATTCGGAATTCCGGAGGTTCTAACTCTTAAGTATTCATCTCTCGGAAGATAATGTAGATCGTCCGACGCCATACAAAAGGAAGGATGTTTCTCGCTTAGCAGCTTATCCCAAAATTTAGGAATATCCCCGAATGGGCTCATAACTTCCAACGCATCGTAATCTTTTAGTTGAGATAAAAGTTTTATAGGAAATGATTCATTCAAAAGTGGATGGTTGATTACCACGAATCCTTTTTTGGATTCGAGTTTATTGATTAGCCATTGTAAATTTTCCGGATCTGCATAAAGAGGAAATAGATCATAACTTGCCTCTTCCAGACCTAACACGCTAAAATGTCTTTTTCTAAGATTGGTTCCCCATTCGAATCCTTTGATCTGAGCAAGTTTCGGTGAATCAGGACTGGTTACCCTTTCATAATCGGTGAACCCTAAAATTTTATAACCGTTTGCCGCATAAACAGTCTCGATCTCTTCTGGAGAATTCCTGCCGGGAGTGAACCAGGTGCGGTTTGTATGTAAATGAATTCCGGCTTTTTGGAGTTTAAGTTTGGTATTTCTTTTATATGGATTGGAATATTTTTCCCAATCCACTGAGGACCTAAGAGTATCCGCTCTGAAAATCGCCCAAGTGAACAGATTTCCGAGTAAAAGTAGTCCGAGAAAGATAAAAACTAAGAAGAAAATCCTACTTCTTTTCATTCTATTGCTAGTACAAAAACCTGCATCCAAGGGAAAACTAGAATTCTATATTTGCAATGTTACAACTTGTATACGATTTCAAATATAGAACGTTTCGGATTCATGGATCTGTAACAGAGAAGATGTGAATTCTGGATGATTCTTCACAGACCCTTGGGCGAACTCTATTTTAGAATGAAACCCTTCCCTCTTGTATTGGTCCTTCCTGCATATAATGAAGAACTTACTATCGAAAAAACCATTTTGGAATTTTACAAAGAGATCCCGAATGCATATTTTGTGATCGTAGATAATAATTCTAAGGATAGAACCTCCGAAATTTCCAAAAACGTCTTAACGGAACATTCGATCTTAGGAGAAGTTTTATTCGAACCAAGACAGGGAAAGGCAAATGCGGTTCGGACTGCATTCACAAAGGTTGATGCGGAAATTTATATCATGTGTGATGCGGATCTGACCTATCCTGCTTCTAAAATCCATTCTATGATCCAAACTTTGAAAGGAAAAGATTTGGACATGCTCGTGGGAGATCGTCTGAGCGAGGGTGATTATGGAAGAGAGAATAAAAGAAGGTTCCATTCTACCGGGAACAAACTCGTTCTCACATTGATCAATTTTTTATTCGGAACAAAACTGAAAGACCCCATGAGCGGTTATAGAGTATTATCACGCAAATTCGTAAAAAATTATCCGATCCTATCTTCCGGTTTCGAGATAGAAATAGAAATGACCTTACATGCCTTAGACAAAAGGTTCCGATTAGAAGAGATCTCCGTTCCGTATAAGGACAGGCCTGCCGGGAGTTTTTCTAAACTGAATACTATCCGAGACGGATATAAGGTAGTGAAGAATATATTATGGATCTTTAAAGATTATAAACCGATGCATTTTTTCGGATTTTTTTCCTTGGTTTCCGGGATACTTTCCTTGGTTGTAGGAACTGCTCCGATTATGGATTATGTAGAATATAGATATGTGTATCGTGTTCCTTTGGCAGTGCTTGCTACGGGACTAATGTTATTTTCCTGGATACAAATTGCGATCGGACTCGTATTACATACCGTATCTAAAATCCAGAGAACAAATTTTGAATTGAGATTAATCCGATTTGGAATGGAAATCCCATATAGAAGTCAAACGATGATTACTGCTTCGCCTCAACGATCTTCTGATAGTGAGAAAAAGATCGCGAGCGGGAATATCTAAATTTTGCACCTAAAAATTTGGAACGTGGATTCCTTATTCCACCTGCCCATCTTCCACACAGAACTTTAATTCCACACTTACTTAGGACTAGAATCCAAAAGTACAATCCCACTTTCCGCTGAAACTTCCTGAAAATTTCTTTGAGGATATGTTAATATTAATTCCAAAACACTATTTCGATTGCAGATGATAGAGAGTTTTTCCTTGGAATCCAAAAGGAATGTTTCGTCTTTAAATTTATAACTTCCCATCATATGGATTTTCTTTTCTCGATAGAACATAGGATAGAAGGAAAGATATTTATAATATACGATCTGATTTCCCGACTTCTCCGCTTTATCATAAAGACGAAGATTCCCGTCTTGCAGAAAGGAGATGATCTTAGGAGTGATCGTGGATGATAGAACTCCTACAAAGAGCAGCATGGAAATCCAGGTTGAAACCAGAAAAAGATCTTTTCCTTCTTCTTTTCCATTTTTGAAGAATTGTAGTCCTATAACTCCGATCAGAATTCCAAAAAGGAGGATTAGTCCGGAAGAAGAATCCCATAGATTGAAAGATGGTAGTAGCTCTTTCCCGACTCCCATAGATGAGCTGGAATACTCAGAAATTTGAGGAAGAAGCAGAAAGATCAAACCGACAACCAATCCGATTCCTAAAAAGGAGAATGTGAAAACGTTCGATCTTAAGATCTCGGGTTTTTCTAAGATCAGATAAGAAGCAAAAAAAGATAAAGGAAAATAGATGGATGAAGAATAATGAGGCAGTTTGGTTTGTACGATCGAGAAAATGAGTAAAACAACCCCTAACCAAACTAAGAAATATCTAGAAATCCTGGAAATTTTAGGATCAGTAAATATTCTCCAGTTCTTTGCGCTTGGAAACAAAAGTGCAGTCCAAGGAAAGAATCCTATGAACATTACGATAAAATGATAGAACCAAGGTCCTGTATGGGATTCTAAAGACTTGGTTAAAAGTTTTTTCTGGAAATCAAAAAATTGGACTAAGAACTCATTTCCGTATAATATAAAATTCGTAAGATAATAAAAGCTCAATACTAGGATTGCTGCGATCCCGAATAGAATAAAATCAAAGATCCTAATCTTGAAATTCCTATCCAAGGTCCGATTTGCTCCGAATATAAAAAGCGGGATGGCTAAACCCAAAGGCCCTTTCGTCAAAGCGGCGATGCCGCCGAAGAATGCTGCAGACAAGATCCATACTATACGAGAACAAAAGTTCTCCTTCTCCTTTGTTTCGTATAAATACAAAGAAAGAACGGATGCCAAAATGAAAGTATTGAATAGATGATCTATATAAGCGGTTCTGGAAAGAAGGAGAGGCAAAAGAGAGGCGGAATATAAAAATGCCCAAACGTATCCGAATTTTTTAGAATGTAAATTAGTTCCGAATCGAACCAAGATCAAAAAGGAAAAGATCCCGCTGAAAACGGAAGGAAGCCTGGTAGAAAATTCAGAAAGTCCGAAAACTTTATAAAAAAGATTCGCTAACCAAAAGAAGAATGGAGGTTTTTCGCTGAACGGTTGTCCGTTTACTTGGATCCTGAAATATTCTCCGGTTTCCAGCATGGACTTGGAAGCCGCTCCGTAAATATTCTCGTCCCAATCGATTAAAGAGAAACTTCCTAATCCGAAAAATAATAATAAAAGATAAACTAAAAGAGTGATCGGTAAATGGTTGTTTCGCATCGATGCAGAAGTTTCCTTAGAGAAGAGTTATTCTTCTCCCCTTCCAGAAATGCAAGAGCAGTGTCTTTCGCATTCTAAAACTTATCTCTAAGGTTCGAATTAGATTACAAATTGAATAAAATTTTAAGAACGGTATGAAACTTGCGCTTTCAATTCGGATAAAAAAAAGCCTAACTTTCGCTTACGAGAAGTTAGGCTTCAGAGTCGTACGGCGATTTATAATAAATATAAATCCGTGGTCCCGTCGAAAGAACCAACATTAGCTTAAAGCCAGCTCCCCTGCCGGAATACTACTAAAGTCAAACCGGCAGGTTAGCTATTGAATTACTTCAATAGCTGGAGCACGGTTTGCGGTTTCATGTTCGCCTGAGCGAGCATCGCAGTGGCAGCCTGAGTCAGAATTTGATATCTGGTAAAGCTGGTCATTTGCTCAGCCATATCAGTATCACGAATTCTAGATTCAGCCGCTTGGATGTTCTCATAAGCGTTCATGAGTCCCTTAGCAGCATGTTCCAGACGGTTGTAATAAGCTCCCAAGTCAGCTCTTTGTTTAGAAATTAATCTAAGAGCATCGTCAGCAAGACCGATTACGGAGTTCGCTTTTCCCGCCGTAGAAAGAGAGATGAAAGTCAGAACGGTCGGGTTTCTTAATCCCAGAGCCGCAGTGTTCATCGTTTCGATATACACTCTTTCTCTTTGGTGCATGTTAGCACCCATATGGAACCACATACTTGCGGTCGGATTCAAACGAGCGAAAGCTCCTGTAAGGAGTTTCATTTTGTTGAACTCGGCCTGAGAAGCAATCCTGTCGATCTCGTCGACCAACTGAGATACTTCTACTTGTATTTGTTGACGGTCTTCTTCGGTATAAATACCGTTCGCAGCTTGCACAGCAAGCACACGGATCCTTTGAACAACTTCATGGGTTTCTTGCAGATAACCTTCCGCTGTTTGGATCAAAGACATACCGTCTTCAGTGTTTTGTTCCGCCCTGCGCAAACCTCCAACCTGTGTCCTCATTTTTTCAGACACGGCCAAACCGGATGCATCATCACCTGCACGGTTGATTCTCATACCGGAAGACAACTTTTCGATGTCTTTGTTCATGCTTTCGCTATTGAACTTCAAAGTTCTGTGAGCGAAGATGGCACTGATATTGTGGTTAATAATCATTCGGTTCCTCCTTGAATCCGAATCTCTCCTAAGAGAGAATTTGATTTTCCTAGAGGTCTTCCTTGACCTCTTCCCCTTGAAAATCGGGAAGATCCTGAAATTGGAAGAGATACTTTTTTCTCCCAAAAATAGATAAAAGATCCCTTCCTATTATAAGTATATATGTCGCTTTCGCATCTCTGGCGCGGATTCTGGACGCGAAAATGCTTGCCTCTTTCGGGAGGCGCCAGAGTCTGAAAGCAGATGCTCGAAAAAATTTATCTAGCGAATCCCCGCGGTTTCTGTGCCGGAGTCAAATACGCAATTTCCTATGTGGAACAGGTCCAATCCAATTCAGAGGAACAGATCTATGTCCGCAAGGAGATCGTCCACAACCGAAGAGTCGTGGAAGATATGAAAAAAAGAGGCATCAAATTCATTAACGAACTGGGCGAAGCTCCCGACGGTTCCACAGTTGTATTCTCTGCTCATGGAGTTTCTCCTGAAGTGGTAGAAGAAGCAAAACGTAGAGGAATGAAGATCGGAGATGCAACCTGCCCTCTGGTAACCAGAGTTCACAGAAAAGCACGCAGGTATAAAGATTCTCATCAAATCATCTATATAGGCCACCAAGGACATGACGAAGCGATCGGAACCATGGGAGAAGCCCAGATGTTCCTTGTAGAATCACCTGAAGATGTCCAAAAATTGGCCGGAAGATTGGATATAAACAAACCGATTACCTATCTTATGCAAACCACCTTGTCCGTGGCGGACACCAAACTAGTGGTGGAAAAGATTGCGGAATTATTCCCAAGCGTAGAACATCCAGCCAAGGATGATATCTGTTACGCAACTACGGAAAGGCAAGAAGCGGTTTCTTCCATGATGGATGCAATTGATGCGATGATGGTGATCGGAGCGGATAATAGTTCTAATTCACTTAGGCTTCTACAATTGGCCCAAAAATCCAAACCTTCCTCTTTCAAAGTAAGCTCTCTTGAAGAATTAAATAAAGATTATATAGCAGACTCTGGGATCAAGATCCTGGGTATCACTGCGGGAGCGTCTACTCCTCAAATACTTGTGGACGAGATCATTTCTAAACTTATACAATTCTACCCTAAAGCGGTTTTGGATCTTTTCCCCGGTTCGAGGGAGGATTCCATGAGCTTTAAATTACCTGCGAATCTTTTAATGTAGTCACTTCGACATCCGGTTATGTCTCGGATCTTACAGATTTGAGTAATTTACAGCAGAATAAGTCATTTTTGTGGAATTTTCCGCTAAAATGGTTGAATTAAGTTTATTTTCGCTTAAATTTTCTGGCCTATATGGTCGGAGAAGATCTGCGGTTTGACACAGAAACCGGACTTTTTCAAATTATCGTTTCCCAAACTTCAGACGCAATTCTTGTTACAGACGCTGTTCTGAATGAGAACGGACCTTCTATTGTTTTTGTAAATCCTGCATTCTGTGACCTGACCGGATATAGTGCCGAAGAGTTGATCGGCGGCTCCCCTAAAATTTTATTCGGAAAAGAAACCGACAGAAGAATATTACAAAATCTTAAAAACTGCCTATTGCGCGGCGACTCTTACTCTTCTTCCACGATCAATTATAAAAAAGACGGAACCAAATACCATTCCGAATGGAAAGTCTCTCCGGTTAAGGATCAGGATGGAAATATTACGAATTTATTATCTATCCAAAGAGATATCAGCGAAAAGATCATCCGAGAGGAACTTACCGCAAAAAGACTTAGATCCGAAATGGGGCTTACTGCAGCTTCTCAGATCTTATTAAATACTACCCACGAAAGTTTTACGATAGAAAGAGCGATCGAACATTTTTTGGTATTGGTAGAAGCGGAAAGGATCTATCTGTATAAAAGAACCGCAAACCCTGATGTATTAGCATTACAGGCAGAGATCAAAAGCCCCTATTCCAGCGCTACTCTTGCAGAAACTCATCCCGAAATTTCTCTTTCCACTAAATTCTCCAGATGGAAACCGTATCTACTCAGAAATGATATAATCGAGTTCAAAGCTTCCGATCTAATAGATTCTGAAAAATCATTCTACCAAGGAAGAAGGTCGGACACGTTTTTTCTATTTCCGATCCGAATGTCCGGAGATTGGTTCGGATTTTTGGGGATGGAATTTTTTCAACGTGAATCAAGTCCGGAGGAACAATTTACTTTTAGAACATTCGTAGATCTTCTCGGGTTTTATTTGGAAAGAATGTCCATCTTAGAAGAACTAAAGATCCATAAAGAAAATCTGGAAGAAACGGTAATCAAAAGGACCAAGGAACTTTCCGTTCAGAAAGAAAAGGCAGAGGCTGCAAGCACTGCTAAAAGCGATTTTCTTGCAAATATGAGCCACGAGCTCCGTACACCTCTGAATGCGATCATAGGCCTTTCCAAACTGATCAAGATAGAAGACGAAACTTCTAATGATAAAAGGTATTTAGATCTGATCCATAAATCAGGATTACATCTATTAGGTTTAATTAATGATATTCTGGAACTTTCCAAACTGAATGCGGGAAAATCTTCCTTCTATTTTTCTGAAATGGATCTCAGAAAGGAGCTGGAGCAAGTAGTAGAATTTTTAGAACCGGAACTTATAAGAAAACATATACATTTAGTTTGGGACGATCCGGAAGAACTAATCTCAATGATCTGGGGAGATCCAAAGAGAATTCGACAGATCTTTTTGAATTTAGTCGGGAACGCGGTAAAATTCACTTCAGAACAGGGTTCTATCTATCTTTCCATCAAAAGAGAAGGAAAAGATTGGATCATAGAGATCACAGATACAGGGATCGGCATTCCCGATTCGGAACAGAAAAAAATTTTCGACGCATTCTATCAGGTCAGAAACTCCAGGTCAAGGGACACGGAAGGTACAGGCCTTGGACTTTCTATAGTCCAAAAACTGGTAGAAGCTCACGGGGGAAGTATCCGTGTCAAAAGCCAACAAGGGATCGGAACTACTTTCTACCTGAATCTTCCTATTCTGGAACAAACTCCTAAACAATTCAAACCCAGGAAAAACTTTGCAGGAGCTTATCCGGATAAATTAAAAAATTTCTGTTTTATCCAATTGGAATTATCCAACCAGAAAAATGCGGAACTACTCACTCACTTTTTTAAAAAACAAAATCAGCCTTTATTAAAGGAATTTCGAAAGGATAAGAAGATCGTCCTATTCCAGGATTCTAATTCTATCTTAAAAGATAGAATATCGGAAATTTGGAAAACAGTATTTATTCTTCCGGAAGAAACCCAAGATTTCGAAAAGAAATATTCTAAGGAGAATTTTGACTTCGTTCTTTCCCAGCCTATCTCCTTGGACGAATTAAAACTAGTATTAGAAGAATTGGCGGACCAAATCCATGACTAACTCTATAAGTTCCGTAATCAAAAATAAACAAGAGAGAAAGAGTGTAGTCCGAGATCCAATACTTCTAGTAGAGGACAAGTTGGAAAATACTCTAATGCTCGAAGCTCTTTGCGATGAGTTCGGGATACAATACCAGTCCGCTTCCAATGGAGAGGAAGCGTTGGAGATGGCAAAGTCGAATAAATATTCCTTTTATATAGTGGATCTTATGATGCCTGTGATGGACGGCCCTACTTTCATCCAGAGATTGAAGGAATTCCAACCGGACGCGACCATACTCGTTCAAACTGCATTAGATTCCACGGATACTGTGATCGAGGTGATGAAGTTAGGTGTATTCGATTATATTATCAAACCAATCCTTCCGGACCAATTCCATAAGGCACTAAACAAAGCAGTGGATTATCGTTTCTTAAAAGCAAGCGAGGCAGCGATCTTAGAAGCGGAAAGTCTTAAACTTAGAAATCAGTTGGAATGGCTGACCTATAAGGAAACCAGAAGAAAGGCGGGAGACGAATCCTGGGAAAAATCCTCCATACATTCTTTGCAGACTTCCCTGTCTCAGGGATCAGGGATAGGCGCGATCATCAGTCTTTTGGACATGATCAAGACGGAAATGAAAGAGGATGGGGATAATTATCTAATTAATAAAAGTATGATGAACCTGGTGATAGAAAATCAGGAAATCACTAAAAACTTACTCAAGGGACTTACCCAGCTATTAGAGATCATCAATCGGAATCTGGAAAAGAAAAAGATCAAGGCGTCAGAACTTGTGGAAAAGATCAAACATTCCAGTGAATTCATTCTGCCTTATCTGGAAAAGAAAGGACTTAGACTTGCGCTGCCCGTTTTGAAAAAAGAAGTGGAGCTGGATATAGAGGTGGATCTGTTCCTTCTCGCATTGGAAGAAGTGATCTTAAACGCATATAAGTACTGCGCCTCCAAAACTTCTTTAGAAGTATTCACAAGCATCAACCAAGGTTATTTCTGCGTTGTAGTGAAAAATATCGTAGATGAAAGGCCTTACGGAGGTGTGGACGAAAAACATGAAAGCCTCGTGTTACAACCGTTCTTTCGTATTCATCCTCCTGTAGAAAGTGTATCTCACTTAGAAAAATTCGGTTTAGGTCTAGGGCTCACCGCAGTGGATCAGATACTCAGAAAACACAACGGTCTATTCTTTATTCATAATGCAAAAGACCACACGGGGGAACAGGTCCGCCTTTGTGTGATGAGCGAACTATTATTACCCATTCAGTGAGAATGACAAGAAGGAGAATATGAAAAAAATCTTAATCGTGGATGATTCAGCCGTATTTAGGAAGATACTCACCCTCCATCTTTCCCAGGCGTCTTTTTCCGTAATTGAAGCGGAAGACGGACTACAAGGTTTGGAAAAGTTGAAAGAAGGCAAAGTGGATCTGGTGGTGAGCGATATGAATATGCCCAATATGAACGGCATATCTTTCGTTAAGGCTATCAAAGAAGATTCGAATCATAAATTCGTTCCTATCATTATGCTTACGACTGAATCCCAAGATGAACTCAAAAATGAAGGTTTAAAAGCAGGAGCTAAAGCTTGGCTTACTAAACCGTTTTCTCCGGAAGAACTTTTAAAAACGATCCAGGTTTTACTCGTATAATTTTATGTCTTTGGAAATTAAAGTATCTGAACTCGGCCAAAAGAATTCCAGACCGATCTTTCATTTGGATCTTTCCGGAGAGGCTTCTATTTATTATGCGGCAGATTGGAAGTCCAAGCTGCAGTTACTTTTGGATAAAAGTCCTATCCGGATAGAGATAGATACATCCGCCTTAGAAAAGGTGGATTCCAGTTTTGTTCAATCCTTAATTTTACTCAAAAAAGATTCCTTATATAGATCCTGGGACCTTGCGATCTTAAATCACCCGAATTGTTTACTAGAATTTTATGATCTGTACGGTCTGATCGGATTCTTTCAAGATCGTATCCGGATCTCTAAAAAGGATTCTTCTTCCTTTAAGTTTGCGTACGGATTGGAGAAGGTATAATGGATCTTTCAGAGATCAAAGAAGCATTTATACAGGAATCCCTGGAATTATTATCCGGAGCCGAGCTGTATCTTCTTCGTATGGAAAAAGGAGAATTTGACGAGGAAGCTATTCATTCCATGTTCCGTTCCGTTCATACTGTAAAGGGAACAGCAGGAATGTTCGGATACGAATCCATAGAAGAATGTTCACATGAGCTGGAAACCCTACTCGACCTTGCCAGATCGGGAAAAACGGAATTAGATCCGGCGAAAATAGACTTCTTATTAAGAGCGATAGATCATTTAAAACGAATTGTGGAAGATCCGGTTCCTGGGAAAAATTTAAACAGCGAATTAGAAGCTGAACAGATGAAGATCATAAAGGAAGCCCGGCAATTTACCGGAAAAACTTCCGAGAAAAAGGAAATTAAAAATCCTGCAAGTGATTCCTCCCCGGCTCGGATTGAAAAACAAGGAACAGTTAATTCCGACTGGCAGATCACATTCTTCCCTGGAGAAAATATATTTAAGGATGGAATGGATCCATTCTCTTTCTTAAAATATCTTAGGAATATCGGAGAGATCCAATATTTATATGTTTATAAAACAAAACTACCGGATTGGGATCATTGGGATTCTGAAAATTGTTATTTAGGATACGAGGTCCAGCTTAAAACTTCTTCGGAGAAGAAGGACCTGGAATCCGTTTTTTCTTTCGTAAAGGATTCTTCCTTTTTAAGAGTTGTTCCTCCAAATTCTTCCGAAGAAATATTTCATACGATCGCAAACGAGGTTCCCTGCGAAAAAAAAGAATATTTCAAGGCGTTAGAATTACAGGGCTTACGTTTTCAGGCGCCGATTTCTACTCAGTCTACGGAAACTTCTAAAGAACAATCATCTTCCAAAAAGTCTGAAGTTGAAAAATCACAAATCACTCAGATCGTCCCTAAACTAATACGTATAGACTCCGCAAAAGTAGATCAATTAGTGAATCTTGTCGGAGAGTTGATTATATCGGAAGCAAGCCTGGGTCGTTTACTTGCGGACAAGGAAGACTCGGACTTAAACGAGTCTGCGGAAATACTCTCCAGACTCGTAGGAGAGATACGAGAGACTGCAATGGCGCTTAGAATGGTCCCTATAGGAGAACTTTTCGAAAAATATAGAAGAACCGTAAGAGATATTTCCTTGGAACTCGGAAAGGAAGTGGACTTTGAAATTTTAGGCGGAGAAACGGAATTAGACCGCTCGGTGATCGAAAAAATAAACGATCCGATCGTTCATATATTAAGAAATGCTTTAGATCATGGAATAGAACCCAGCCAAGAAAGAGCAAATCTTGGAAAATCACAAAGAGGGAAATTGAAGATCCAGGCCTCTCATTCCACAGGAAGTATTTCGATAGAGATCTCGGACGATGGAAAAGGGATCAATCATGAAAAGATCAGGCAAAAGGCGATTGAAAAAGGACTGATAGATCCTGCCCAAGTATTAAACGAACAAGAAATTTTTAATCTTATTTTCCAGCCTGGATTTTCCACTGCGGAATCCGTTACGAGCCTTTCAGGTAGAGGTGTAGGAATGGATGTAGTACTTCGTAATATAGAATCCTTAAGAGGATCAGTGAATGTACAATCCGAATTCGGAAAAGGTTCCGTATTTTCGATTCGACTTCCTCTTACACTCGCGATCATAGATGGATTTTTAGTTAGATCTTGTGATTCTTACTTCGTTGTACCAATGGATTGGGTAAGAGAGACAATGGAATCTGAACTCCAACTTCTGCCGGAAGAAATTGCAGGCTCTATCAATTTAAGAGGAGAAGTTCTTCCTATTCTACACTTAGGAAGATTTTTAGGTCTGCCTGATCCCGACGAAGGAAGAAAGAACGTTCTTGTTTTAGAACATGACGGTAGGAATTTCGGGATCCTAGTCAACGATCTACTAGGTGAAATACAATCGGTAATCAAACCTTTGAATGAAATTTTCAAAGGGATACAATGTATCAGCGGGACCTCCGTTTTAGGCACAGGGAAGATCGCGTTCATCCTGGACGTACCTGGTCTTCATTCCCTATTAAAGATCCAAAGAACTAATTTGAGAGACAGGACATTCGCTCGTTGAATGAACTTAAATAATAAAGGAATAATTAATTTATAGTATAGGTAAATCGTATGGGACAGGGTAAATTAAAATTAAGCGTAATTGTTTGGTCATTATTGTTAGGAATAGTCCTGACATTCGGATCAGCCGGTTGGAGTTATCTGTATGATCATGGATTCGAGACCGGATCTACGGATAAAATTTCAGTCTCTTCCGAAACGATACATTCGGAACTAAAGGATTATGAATCCGGTCTATATTCTTTATTTCTTCCCGGTCAAAGTAAGGATTCCCTATCTTCTAAATTAGAAGATCTAAAAATGATCCAAAACAAGATCTCATCCGATCTAAAAGTATTTTTTTCAGCTTCAAAGGACACTGATGACCCGCAACAATTCCAGAATGATTTGGATTCTCTCCAAGAAAGTATCCTGGCTGCAAAAGGGATTTTGGGGATCCAGGCAAAAGATACTAGAGAGAATTTTCTAAATCAGATCTCTGAAAATTCAGTACCTAAATTAGAAAAATTGAAATCTAACTGGGAAAAATCCAAATCCTCACTTTCTATTCCTGTCCAGAAAGAAGGTCCGGCATATTATCATTTCTTGTTTGCTATATTTGGCACTCTTCTCTTGCCTGCATTGGTGATTTACCTAAAACCTTTCTCTTCCGGAAGTATAGTTACTGCCGTCAACTACGATTCCGAAGAATTCATTCGGATCAAGACTGCTTTGGACAATGTGACTACGAATATCATGATGGCCGACCAAAATTTAAAGGTCACCTACATGAACAAATCCATTCGTAAGATGTTCGGGAATGCGGAAGAGGATATCAAAAAACAACTCAGCCAATTCAGGGTGGAATCTTTGATGGGGTCGAATATAGATAGCTATCATAAAAACCCGGCTCACCAGAGAAATATCTTAAAGGATCTGAACCAAACGTTCCGTTCGAATATTGATATTGGCGGTAGAAGTTTCGATCTGATTGCCAATCCAATTTTGACGGAGTCCGGTGACAGATTGGGAGCCGTAGTGGAATGGGCGGATGTTACCGAGCAAAAGAAAATGTTGGAAGTCCGACGCCAGGAAAATGAGGAGCTTACTCGTATCAAAGTCGCCTTGGATAATACCAGCACAAACATTATGATCGCTGATACTCATCTGAATATCAAATATATGAACAAAGCGATCGTGAAGATGTTCGAGATAGGTGAGACTGATATTAGAAAACAACTCACCAATTTTCATTTGAACAAATTGCTTGGATCAAATATAGATTCTTATCACAAAAACCCGGCTCACCAAAGAGGAATACTCGGTTCCTTTACTAATACATTCAAATCCAGTATAGAAATCGGAGGAAGAACATTCGATCTGATTGCCAATCCAATTCTCACCGACAACGGAGATAGATTGGGCGCTGTGGTGGAATGGTCCGACGTGACCGAGCAGAAAAAAGTTGCGGAAGCCCGCAAACAGGAAAATGACGAGTTAACTCGTATTAAAGTGGCATTAGACAATGCTTCCACCAACGTGATGATCGCTGATAATGATTTCAACATCAAGTATATGAATAAGGCAGTATACAAGATGTTCCAAAACGGCGAAGGAGACATTAGAAAACAATTAGCCTCTTTCAATTTGCAAAGTTTGCTTGGAACTAACATTGATACTTTCCATAAAAACCCAGCACATCAAAGAAACTTATTGGCGAATTTGAATAGCACCTATGAATCTTCGATCACTATTGGAGGAAGGTCTTTCAACCTGATCGCAAATCCTATCTTAAGCTCTGAAGGACAAAGATTAGGAGCGGTGGTAGAATGGTCCGATATTACTGCAGAATTAGCGGTCCAAAAAGAGATCGAAGAGATAGTAGGCGCCGCAGCAAAAGGTGATTTCAAAACGAGAGTCAAGTTAGAAGGAAAAGACGGTTTCTTTAGAAGTTTAGGAGAAGGTATCAATTCATTCTTACAAGTCAGCGAGACCGGACTGACCGAAGTGGTGGATGCTCTAGAAAGATTGGCTAATGGAGATCTGACTTCTAAAATAGAGAACGAATATTTCGGAACATTCGGTAAACTGAAAGAATACGGAAATACCACAGTCGACAAACTGAACGAGATCATGGGCGATATAGTCATGAAAGCGGGAAGTTTAGTCGGCTCTGCGGGAGAAGTTTCCTCTACTGCAAATTCACTTAGCCAGGGTGCTTCCGAGCAGGCGGCTTCCGTGGAACAGACTACTTCTTCTTTGGAAGAAATGACAGCCTCTATTGATCAAAACGCAAGCAATTCCAAACAGACTGAACAGATAGCGAGCCAATCTTCAAAAGATGCGGAAGATGGAGGTAAATCTGTAACCGAGACAGTGACTGCAATGAAACAGATCGCAGAAAAGATCTCCATCATCGAGGACATTGCTTACCAGACCAACCTACTCGCCTTGAACGCAGCCATTGAAGCGGCGAGAGCAGGAGAACATGGAAGAGGATTTGCAGTAGTAGCTTCCGAAGTCAGAAAACTTGCGGAAAGAAGCCAAAAGTCCGCAAATGAGATCTCAAGCCTTGCAGTATCTTCTGTGGCAATCGCAGAAAAAGCTGGAAAACTCATCAGCGAGATCGTTCCGAATATTAGAAAAACTGCAGATTTGGTACAAGAGATCACTGCTTCCAGTGAAGAACAAGCTTCAGGAGTAGTCGAGATCAATAAGGCAATGGGACAGTTGGATCAGGTCTCTCAACAGAATGCTTCCGCTTCGGAAGAATTAGCTGCGATTGCTGAAGAGATGAATAGCCAGGCTGAATCCTTAAGAGAATCCGTATTATTCTTCCGATTGAGTAAGGAATCTCAGGGAAGAGAAAATTCAGGCAATGGATCCAAAAGTTTGGCGGCAGTGAGGACTGTAAGTGTTCCTGATAAACCTAAGTTCGAAAAATACTGAGGTTTGACAGTGAGCACTTTCGAAGACAACCAGTATTTGACCTTTAAGATCGGAGAGGAAACTTTCGGAATTGGACTTCTGAACGTAAAAGAGATCCTAGAATACACTCATGTGACCACGGTTCCTATGATGCCCTCTTTTATTCCCGGGGTAATCAATCTAAGAGGAAATGTGGTCCCGGTTTTGGATGTATGCGATAAGTTTTTCAGAAAGAAACATTCTCCTGATAAAAGGACCTGTATCGTAATCGTAGAAGTTCCTGAATCTGTGAATGGCGCCAGGATGGATATAGGTCTCATCGTGGAAGCTGTATACGAAGTATTGAGTATACCTTCTTCTGAAATTGAACCACCTCCTACATTCGGTTCCAGGATACGTGTGGATTTTTTAGCGGGTATGGCAAGGCAAACAAGCGGATTCATTCTTTTGCTTAACCTTCTCCGCTTATTAACCGTAGAAGAATTGACCGCATTAGAGGAAACAAAAGAAGAAGCGGCTAACGTAGTCTCCGCAGGTTAAATATGGAACCTGAAATAGTTCGGGATATTTTTCTGCAGCCCGGAGGTTTTTACTGGGGAGAGAATGGAACTAGGATCCGCACACTTTTAGGGTCCTGTGTTGCATTATGTTTTTGGCATCCTTATTCAAAGGTGGGAGGAATGGCTCATATCATGCTTCCTAAAAGGCCTTCTCATGTTCCGGAACCTCATCCAAAATATGCGGACGACGCCCTGGAATCTTTCCTAAAACAATTCCAAAAATTGGGAGAAAGACCGGGCAGATTCGTATGTAAAATTTTTGGAGGAGCTTCTATGTTCTCTCCGGAAGAGGATAAACTGGAAGAAGTAAAAAAGATCGTAGAAATAGGCGAAAAAAATGTGGAGTCCGTCCTGGATCTGGTCCGTAAAGCGAATATAGATCTAACCGCTTCCAATACCGGAGGAAAATCCCACCGAAAAATATATTTCTCACTTTGGGACGGAGAAGTATATATGGAAAATCCTAAAAATTAGTATAATATGATATACGTATATATTATAGATGATTCCGCAGTGGTCCGATCCGTACTCAAACAAGTTTTGGAAATGAATTCGGATATAAAAGTGATCGGATCTTCTCCCGATCCTATATTTGCTCTGGAAAAATTAGGTAAGTCCGAGAGATGGCCGGATGTGATCGTTCTGGATATTGAAATGCCTAGAATGGACGGAATCAGCTTTTTAAAAAAGATCATGCACACTCACCCTACCCCTGTATTGATCTGTTCTTCTCTTGCGGAAGAATCTTCGGAAACAGCTTGGGTTGCGCTAAAAGAAGGTGCGGTAGGGATTGTAACCAAACCGAAGATCGGCTTAAAAGATTTTTTAGAAGATTCTGCGGTTTATCTGGGAGAATGTATTCGTTCCGCATCCATTTCCAAGCTCAAACATCAAATTCCGGCTACTTCTACCAAAACGAACGGACTGGATTTTACAAAAATTGCAACTACCGATAGGATCGTAGCGATTGGGACTTCTACCGGTGGAACGATCGCACTAGAGGACATTCTCACTTCTCTACCTGCAAATAGTCCCGGGATAGTCATCGTGCAACATATGCCTGAAAAATTTACGGAAGCATTTGCGAATCGTTTAGATAAGATATGTAAGATCACCGTAAGAGAAGCAAAAGACGGGGATAGGATCCAGGAAGGGATGGCGCTCATCGCCCCGGGGAATAAACATATGGAAGTGGTCGGAAGTGGTGCTCAATTTATAGTTAGGATTACTGACGGGCCACTCGTAAATCGTCATAGACCTTCCGTGGATGTATTATTTCATTCCGTAGCAAAACATGTAGGACGTAATGCGAAAGCATTTTTACTCACAGGTATGGGATCCGATGGAGCCGCAGGGCTTTTAGAGATCAGGCAAGCAGGTGGAAGAACAATCGCTCAAGACGAGGCAAGTTCCGTTGTTTTTGGTATGCCTAAAGAAGCGATAGAGAGAGGAGCTGCGGAAAAAATACTTTCCTTAGGAGATGTTCCCTCCGAGATTCTCGCCGGTTAGTCACCGACGAAAATCTTAGAAGTGATAAACTTATAGAAGTGAAAAAGTAACCTTATTCTTTCTATCTTGGATCTCTTCCGGAGTTTCGATCTTAACTACTTCGTCCGGAACGATCTTGAAGATTGTCTGGCCTTTTTGGATGATCTTTCCATCACTGTCTTGCAGAACCACATTCTTAATGGTTCCGGAGAATGGAGCAGTGATCTTATTGAACATCTTCATTACTTCTACAATGAATAAAGGTTGGCCCGCTTTAAAATGCTCCCCTTCTTGCACCATCGGAGGAAGATCTGGAGCTTCCTTAGAGTAGAACATTCCACCCATAGGAGAAACGATCTCGTCGGAGCTCGCCTTAGGAGCCGGTGCCAAAAATTTAATGAATGCGTCTCTTGTGTCCGCCTTCTTAAATTCTTCAGGGATTACCGGTTCTAAGTTCTCATCTACTCCCAGTTTATAGAAACCGGATTTGTTCCCGAGGTTCGGAATGATTTTAAGCAATTCTAATCCGATTTGGAATCCTTTATGAGAAGAGATTGCATTTGCCCAAACACCAGCATCCACACCTGCAGGAGCTTTACCTGCAAATACGGAATCCCAATCGGCTGAATCCGCTTTTTTACCGGTAAGTTTTTCCAGTTCTTTATAAAATGCTAATGCAGATTGTAAAACTTGTTGGTCATGATCCCAAATCTGCTCGGATGGAGATTGGTGTAATTCTCCTTCCATATGCAGATAATAATAAAGATCGGAAAGAATATGGATCGGGTTTCGGACCCAAACCACCTGGTCTTTTTCGATCTTCCAGGAAACATTTTCATGATAACCTAAGAAGCCCGCTAAAACGTGAGCATCGGCTAATAATTCACCGAGAGGTCTTGTGATCAAAGTTAGTTTGCGGGAGAGTACCTTTTTTCCTTCTGCAGGAGCATTCGAAAGAACTTTTGTCCAAGCAACTTCCAGATCAATATCCTTGCCTAGGCTTTCCAGAGCGCCTACTGCTGCAAGATAAGAGATCATAAACGCCGTAGAAGGTTTGAATAAAGGATCTTTTCCTAAAATCCAATGGATCAGACCGTAATGAACAAGCAGGTTCGTCTGTAGATCCTGGCCTCTAAGCTCGGTCTTTCTGAGAATATTTCCAAGTTTACGAAGGTTATCTTCTCTACTGGTTCCATAAGTGATCAAAAGTGCGATGTTGGAATCGTAAGCACCAGCTACTTTATAATGTACGAATAGACCTGTATCAGGATTTCTAACGGAAATACCTTGGTCGTCTCTGATCTCTTCCGGTAGAGGTTTGGACCAATTTAAAATGACCCCGCCTGCATGAGGTTGGATTGCCTTATTGGTAGCATTGATACGAACTTCTGCGCCGGAAATATTTCTGACTACACGTTCAGGCTTAGGCAGTCTTTTTCCGTGAAGTGCAAGAAGCGCCATTGCCTCGATCAAGCTGTCTACGATAAAGAATTCGGATTTATTTTCAGGATTGATGAACTTCAAAGAGTATACCATCTCCGTAACTCTATGCTCCACCTGGATCCTGGTGTTCATCTCCATGAAGAAGTGGTTGGTCCCTTCTACAATCAACTCGAAAGTGGAAACACTATTTAAAGCGACTGCTTGTCCGAATCTTTCGGATTGTTCTTCCATTTCTTTGAGGACTTGAAGATCTGCCTTCATGATCTCCGCTTTTTTAGGAGATGTTTTTTCAAGGACTGCGATCTCGTTTTGCAGAAGTTCCTGAGTGAGAGAGATCTCCAGAAGTTTTTGCTCGTGCATCTGCACGGAACAGTCCCTTCCGCCTAAAGCCAAACACCATTCTCCGTTACCGATCAACTGGATCTCGTTGTGTCTGGTCTTTTCGATATTCAATTCTATCAAAAAGTTCCTGTTGGAACCCGGGGCGGTTACTTTAGATTCTGATAATATTTCTTGTACTGCTGTTTTTACTTCTTCCGGTTTGGAAACTACCCTTTGGCCTTTTCCACCGCCACCGCCCACGTATTTGAAACGGATACGGTTGCTTGGGTATTTTTTCCAGATCTCCGCGGTTTCAATTTCCGCCTGAGCCTGTAATTCGGGAATAGTTACTAATTCTACGATCTTCTCGTAACCGGCGTATAATAAGCTTTCCGCATTTTCTTCCAAAGAGATGGAAGAATTATAAGTATAATTCAGTCCTTTTTCCTTCGCAAGAGCAACTAACGCTTTTTCGTCTTTTGCTTTTTTGAGAAGGCAAGTCGCAGAGATAGTATCCACACCGGGAGTTACGGAAACATTCAGTTTACGTGCTAACTTTTTTGCCTCGTCTTTAGAACCGGCTTGGTGAGCCACATGAGAAGAAGGTCCCATGAAAGTAATTCCGCTCTCTTCGATTGCCTCGATGAACTCGGAATCTTCCGCCATAAATCCGTAACCGGCAAAGATATGAGTATATCCGTTATCTTTTGCGATTTGGATGATCTGTTTGATCCTTGCTGCTTTTTCTTCTGCGCCGGCTCCCATATAATCGGGAACTCTGTGGATATTAGAAGGAAATCTAAAATCTCTAAGTTCAGGAGCGAGTGCCATCGGATAAACGACTGAATCTTTTTCTGAAAGTAAGATACCGTATTCTCTGATCCCGATCTGGTCGAAAATTTCCATTGCCTCTTTTCGAACCGGTCCTCGGCAAACGATCAAACATTTGATCGTCTCTAAGGAGAAAGAATGGATCCAAGGAGAAGTAGATTCGCGAAATGTAATGCGCCGATTTTGGTAGTCGATCATCTGAGTTTACTCGAATTCCCTTTGAGGTCCGGACATTGGTCCAGGTTTGTAGTGTCGGATTAAATAATCTAAATTTTTGAATAGGATGTTTCTGGTAGTTCCAGGAAGAACGATCCTGGAAACGGAACCTAAAGACAATGCTTCCTTAGGGTTCATTAGTTCTTTCTCATATTTCTGAGAGAGTACTTGTAGTTTTTTATCCCTGGTCGCAGCAGCATCCTTTTCAGACGCGCCATTCTTCAGATTTTCCTTATATTCTTTTTGGATAGCAGTGATCTCGTCCTTGTAGACGTAGTCCTTACCTGCAGGTCCCATTACCGCAATCCTTGCGGTTGGAAGTGCAAATACCATGTCCGCACCTGTATGGTAAGAGTTGAAACTTGCGTAAGCTCCACCGAATGCGTTTCTAATGATAAGGGTCAATCTTGGAGTGCGGATATCTATGATCGAATCCAGAAGTTTTCGTCCTTCTAAAACGATACCGTTTTGTTCCTGCTCTTTTCCTGGTAAGAAACCGGTAGTATCTTCTAAGAATACTAAAGGAATATTATATACGTTACAGAAACGAATAAATCTCGTACCTTTTCTTGCGGCGCCGATATCGATCTGACCGGAAGAAACTGCAGAGTTATTCGCAACAAATCCTACCACATGTCCGCCCAATCTACCGAATGCGGTAACCAGATTTCTGGATCTTTGGGGTTGGATCTCGAAGTATTGTCCATGGTCACAAATATTTTGGATATATAAAGTGATATCGAATGGAGTATTCATCCCTGTAGGAGAATTGAATGTTTTCTTGAATAAGATCTCTTCTTCGTAGATGAATCTGTCCGTAGGATCAGAAGTAGGATGGAAAGGTGCAGCACTGGAACTATTATCAGGAAGATAAGATAGAAGTCTGAGTGCAGTTCTTAAAGCTCCTAACTCGTCGTTAGTAACTAAATCAACTACCCCGCTTTGTCCGTGGACTTTCGGTCCCCCGAGATCGTCAGCGCTGATGTCCTCACCCAAAACCGATTTAACAACTCCGGGACCTGTCAATCCGAAGAATGTATTCTCCGGTTGGATCATGAAGGAACCCTGTCTTGGAAGATAAGCTCCTCCTCCAGCGTTAAATCCGAACATTAACATTAAGCTTGGGACAACACCGCTGATTTTTCTGAGAGCGGTGAATGCTTCGGAATATCCGTCCAGACCACCAACTCCTGCAGGAACATATGCACCTGCAGAGTCGTTCATCCCGATCAGAGGAATACCATGTTCCCCCGCCATATAGATAAGTCTTGCGAGTTTGTTTCCGTTAGTAGCATCCATGGACCCCGCTCTGAGAGTGAAGTCATGTCCATAGATCGCTACGTCCCTTCCGTTAATATTTAAAATACCTGTGATTAAGGAAGCCCCATCTAAATTTTTTCCCCAGTTTTGGTAGAGAATATTAGGCTCTGAATTGGTAAGGACTTTGATCCTTTCCCAAACAGTCATTCTTCCTTTAGAATGTTGTACTAGGATCCTGTCCGTTCCACCTCCTTGCAGAGGTTTCTCCAATAACTCTTTGCCCATTGCATTGGCATCGTCGTAAATACTGGAAACGGGTTGGGATTCCGATGGATCAGAAGATTGAAACGGATTATTTATAGAGTACGCTTGTTCCGACATACGGTACACAGTTTTTAGAGAAAGGCCAGGGAGGAAAGCCAAAAACCGTGGTTCGGTAAAAGGAATTATTGGAGGCTAGAATCTACAGTATCATAGATCTTAAAAAGGGAATCCATATCTATAATCTCGAAAACCTTACGAACTGCCGGTCTTAAAGCTGCAAGTTTGAGTTGGATCTCTCTTTCCTTACAAACTCTTAAGGAACCAACAATGACTCTCAAGCCTGCGGAAGAAACGAACTCCACGTTGGACATATCTAAGACGATATTGGGCTCTGTGGCTTTGCGGATATGATCCATGAACGCCTGTTCGATCCTATGGGTATTATGAACATCCATATTCCCAATCAGATGGATTACTCTAGAGTTCCCTTTTATTTCTACCGTCAGTTCCATTTTGCCCTCATAGTTCAGCGGAAAAATTTCTGGAGGGTGAGTATGTTTCTTCCCTCTTCCATTTTATAATCCACCACGTCCATCAATGTCTCTATCAGATACACACCGAATCCGCCTTTTCTTTTTCCGGAGAGGTTTTCCTCAATGGACGGGTCTTTGACATTCGTTCTGTCGAATCCTTTTCCGGAATCAGTCAGCACGATCGTGATAGAATCTTCAGTGAACCGAATTTTACAATCGAATTTCGGATTTCTGAGCAGAGTATCTTTGTATCCGTGCATTACAATATTTGTAGCCGCCTCGTCTCCCGCCAAAAGAATATCGTCTCTTAAGAAATCAGGCAGGTTTCTGACCTTGATCGCATCATATATAAATTCCCGGAAGATCGGGATTTGACCCGTATTCGCGTCGAAAGTCCTGAAAAATTGGAAATCGTTATTGTACTTTAGAAGAAGTACGGTGAAATCATCGAAAGGTTCTTTTCCGGAGGAGAAGGAACGAATGGTGGCGTACAATTCTTCCACAATTTTTTGGGCGGGAAGATGTCTTCTGGATTTGATCTCTTCTATCATTCTTTCCAGACCGAATTCATTTCCTTGTGCGTCTTTTTCTTCTACCGCTCCGTCCGTATAGAGAACAAAAATATCTCCCGGCTTGACCGTAAAATTTCCACCCTTGTATTTTGCAGTTGGTATCACTCCAAGCGGAGGTCCCTGGCCTTTTAATAATTCGTAAGAACCGTCTTCTTTGATCCAGACCTGATCATTGTGACCTGCGGATGCATATTCAATCGTAAACAAGGAAGGATTATAATGAATGAAGAATGCGGTGACGAACATTCCGAAATGAGAATCTTCGAAGATCAGCTCATTTCCTTGTCTTAAAATTTCCTCAGGACTTAGATCATGATTTCTGGCAAGTGTTCGGATGATAGAAGAGCTCATCGCCATAAAAAGTGCCGCAGGCAGACTTTTTCCGGAAACATCCGCGATCAAAAAAGAATACTGACCGTCGCTGTACTGGTAATAATCATAAAAATCTCCGGATACATCCTTGGCCGGAACGGAAAGTATCCCCAGATCGAAATTGGAATGAAATACTTTTTCGGAAGGAAGAATATTCTGTTGGATCTTCCGGGTAATTTCCATCTCCTGTTGGATCGCTTTTTTCTCCAACATCTCGTTTCTCAAACGGAAAGCCTCGAATCCCTTCGTAAACTGGGAAGCCATTGTCTGCAATAATCGGAAGTCCGAATCCTGATAAGAAAGTTTATCCTTTCTATCGGCAACAGTCAAGGCCCCGTAAGGTTCTCCACTGGATAAGAATAATGGAACAATAATATAAGAACCTTTTAAATATCTTCTGTCCAACTCATGACGGAATGGTTGGTCTAAAATATCTCTTTTTAAGACGGGAAGACCTTCTTTTATACTAGCTAAAACTTGGGTCCCTGCAATTTCTTCTTCTATAACCCTGTCTATCTTCTCCGCTTTACCATCATAATAAGCGCAGTTGATATAATTCTCTTTAGAAAGACTGTATAAGAAGATACCGGCAACGCTAGCATCCAACTCTCGGATGATAAGTCTGATAGACTTTCGGACCAGACCCAATCGATTCGTAGAAAGACTAACCGCTTGGGATAAGTCAAATAAGGACTCTAATTCCGAGACTTTTTTACGAAGATCTTTGTTTGCATTCTCTAAGTTCTGGAGAAGCCCGGTTTTTTGGATGGCTAATGCGGAAGTCCCGGAAAAGCTTAAAAAAAGTTCTAGATCTTCTCCGGTAAACTTTTCCCTGTCTACCGTGTTGATCGCTTCGATTACACCGATTACCTCGTCGTTTGCAACTAGAGGCGCCGCCATGATATTTCGAGTAGTGAATTGAGAAGCCTTATCCACTTCCTTGTACACCCGATCATCATTCTGGGCATCGTTGATGATCATAGGTTTACGTTCTCTAACGACAAGGCCTGCAACACCTTTTCCAACGGGAACCTGCATCTTAGTAACTGCTTCACTTTTTTCTCCAAGAACAGTATGGAAATAGAGATATTCTTTGGATTCATCCAAAAGAAGAACGCTACACGCTTCCGTTCTAAATACTGTTTTAGAAGAAAGCATGATCGCTTCTAATAATTGAGAAAGGTCTAGAGAAGAATTGATCAAACCGGAGACTCGGATCACTTCCGTAAGTAAGAAGTCGAAACGTTCCGATTGCCTTTTTGCCTGAGCAGCCTCTAATACCAACTGAGTGGTGGCGAGCAAGGAAAGAGTGACTAAGGAAGCATCTCCGGATACATGAGATTCTTTTAATAATCTTCCTACTGTTTTGCAGGTTGTACGGAGAAGTTCGAAATCGGTTTTAGAAAAACGATCCGCAGTCGTTTTTCCCTGTAAAACTAAAACCGCATAACTTGCACGATTTGCTTTTAGACTGGAATCCAGATCATCTACTTTTAATCGGACCACTAAAAGCGGATAACTGCTGGGTGATTTTGACCAAGGAGGAGTTTTACCCCTTTCTAAAAGTAGATCTTTTCCGGATTGAGAGAACGCCCAGTGTGCGGCTTCGATCAGTTCTTTTTCGTTACGACCGGATATCTGTCGTATGTTTGCAGATTCTGTTGTGGAAAATATACCGCCTAAATCCGCATGAGTGAGTGCAATTGCCTCTCTCAAAAAACTATCAAAGATAGAGGAGACCCCTAAACCTTCTTCTAGAAAGAAGGAACCGTCACTTCGACTTCTGAGTAGGGTCTCCTGTTTTTTTATCTGGGTCAAGGTCGGAAATTAGGATTGGAATTTAAGGGATTCTTCCCTCAGTTTTCTGTTAGCGAGTTCAAGTTCTTTGATGCGGTTCATTGCTGAAATTAATTCGTCTCTGGATAAGTTAGTCACTACTGATGTCGCATCAAAAGCTTCTTTAACATCTTTTAATTCTTGTCCTGAGTATTGGATGATTGTCTCATACATACGAATGATCTCATCCGCATTCTCCAATTCCTGCTCATTCAATCTCAAAACTTTTTCATAACCTTTGATGATATCGTTTTGGATTTTTATTTTTTTCTGTAGTTCCTCGACGGAATCGCTCATCCGATTGCTCCTAATAATATATATTGACAGCATGCCCAAGGAGACCATATTGGAATCGAAGGGGATGTAGCTCAGTTGGGAGAGCATTTGAATGGCATTCAAAAGGTCGGGGGTTCGATTCCCCTCGTCTCCAACTCTTTAGCCGAACATAATAGATAGTTTCCTTTCCTAATCACTGTCAAGACTAATGCGAGAGAATCATTGGACTTTTACCAGCCGGGGAAATCCCAAAAAAGACGAGGTGCTTTGGCTCCGGGACCCCTTACATTCTTTCGACCGATCTTTTAGCCCGGAACTTTCTTCCGATTATTATCTTACAGTCGGGGAAGCTCCTGAAAAATTCTCAGGATTTTCAAACCAAGATATTCTGGATTTTCTGCAGAAAAGAAAGAAGAAACAAATTCTAATTGTGGAAGGATTTTCCGCTAGACTGATCTGGCCGCTTCTCACTCAACCGAACGACAAAATACTTTCCGCATTTCTGATTTTCCCAAATCCTCTGCCTGTATCCGGATACTCCGCTTCTATTCTAGAAAAAACGGATTGGTTTCTAAGGAATTTGACCCAAATCTCCAAGTTCTTTTTCGACCCTCTTGGTCTGGAAAAACTTTGGAATGGACTAGAGAAAGAGGATCTATATTCCCAAAAGGCAAAATGTATTTTGGGCCTTCTTCTTCCCAGAACCGTGGGGCCCTTGGAAACCCAGGCGGAAATATTACAAAATATTTCCGTCGGAACTTCGGTGTTCAGATGGGAAGCCCAAAATCCAAGATTTTCAGAACCGACCACTGGAATGCTGTCTAAAATCCTAGAACCATTCTTAAAATCTGGTGGGCAAAAACCGGTCAAGGATAGCTCTAGGACAAGGTTCTGAAAAATGTCAGTACGTAAAATTCTCAAAATCGGCGATCCACTTCTAAGAAAAACCAGCGACGATGTTCATCCCGACGAGCTGGGAACCAAAGAGTTCAAAAAGTTGATCCGGGACATGTTCGATACGATGAGACATGCTGACGGCGTAGGTCTTGCCGCTCCTCAGATAGGTATCATGAAGAAGATCGTGGTAGTGGGTTCCGACCCGGAAGACGATAGTCCATCCAGGGTTCCGGAAAGAATACTGATCAATCCTGAGATCAAACCCATCACAGATTCAGTGGACGGCAATTGGGAAGGTTGTCTTTCCGTTCCGGGCATGAGGGGGTATGTAGAAAGACCCAATAAGATCCAAATGAAATGGATGGATGAAAAAGGAAACACCCACGACGAGACAATCGAGGGATATTCCGCTGTCGTTTACCAGCATGAATGCGATCACCTGCACGGAGTTTTGTACGTAGATAGATTAAAGAGTACAAAAATGTTCGGGTTCAACGACTCCATGGAATTAAGCGGTCCTATCCTGGACTAAGTAAAACTTCTCCCCTAACCCTTTAAGCAGAATACCCCAATGAAAAGTATCATCGAATATTTCCTCTCGAAAAGTATCTTCGTAAATTTACTCACAGTCCTGATCATTCTTTCCGGAAGTTTTCTTGCGGTTAAGATGAATAGAGAAGCTTTCCCGAATATCAACTTCGATATAGTTTCTATCTCTACTTTGTATCTGGGGGCTTCTCCCCAAGAGGTGGAAAAGTTAGTCACTAATCCACTCGAAAAAGCGATTAAAGAAGTGGATGGGATCAAAGAATATAGATCCGCTTCTATCGAAGGTAGATCCGGGATAGTGATCACTTTGGATCCGGACACGAAAGACACCCAAAAGGTAGTGGATGATATCAAATCCGCGATTGACCGAGTGGAAGATCTTCCGGAAGAAGTAGAAGATCCGATCGTTACGGAGATCACTACCGCCAGAACTCCGGTAATCGAGGTTTCTATCACATTAAAAGAAGATGATGGATCGGTCGAAGCGGAGAAAAAATTACGCGCCCAAGCAAAGATCCTAGAACAAGCACTTTTAGATATTTCCGGAGTAGCAAAGGTTTCCCGCAGAGGTTGGAGAGAGACCGAAATGCAAGTGGATATTCTTCCGAATAAACTATTCGGATTTTATCTGACCGGCCAGGATGTGATCGGTGCATTAAGAAATCGTAACGTAAACGTTCCCGGCGGGAATGTTACGGGTATAGATAACGAGATCATTCTTAGGACTATAGGAGAATTCGATACCCCTGCTGAAATTTCGAAAGTACATGTAAGAGGAAATGAGATCGGGAATGCGATCCAGGTCCAGGATGTCGCCAGGGTCACCGAAGGTTTAAGAGAAGCGGATTATATAGAGAATGTGAATGGCACTAAAACTGTGGCTCTTACGGTTCTCAAAAGACAGAGTGCGGATGCGATCAAGGTAGTGGATAATGTAAAATCCACTGTCGAAAAATTCCGCCAAAGTTCTCCCGAATTCCAATACGCATTCGTAAACGATCTTTCAAAATATATCCGACGAAGGCTGAACGTTCTAATTTCAAACGCCGCATTCGGTATGATCCTAGTCACAGGTTCTCTATTCTTTTTCTTAGGATGGAGAGTGGCACTTATGACCGCTCTTGGGATCCCTGTATCTTTCGGTGCTACATTCTTCATAATGGACCAGTTCGGACTGACCTTAAACCTGATCTCCATGTTCGGCTTGGTTTTGGTCGTGGGAATCCTAGTGGATGATGCGATCATCATCTGCGAGAATGTGTATAGATACATAGAAGAAGGGCTTCCTCCTTATGAGGCAACTTTAAAGGGAAC
Source organism: Leptospira dzoumogneensis (assembly GCF_004770895.1). Lineage (NCBI taxonomy): Bacteria > Pseudomonadati > Spirochaetota > Leptospiria > Leptospirales > Leptospiraceae > Leptospira > Leptospira dzoumogneensis. Next base: position 458,742 of record NZ_RQHS01000018.1, on the reverse strand, counting down.
CCTGGAAGTGGTTTCTCCGGTAACAGCAACTGTTACTACAACAATCGCTGCATTTGCACCTCTTCTATTCATGCCTGGAATTTTCGGTAAGTTCGTATTTAGTATCCCACTTGTTGTGATTATCGCGCTTTGTGCATCTCTTGCGGAAGCATTCTTCATTCTTCCAAACCACTTGTACGATATCAATAAAGGTGGAGTAAAAGCGGGAGAAATTAAGGAAGAATCGGGATGGTTTTCCAAATTTAGAAATACCAAATATGTTCCTGCGCTTAGATTCTCATTGAATCATCCTTGGAAGATGACCATCGGGATCGTTGCGCTGCTGATCGTTAGTTTTATCATCCAAATCCTATTTTCTAAATTTAAACTATTCCCAGGTTCCGTGGACCAATTCTATGTTAAGGTCACCGCAAAAACCGGAGCCAGCTTGAATGAGACCTACCGTTATTTAGAGGTAATCGAAAAGGAGATCGCTAAAGTTCCGGGAGAAGATCTGGAAAATTATGCAACTCGTGTGGGGATTATCCAGGCAAATCCGAACGATCCTTTTACCAAAAGAGGAAAACATTACGGAATGGTAATGGCTTATTTAACTGCGGAAGAGAACCGTAAAAAATGCCATAAAACGGACGATATCATCCAAAAACTCAGAAGAAAAACTCTTTGGTTACTCAATGAAACTTCTCGTAAAATTGAAGAAGAGAAGATCCAAAAAGAAGCGGCAGAGATCAAAAATCCATGCGATGTCCCGGAGCCCACTGTTATCCCGGAAGAATTCGAATCTCTTAGAGGAAAACTAATCGCTTTAGAATACGAAAAAGTATCCGGAGGACCTCCTGTAGGAAAACCTGTGGCGATTGAGATCAGAGGAGATAGTTACGATACACTTCTTAAAATTGCAGCGGAATACAAGGGTGTATTAGAAAGAGTGAGAGGAGTCACTGATATAGCAGATGACTTCAATGAAGGAAAAGACGAGGTCAGAATTCGTGTCAGCGAATCACTTGCTTCTACCGCCGGAGTTTCGGTATTCAGAGTTGCACAAGCGATCAATACTGCATTCCAGGGAACAGTAGCAACCAAGATCAAAAGAACGGATGAAGAAGTAGAAGTAAAAGTCCGTTTTCCGGAATCTTATAGAAAGTCCGTGGATAGTCTGAATCATGTATATGTTTCTAACTCGATCGGCAAAATGATCCCAGTATCTAGACTAGTAACAATGCAAAGACTTCCAGGTGTTTCCAATATCAATCACTTGGATGGAAAAAGACTTATCACAGTCACTGCAAACTTGGCCGGTGGAAAACAGGCAAACTCAAGCGAAGCAAATTCTTTCGCAAAAAAAATAGCCGAGGAAGAAAAGATCATAGATAAGTATCCGGGTTATATAGTCCGTTTCGGTGGAGAAAATAAGGACACGGAAGAATCCATGGGCTCCTTAGGATTTCTATTCTTGATGGCATTACTTATCATGTACATTATCATCGCTTCTCAATTCGGGTCTTTGATGCAACCTCTTGTGATCGGAAGTGCAATCCCCTTCTCCTTTATCGGAGTGATTTTAGCATTCGTAAGCCATGGAGAATATTTCGGATTCTTAGCAATGCTCGGAATTGTAGGTCTAGCAGGAGTTGTGGTTAACGACTCCATCGTGCTTGTGGACTTTGCAAACACACTTCGCAGGGAAAATCCGAATAAAAATATCAAAGAGATCTTAATAGATACGGGAAACTTAAGGTTAAGAGCTGTGACTTTGACCACAGTCACCACTGTATTGGGGCTCTTGCCTACTGCCTACGGGATCGGAGGTTATGACCCGTTCCTAGTTCCAATGGCATTGGCTTTCGGTTGGGGACTCGCATTTGCTAGTATCATCACACTTTTGATGGTGCCTGTATTCTACTTACATCTATATAATTTCCAAAATTGGTTCTCTTCGAAAATGAAACAATTTCAGGCATGGTTAGACAGAATTTTCGACAAGAAAAAAAGATCTAATAGAGGGACTGTATATTTCCCAAGCCCGGAGTTTTCAAGCGAGCCTGAACCCGTTCCTACGAATAATAAAGGTAAAAAGAAGAAGTAAGATCAAAACGAAAAACGGGGTCAATCCTGCTTTTCATTCAGTATTTCCGGAACGGTTACGAATTTATAACCTTTGTTTAGCATCGCCTGGATAAAATCAGGAAGAATATAGATCAATTTTTCGGATTGTCTAGGCGAACCTAAGTGCATCAAAATGATTGCACCGTTCATTCCATTCTTGTCTGCGGCTTCCCAACGATATAAAAAGTCCAACATTTCTTCTTTTGTTTTATAATGAGGATTTTGTACTAGTTTCGTTTTTCCGGTCGCGGGATCTTTTTTGGTAATGTACTTTTTATAAACGAAGTCCGGTACATCCAAGGAACCTACAGTATTATTGCTCCAGAAAATATGATTTTCATACCCTTGGGTAGCATATACATCCAAGATAATTTGGTCCACTGCACCATAAGGTAATCTATAATACTTGGTAAGAGATAGCCCTGTAATCGTCTTAAATTTATCCTCTACAGAAGTTAATTCTTCCAGAAGAAGATTAAAATCTGGGATCTCGTCAGCAACATAACTTAGAAGCGCTCTTTTTCTAAGAGAGGATTCTTTCAAACTTCTGGGTAAATTAAAATGGCTCCAAGTATGATTTCCAAAAACCACCCTTCCATCCAGAGCCGCTAATTTTTTGAGATAGACTAAGTTCGTTTTAGAAAATAAAGATCCGCCTTTTTTAGCCGGGTTCTCATTGGAAACGAATAAGGTGACCTTGATCGGGAACCTCATCATAAATTCATAAAGTATTTGCAGATCTTCTCCAGTACCCAGATCGAATGTGAGAGATATTTCCTTAAAATTCGGATTTCCTCTGCTTATGTTTTTACCTGTTCCCGGTTTAGGAATGATCGCTTGTAGAGAATTTAAGTTTTTATTAACCTCTTCGCTTAGATCTCCATCGGGAACATCGTCCAAAATGGAGGACTTAAAACGAAGAACTTCCTCTTCTCTTTGTTGTTCTTCTAATCTTAGACTCGTAATGTCTTCTGAAAGAACAGAGATGACTTCATTCTGCTTTTGGACTGTGCTTTGGAGAGAATCCAATCTTCTTGCCAAAGCAAAAACGGTGATGATGCTCAAGATCAGGAAAAAGATTACGGAGGAACCGATCCGGATCTGACGAAATTTTTTTTCCAGGACTTCCGATTCTACCTCGTTGTCCTGGATCTCTTTGATCGTCTTAGAAAGTACTGTGGATTCTTCTTCGCTGAGCATGTTCTGATTTCGGTCAACTGACCAGACGGATGAATTTTCCTTTTTTGCCTTGGCGAATCAAGTATTCTGCGTTTTTACTTACGGTAAATTTTTCATCCGAAAGTTTCTCTTCGTCGACATAAATCCCCCCGGACTTGATGAGCCTTCTCGCCTCGGAGGTAGAAGGAACAAATCCAAGTTTGGCGAGGACCCAGATGAGCTGAGGAGTTTCCGATTCTTGGAAAAATTCAGGACCTAATTTTGTTTCCGGAATATTCTCCGGGATGGCTCTTGCCTTCGGATTATGGACCTTATTCCATTCTTCGATCGCTTCCGAATTTGCATCGGAGGAGGAGAATTGGTCCATTATTAATTTTGCAAGTTCCGTTTTGACTTCTTTAGGGTGAAGTCCCCCGGATTCGATCCCTTTTTTACGTTCGGAAACGGACTCCATAGGAAGATCCGTAAGCAATTCGAAATAATTCCACATCAGTTCGTCCGAGATGGACATGAGTTTTCCGAACATGTCGATAGGCTCTTCCGTAATCCCTACGTAATTTCCGAGGGACTTGGACATTTTTTTGACCCCGTCCAGACCGACTAAAAGTGGAAGAGTGATCACACATTGTGCCTCTTTTCCATATTCTCTCTGTAATTCTCTACCAACCAGAAGATTGAATTTTTGGTCTGTTCCACCAAGTTCCACATCCGCTTCCATTTCTACGGAGTCGTAACCTTGCACAAGCGGATATAGGAATTCGATGAGAGAGATGGGTTGACCGCCCTTATACCTTTTGCTGAAATCATCCCTTTCTAAAATTTGAGCGACGCTGTATTTGGAAGTGAGTACCAGAACGTCTTCGAAATTCATCCCGGAACACCAGCGGGAATTATAGACAATCTTGGTCTTCTCCTTATCCAAAACCTTAAAAACTTGGCTTTGGTAGGTTTCCGAGTTTTTGAGAACTTCTTCTTTAGAGAGTCTTTTTCTGGTTTCTGATTTTCCTGTAGGATCTCCGATCATTGCGGTAAAGTCCCCAAGTAGGAAATTCACCTCATGACCCAGGTCCTGAAAATGCCTTAATTTTCTAAGTAAAACGAAATGCCCCAGGTGAAGGTCCGGAGCTGTCGGGTCGAAACCGGCTTTGATTTTTAAGGACTTTTTTTTGGTAAGTTTGGAGGTAAGTTCCTCTTCGCTGATCAGGTCGACTGTCCCGCGTCGTATCAATTCGATTTGTTTTTTAGGTTCCATTTGGCTCTTTTATTGCAATTTCACCCGGCGAAATCAGCCTGTAAAGCAGGAAGACCTTGTACATGCAAAAACACGATCGCAAAAGCCGGTTTGAAAAATTAAAAGAAGAACAATTCGACCTTCTGATTTTGGGGGGTGGAGCCACCGGAGCCGGAGCCGCCCTGGACGCGAGCCTTAGAGGACTCAAAGTTGCACTTTTAGAAAAATCGGATTTTGCTTCCGGAACTTCTTCTCGTTCCACAAAACTCATTCACGGCGGAGTGCGTTACCTCGCCCAATTCCATTTCAAATTGATCCACGAGGCACTCACTGAAAGGCAAAGGCTTTTGGAAAATGCACCTCACCTGGTCAAACCGCTTCCATTCATTCTTCCCACATACAAACTTTACGAAAAACCGTATTATAGTATCGGAATGACTATGTACGATATCCTGGCTTGGAAAGGAAATCTGCCTTCTCACAAAAGAGTTTCTAAAGAAGAAGTAGAAAAAGATTTCCCTGCTCTCCAAACCAAGGGACTCACAGGAGGGATCTTATATTACGATTCTCAATTCAATGATGCAAGATTGAATGTGAACCTGGCCCGTGCTGCATCCAAAGAAGGCGCTCTGGTCCTAAACCAAACAGAACTTCTATCTTTCCAGAAGAAGGACGGCAAAATCACAGGTGGAAAAGTAAAAGATCTACTCAGCGGCGAAACCTATAACGTAAAAGCAAAAGTTGTAGTGAACGCGACCGGACCTTGGGTGGACGATATTCGTTTAAAAGACGATCCAAGAACATACCGAGTACTTTCTCCAAGTCAGGGTATCCATTTGGTTTTCAAAAAAGAAACCATTCCTTGTAATACCGCACTCATTATCCCTAAGACAAAGGACGGACGAGTAGTATTTATCATTCCTTGGGAAGACCATGTGATCTTAGGAACCACAGATACGCCGATCCATGAAGTGACCCAAGATCCTCTTCCTTTAGAATCAGAAGTGGAGTTCCTGTTACAAACAGGCTCTGATTATTTAGCTAAACCTCTCCAAAGAAAAGATATCATCTCGGTATTTTCAGGGATCAGACCTCTTATCTCACCGGAAGGGAACCAAGACACAAAAAGTATCTCCAGAGAGGAAGTGATCTTAGTTTCTTCTTCCGGGCTAATCACTATGGGTGGAGGGAAATGGTCCACCTACAGAAAAATGTCCGAAGACCTGATCGATAGAGTTTTGAAAGAAGGCGGACTAGAAGAATTCGGCTCGAGCAGAACTGCAAAATACGCATTCCCGGGAAAAGTAGGATATTCGGAAGACTTATACAAAGAGATCCAAAAAATGTATAAGGTAAGCGAAGTTTCCGCAAAACGTCTCCAAAACTTTTACGGAGGAGAAGTTTTCATCATCCTAGGCAAGAAGCCAACTCCTCTCTTGAAAGGTGTAGAATATTTCCAAGAAGAAGTGGAATGGTTCGCAAAAGAAGAATTTGCACTCACTGTCACAGACGTTCTTGCCAGAAGGTTCAGAATTCAATTTTTAGATCTAAAACTTTCCGCAAAATTAGCAACGCCGGTCTCTAAAATTTTGGCTAAACAATTAGGTTGGAAAGAAACAATTCGAAAGGAAAAAGAAGCAGAGGCTCTGGAACTAATAGAATCACTCCGAGCTACCTACAACGGTAAGTGAGAGACACGGAGGTAATAGAGGCACAGCGTTTTACACACGCAGAGCCGCAAAGTCGCGGAGAGAATTTAGTAAAGCTAATAAACTCTGCGTCTCCGTGTCTCTGCGTGAGACATTCCCTGCGGCTCTCTAAACTCCGCGGCTCTTAATCGATGTAGTCTCTCAGTTTTTTAGAACGAGATGGATGTCTTAGTCTTCGGAGCGCTTTGGCCTCGATCTGACGGATCCTTTCCCTGGTTACTTTGAACTGGTAACCAACCTCTTCCAAGGTTTGAGGATAACCGTCATCCAAACCGAAACGCATACGGATCACTTTCTGTTCCCTTGCAGGAAGAGTATGAAGCACCTGACGTATCTGTTCCGCTAAAATACTGGAAGCGGCAGAATTCACCGGAGATTCCACATCTTTGTCTTCGATAAAGTCTCCGAGTTCTGAATCTTCTTCGGAACCTACCGGGATCTCTAGAGAGATTGGTTCTCTTGCTACGTTCTTAACTGCTTTTACTTTTTGGACAGGCCAGCCTAAACGTTCTGCAATTTCTTCATTGGAAGGATCACGACCGAATTCTTGGACGAATAAACGAGTCTCACGAATCACCTTGTTCACTTGTTCTATCATGTGAACTGGAACACGGATCGTTCTTGCTTGGTCGGAGATTGCACGGGTAATCGCCTGGCGGATCCACCAAGTAGCATAAGTGGAGAATTTATATCCTTTCTTATACTCGAATTTATCTACTGCCTTGATAAGACCGATATTTCCTTCTTGGATCAAATCGAAGAAATGCATTCCTCTGTTTGCATAACGTTTTGCGATGGAAACCACAAGTCTTAGGTTTGCTTTTACAAGTTCCTTTTTGGCTTGAGCGATCTCTCTCTCACCTTTGATGATCTTTTCGCCCCAGTCCTTGATCTCTTGGACGGAAGAACCGGCTTCCTGTTCCATACGGCGAAGTTTACGCTCATTATTACGAATATCTTTGATGACCTCACGAACCTCGTCGATAGAGACTCCCATCATCTTTTCGATATCTTCTAACTTTTCATTCTTCTCGATGAAACGGTTGAACGCTTTGATATCCTTAACGTCGTAACCGTACTGAGCTTTGATCTTTAAGAAATGACGATCGATCTCCTTGATCCTAAAGACCATAGATTTGATCTTTTGGGAGATTTTTTGGATCTCTTTTTGAGAAACACCAAGTTCACGAACGGCAGTATCAATGATACCTTTGGAGATATCAATTTTCTCTTTGAACTCTTTGTATTTTTTAGAGTTCTCTGAATATTTGCGGATCCTGGATTGAGCTTCTTGTAAAACTTTTTCCTGTTCTTGGATAACGGAGATGTTCTTGAAGAAAAGTTCTTCTAACTTCTTCGCTTCTTCCGCATTCATAGCATACATCTTGTCTACTCTGACAAGATCATACACCTTAGTCTTTTTACTGCGGATCTTAGGAAGAAGTTTGATGAAGTTCGCTCTAAGTATAGAAGAACCTAAGATGGTTTCTTCAATGATCTTCTCACCTTTCTCGATCTTCTTAGCGAGGAATACTTCCGTTTCTCCGGAGATCAAATTTACTTTTCCGATCTCTTTCAAATACAAACGGATCGGGTCCTCGGAACCGCCTGCGGAAGATGCGGTTTCTTTCTTTTTGCGGGCAGGTTTTACCGGAAGAGCCGGATCATCTTTAGGCAGGATAGAAGTAGCCGGCTCCAAAGATTTTCTAGTATATTCTTCTACGATCTCTATTCCCATTTCGTGAAGAAGAGTGAATACATCGTCAATCTTCTCCGAGTTTAAGATCTTATCCGGAAGTATCTCATTGATCTCGTCGTAGGAAATTTCGCTATTTGCTTTTCCTATCGCGATGATCTTCTGCACTTCCGGCATGCTTTGTAGATTTTCCATTCTGCGGTCCCCTATCTTACGCCCGAATTCTCATTACGGATAAATTCCAATAATTTTGCTTTCTCGGTCTTATAATATGCCAGTTTTGTAAAATGTTCGGGATCATCCATTGGTGAACCCGAATCCAACTCTTCCATTCTCTTATCGATCACGAAAAGTTTCTGTTGATTTAATAGTCCTCTAAATACCTTCACGGAATCTTCAGGACTCATATCCGCTTCCGAGATCAGAAAAGGAGCTATGGATTCCTTAAATTCGTTTGGGATCTCCGAAGAAATAACGGAAGCGGGAGAAACTTCTTCTTCGCTTGCGTATCTCGTATATATAAAGTCCCATAAAAACGCACTTTTAGAGTCCAAGAATTCCAGCCCGGATAATTCTTCGGAAAAACGGAATAAATGATTCGCCTTCACGAGTAAGGCAATGATCTCTCTTTCGCATTTTTCGGCAGGATTCGGGCCTGATACACGTTTGGCGGATTTATCCTTATTATTATCGGACTTAGGATTGGCAAACTTGGCTCCTCCGCCCTTATAATCTCGTAAAACTGCGTCCATACTGATCCCGAGCCTTCTTGCTCCTAGACCTAAAAAAAACTCCTTATCGGAGTCCCGATTGAACCCTTTCAGGAATTGGTATAGATTATCCAGGGCCCTTCTTTTCTTTTCAGGAAGAGCTCGGGAGTCAGCCTTATCTAAAAGTTCTTCTACCACAAAGGAAGAAGCTGGGATCTGATTTTCCAAAAGTTTATGCAATTCTTGGCGGTTCAATTCCTTAGAAAGATCGAAAGGATCTTTACCTTCCGGTAATAATATAACAAAACAATCCAGGCCTTCTTTCAGGCAAAGTTCAGCCGCATGGAGCGCTCCCTTTCTACCCGCAGAGTCCCCGTCCAAAACCAGAAGGAATTTGTCGGAGAACTTCTTCATGGTCCGGATATGATTTTCAGTCACAGCAGTTCCCATACATGCAACCGTGTTTTCCAGTCCCTTATCTACGAGACCGATCACATCCAAATATCCCTCCACTAAAATCGAGGTCCTGGACTTTTGGATGGATTCTTTTGCCTGATGAAGATGATAAAACGTTCTTCCTTTATCAAATATGGAAGAAGCAGGACTGTTCACATACTTAGACTCTTTTCCCGGGCCTAAAATCCTTCCTGAAAATGCGATTACTCTGCCGGAAAGATCGAAAACAGGGAACATGATCCTGTCTCTGAAAAAATCATAAGGTTCTTTACCTTTTTCGGATTCACGGATGAGACCCACTTCTAAAGCGGCCTTGATCTCTTCTTTTGTATTAAAAACTTTTCCGGTTAAATGATTAAATCCGCCGGGAGCGTAACCGAGTTGGAAAGATTTTTGGATCTCTTCTCCAAGACCCCTAGAATTTAAATAATCTCTTGCAGCGAGTCCTTGTGGTCCTCGCAGATTTTCTTGGAAGAATAAAAGAGCCTTCTTATTTACTTTATAAAGTAGTTCAGTTCTTTCTACTTCTTCTTTTGCTTTTTCCTGGATCGGAATTCCGGAATACTCGGAAAGAATTTCTTTCGCTCTTTGGAAATCCACTCTTTCGTAACTCATTACGAATTGGAATAGATCTCCGGATGCCTTACATCCAAAACAATGATAGAATTGTTTATCTACTGAGACGTTGAAAGAAGGAGATTTTTCTTGGTGGAATGGACATAGACCCACCATGTTTCTCCCTCTTTTTTGTAAGGGTACAAATCGACTGATATAACTTTCGATGGGAACTTCCCTACGAACACGGTCGATAAATTCCCTTTGGAACTGCAAGGTATACCCGCTTAGGAAAGTTTAGATTTTACGATCGCAGAAACCTTTGATCCGTCTATGTTCGCGCCTTTAAACTCAGCCATAACTTTTCCCATAACCTTTCCTATGTCTTTGGGTCCGGAAGCTCCGAGTTCTATAACGAATTTTTCTACGGCGGCGATGATTTGGTCCTCGGGCACATCAGGTGGAAGATATGATTTTAAGACTTCAGCCTCACCCTTTTCCTTATCCGCGAGATCATTACGATTTGCTTTTTCGTACATCTGGATCGCATCCGTACGTTTTACGTAACCACGTTTGATCAAAGCGATGACTTGTTCATCGCTTAATTCTTGGGCTCCGTTTTTCGTAAGCTCGTATTGAATATCAGCCTTGAGTAGGCGTAAGGTGGAGAGAAGAGGCTCCTGTTTTGCTTTCATGGCCTCTTTCAGGTCGGTATTAATTTTTAATTGCAGGGACATGCCCGTTCCCCTATCTCTTAGGAACCTAAGACCGGGAATTAACCGCGGTCTTTACGGGAGAAGAGACGTTTTTTCTTTTCTAGTTTGCGTTTCGCGGATTCTAAAGCCTTTTTCTTTTTGATGCTAGGCTTTTCGTAGAATTCACGTCTTTTGATCTCGCTCATGATTCCGGCGTTAGCGCAATCTCTCTTAAAACGTTTGAGAGCGGATTCGATGGACTCGCCTTCCTTTACAATGATTCCTACCATTCGGTGGAGTTCTCCTGTTTGGATTGTTTTAGGACCGGATAAACAATATCGTAAAACGATACCGACCACTGAAAATAACAGAGTCCGGAGTCTGGGGACAAAGTACCCCGTATTTACTAATTTCTGTTGACCGGGTGGGAAGTCAAGGCCATTTGGCCGGTTTTCTGTCTCAAAACCTTGAAAACCTCAAAATGACCTTATATGGCCAAAATGGAGGTCCAATTATACCCATACAAACCAAGTATGACCCCAAGTCCTACTCCGTAAATCAAATGCCCGAAAACGTGGGCAGCAGCTACGCTGATCCCTGCTTCTCTAAACTGTTCCATGGGGTGATTTCTGGCTACTAGTACCACTAAAAGGAAACCTACCAAGTATCCATGGAAGAATCCTACTGCGCCTCCGGTTACAATAGAAGCGATCAGAATATGAGGAGCCAGACTGATCAGGAATGCATAGGGAAATGCAAATAGGAGCCCAACTATAATATGAGTGATTATCCCCGGGATCAGGGCCTTATTCATATCCTTTGTGAAAAAACTTCCTACAGCTCGGATCATATCTGCATTTACGGATCCTGCGTAATGAATGGACCACATGGAAAGGGACATACAAATGGTTCCGACAAAACCGGCCACAAAGATCAATCCTATTGCTTCCATAATTCCTCCGCTCGCGGGGAAGAATTGTAATCTAAAAAATTAGGCCGGACAAGAACTAAAGATCGGTTTAAGCAGCAAAAAAATCCGCTTTTTGGATGGAAGAAATTTCGATTTCTGCTTCTATTCCGAAGTCTCCGTTTTTGATCACTACGTCACCGTTCATTTTTCTATTTTTGTCCAGCTCGATCACGGTTCCGTCTTTTAGAGTGAGGATGATATCTATTCCACGGTAATTGATATAACGTTCCAAGGTTGCCTTAAATTGTTTCGCTCTATCTTTCATCTTCTCCCCCAATACGTTTTAATTTACGGTACAACCGTTCATTTTCTCGATATAGTTTTTTAGGAGAGATTTAATTTATTTTCGCACGGAGTGCGTAGAGAATTAGGGATAAAAAAAGAAGAAGGTACACAGGCGAATAGTACTTCCTCTGCGTCCTTAGCGCCTCTGCGTGAGAAAAAATTAATAGAATTGGCACGCAGAGACGCCGAGCCGCAGAGAGCTAATGTAATTAGAAATGTGCTTTTAGTAGTTTTTCGTAAACAGGTTGGAAGGAATCCAGAGGTTCTGTGATCTCTAAAAAACGGATCTCGTAGTCAATGATCAGATGATTTACTTGAAAGATAACTTCGTCGAATCTGCTTTTTACAATATCCAATCTACAATCGGGACAAAAAGTTAAGAAGGATCTGGAATTTAAAACGTACAATTTATCGTACGGACGAAGATGGGCCTGAATCACTGATTTTAATTCTTCTAAAATTTCGCCCGATTTTTGTTCTCCCAATAATTTGAAATATTGGGAAAGATCCTGAAAATAAAAATGGGTCAGAACCATTTCAGTGCTGAGTGAATTTTTAACATCACGTAAGAATTGGTTCGTAAATTCTTCGAACACATCCGGGATAGGCTGCTTCTGATTCGCTGTTTCCATCTCTTTTAAAAATATCGACATAGGGACCCTCTAAAAGCCTAACTTTTTCATCAGAAAGAAAACTTCATTTATGGATAAAATCGCTACAAAAGGTAGAAGCCTTGCATTAAAGGATCTCAGAAATCAGGCTTGTCAACCTGCCCAGGAGCGATTTTATATCCGGTAGAGCTAAAAAGCAAAAAGGAGAAACCGCTGTGAGCGCTCACCCTACCCAATTAATGAGTCTTTCCCAATATTTGATCGAGGAACAACTCAAACTTCCCCAAGCAACGGGGGATTTTACCGCACTCATGAGCCATCTCGTATACGCCGCTAAAGTTGTTTCTAGAGAAGTAAGAAAAGCAGGTCTTTTAGAAAACATCTTAGGTGCAACGGACCAAACTAACGTCCAAGGCGAAACAGTCATGAAACTGGACGAATACGCGGACAAGATTTTTACTCATACACTTACCCGCTGCGGACACTTATGTGTGATGGGAAGCGAAGAGCAGGAAGACATTATCACGATCCCAACCGGATACAAGATCGGAAAATATACGATCGCGATAGATCCTTTGGACGGTTCTTCTAATATTGATGCAAACGTTTCTATAGGCACTATTTTTTCGGTCCATTTGAGAACTTCTCCTCAAGGAACTCCTGGAACCAAAGAAGATCTTTTGCAAAAAGGATCCAAACAAAGAGCTGCAGGATATATCGTTTACGGATCTTCTACCATGCTTGTTCTTTGTGTCGGAAAAGGAGTCTCCGGTTTTACATTAGATCCATCTTGCGGGGAATTTATACTTTCTCACCCGGAAATGAAAATGCCGGAATCAGGCGGGATCTATTCCATCAACGAGGGAAACTACGATTATTGGTCGGATGAAGTTAAGAATTATATCAGAAACATCAAGTCAATCGAAGGTGGACGTAAACCTCAATCCCTGCGTTATATCGGTTCTCTTGTAGCGGACTTCCATAGAAACCTTTTGAAAGGAGGGATCTTCCTGTACCCGAACGATACTAAATCTTCTAAATATCCTAAGGGTAAACTCAGACTTTTATACGAAGTTGCACCTATGGCGCTGATTGCTGAGCAAGCAGGTGGAATGGCGGTAACTGTAGAAGGCAAAAGGATCCTAGATCTGGAACCGGAAGAACTTCACGAAAGGACCACATTCGTAGTCGGCTCTAAAAAAGAAGTGGAACATTTCTTAACCTTTATAAAAAATTAATATACCATCGCGGACTTTCTTTATCTGTTTTTCAGGAAGAAGGTCCGCTGGCAGTTAACCTTCTTCCTTCCCCGCTCTTCTTCTCTTTAAAATTTCTCCCTAAAATCACTCCAAAAATAAGCGCTTAGATCCTGCTTATATTTTACACCTCCCCTTACTTTATAGTAAGAAGACTTACATTTCATTTTTCATTCTTCTTATATATTATAATTTAATAATAAATAAAAATCTCATGATTTTATTTTAGCGCTTGCTACAATAATTTGGGCAGATAATTTATAGGTGTTTGAAATATAAAACAAGGTATTTTGAAAGAATGAAGATAGTGAAAAATTGGATCAAACCTTCAGTAGCCGTGGCTTTAACCGCCGGATACTTAGCGAGTTGTTCCCCAAATCAATCCAACTTAAGCGGTTTATTAGGATTTTTAGCAGGCTCAGGCTCTTCTAAACAAGTAGAAGAAACAGGTCCGGGAGCGCTTAAGATCTCTGGCGCTGGCGAATTATATACGGAACCTTCTTACGGAAAGGCCCTTTCTTCTTACAGTAAAGAAGCGATCACTCCTTTTCCAGCGGGTATTCCCGTCCCGGATTCTAAAACAGGCCATTATTCTTGTACCACTGCTAAGTGGGGAGCTTCCGAGGTAAGAAGTCTCGTAGACAGAGCAATTTTGAACCAAGGCTCGGAAGTAATCTATCCAGGAGCCTTATTACAAGGTAAGTTTTTGGAAGCAGGAGGTTATACTCCGGTTACTATCCCAAGATCAGGCGGTAAAATTTTCCTAACAGGTCTGAAACTTTCTCCGAACGCAATCTACTCTAAGGAATTACCTCAGGTTAGCGCATCTAATATCCAACAAGGGATCCAAGACATTTTATCTACAGATGTTATAGGAACTGCAGCAGACGCTTCCTTCAGCGTTGAACAAGTTTATAACGAAAATCATCTTCTATTCAATCTTGGATTGGATGCTCGTTTCTCCGATGTCGGCTTAAAGGTTAGCCTCGGAATAGACAATCTGGGCAAAAAGAACTATATTTTGATGAAGTTCACCCAGAAGTTCTACGATGTAAATTTCGAAGATCCTACACTTTCCACTTCGGTTTTCAGGGATGGAGCTAATTTCCAAGATCCGGAAGGACAGATCGAGGCAAATAATCCTCCATTATATGTTTCTAAAGTATCTTACGGAAGAGCAGTCTATTTCCTATTGGAATCGGAATATACTGCACTTCAGGTTAAAACTGCATTGGAAGTTGCTTGGGATCCTGGAATTCTTTCCGCGGTTTCTCCTGTTCCTCCAATCGGCGGAGAAGTTTCCGTAACTCATGAACAGGTCTTAGACAGGACCAGGATCGCTTATTTTGTAAGAGGTGGAAATGCAGGTTTAGCTCTGGCACCGATCAGTGCTGCTGATTCCGCTACTCCGGGAAGTATGTACCAAGCAATCCGCAATTTTTTAGCGAACCCGGAAGCTGCAAATTATTCAGCAGCGAACCCTGGAGTTCCGATCGCTTATACTTTAAACTATCTAAAAGACAGATCCGTTGCTAAGATGAGCTATACCACAGTGTATGACCAAAGAGATTGTGAGGCTACTTACTCCGAAAATCCTCAAGTATTCACTGCAAAACTTGGAAAAGTGGATGATAAGGTCCGTTTCTTAATGGATGGACAAGAGTTCTTTTCTACAAACCCGGAAGCGGACGTTTATACAGGACCTGAAATCAATCTGAACAATGCAATGAGCGTCGGTTCAGAGCATGAATTCACAGTAGAATTGTATAACTCGAATTGTTTCGGAACCGCTCTGGATCTTGAACTGAAATTGAATGGAACCGTATTAAGGACACGTAATCTAAGCAGAAGTATAAGTACCTGTGGGAAGCAGCTAACTTATAAATATAAATTGAATAAGATTACCGGAGCTTGGTCCATTATAGAAGAGAACGAAACTGCAGAAATGTAATCACTATTAACCGATCTTTCAGGCTTCTTCTCTGATCAGGGAAGAAGCCTTTTCTTTTAATGAGAATGGTTTTTGTGAAATTCCCAGGCGCTGGTAACTATATCTTCTATCTTTGCAAATTTAGGATCCCAACCTAAAACCTTTTTGGCTTTTGTATTGTCTGCGATTAACTTTGCAGGATCCCCTTCTCTTCTGGGACCGATCTTGTACGGGATGGAAATTCCGGATACCTTCTCCACAGTTTTAATAATTTCTAAAATAGAAAATCCTTGTCCTGTTCCTAAATTGAAGAAGTCGGAAACTCCTCCTTTTTTCAGATATTCCAGTCCGAGGTGATGGGCCTGAGCTAAATCCATCACATGGATATAATCTCTAACAGCTGTCCCGTCATTGGTATCATAATCATTTCCGTTCACTGTAAGTGAATCTCTTCTTCCTAATGCTTTTTCGATCACTATAGGAAGAAGATGTGTTTCCGGATCATGCTCTTCTCCTATATCCAAATCGGAACCGGAAGCGTTAAAATAGCGAAGCGCCACAAACTTTAGTTCGTACGCATGCGAATAATCCGCTAAAATTTTTTCGATCATCAGTTTGGACTGCCCATAAGGATTGATCGGATCTTGAGGAGTGGTTTCCAAAATCGGGACTTCCGTAACGGCTCCGTAAGTAGCACAGGTAGAAGAGAATATGAAGTATTTGACCCCATGATTTTTCATTGCTTCCAAAAGTTGGAGAGTCCCCATCACATTATTAATATAATATTTTTGGGGATCCGTAACTGATTCTCCCACATATGCTAATGCTGCAAAATGAATAACAGCTTCGAATTCGTGTTCTGAAAATACACGGTCCAGGTCCGCCTTGTTTAATAGATCTCCTTTGAAAAACTTTCCCCACTTGACCGCTTTCTCATGACCGTTGGAAAGATTGTCGAATACAACGGTTTCCACACCTAATTTATGGAGATATTTATTCATATGGGAGCCAATATATCCGGCTCCACCGGTTATCAGGATTTTTTTCATAAAGCTTTTACATGTATTTCAGAAGGATCGAAATTGTAAAAAGGAATTTGGGACTTCTTAGGTATCATCTCCCTTCTTATAAGAAGAGCTAGTTAAGGATTCTTTCAGACTTATAAAGTCGGAGAGAATAAAGATGATCGTAATAAAGGATAAAATTGCTTCGAAAATTACCAGGATCTCGGCTTCAGTACTTTCAGGGACAATTTTGATAATCCCAATATTTGTGAAGATCATTAGGCTAAAATATACAAATTTAAAAAATAGAGAAGAATAACCTAAATCGCTGGGAATTCCTGAAAAAGAACTCATATCCATTTTATAAATACAAAGATAATCGAAACCGAAAGATAAAACGATTACGCTGATATTAAATGCTATAAACACCAGAAATTCATAATATTTTAGATCCAATCCCGAAAATTCAGAGATCCTTCTGAAACCTTTTATGAAGAAATAACAGGATTTAAAACCTGCAAGAATCAATATTAGATATTTGATCTCCAGTCCTGAAAATTCGATCTCGTCCAGATAGATCAGTAATATCCCTAAAGATAGAATGAATACATATTCGATGGATGTTTTAAATATAGTTTTGATAATATAACGATCAATTTTCATGATAACTTTAAATTCCGATATTACTGATATTTATCATTACGTTAGAACGGATCTGCATCCGTCCAATTATTGACAAAGACTTAAAATAGAAGAATATTTTTAACAAAGATACAGTCAATAGGTGTTCAATATGAAATTTATAAATTCAAATTTTTGGGATAGAGCGTTCAGAGTTATATTAGGAACCTCTCTGATTACCTGGGCGTTTTATATAGAAGATCTGTATAAACTTGCGATTTTTGCGGTCGGATTCGTGATACTTGCAACCGGGATCATCGGTTGGTGCCCGATTTATACGTTATTCGGATGGAATACTCGCACCCATTCCAAAAAATCTTAAATTGATCCGGTATTAGAAAGATATTGCCTATTAGATCAGTTCTAGACTAAATAGACACTATGCCCCCTGCCAAGGAGATTGTTTATAAAGATTTAAGTTTTAGAGAAGCGTCCGAACTTCTTCATAAGTTTGGACCAAATGAATCCAAACTAGAGAAAACGTCTTTCTGGAAGACAATACTCTCCATTATCTCGGAGCCGATGCTTTTCTTGCTATTGGCCTGCGGATTTATCTACGCGTTATTAGGAGATTTAGAAGAAGCGATCACCCTTTCCATTGCAGTGATCGCCGTAATTTCTCTCACAATCTTTCAAAAGAATAAGTCTGAAAAAGCTTTAGAATCCCTTCGAAAACTTTCTCCTTTACGAGCCAAGGTGATCCGAGAAGGAAAAAAAATAGAGATCGATTCGGCATTTATTGTGCCAGGCGATCTAGTCTTTTTAGCCGAAGGAGATAAGGTCCCCGCTGATGGATACTTAGTAGATGGATTAAATTTACACTCGGACGAATCTTTATTAACAGGTGAATCCATCCCGGTCCTAAAAGAAGAGACTGATCCAAATAGCTCAGGACCTTATTCCGAATCCCAAAAAATTTATTCCGGAACAAAGATAGTCTCAGGAGAAGGTATTTTCAAAGTATTATTCACCGGTGATTCCACTTTTATAGGTTCTATCGGAAAAGAAATGGGAGAAATTTCGGAATCGGAAAGTCCTCTACAAAAAGAAGCCAAAAGATTCACTACATTCTTCTTTTTAGGCGCCTTAGTAGTTTCCGTTTTTCTAATCTATGGTCTTGGGATACGGAACGGGAATTGGATACAGTCGGTATTGGCTGCTCTTACTTTTTTAATGGCAGTATTGCCGGAAGAGATACCTGTTGTTCTAAGTATCTTCTTCTCTTTAGGAGCTTGGAGAATTTCCAAAAGTGGAGTTTTGACAAGAAAACTGAACTCCATTGAATCATTGGGAGCAGCAACTGTATTATGTGTGGATAAAACTGGAACCCTGACTGAAAACCAAATGAAAGTGAAGGGTTTGGTTTCTTCTGCGGAAAATCCTTTATTCGAATTTATAACTTCGGAGGTGGCGGAGGAATTTCATCTGCTGTTGGAGTTCTCAATTCTTGCTTCTAAAAAAGATCCTTTCGATCCAATGGAAAAAGCGATCCGTGAATTAGGGATCAATCTTCTATACGATACGGAACATCTACATGCGGATTGGACATTAGAAAAAGAATACCCTCTTTCTCCTAAATTACTGGCACTCAGTTATGCTTGGAATTCGGAAGAACCCGGGGCATTTGTGATCGGGACCAAAGGTGCTCCAGAAGCGATATTCGATCTTTGCCATTTTTCAAAGGAAAAAACGGAGCATTGGGAGAAGATCACCGAAACATATTCCTTACAAGGATACAGGGCAATCGGAGTCGCAAGGTCCAGGATCGTAAATACTTCTCTTCCTGAAAACCAACATGATCTTACATTCGAATTTTTGGGGTTGATCTTATTAGAAGACCCGATCCGAGAAACTGTACCTTCTTCCGTTTCCGAATGTATCCAAGCAGGGATCAGGGTCATTATAATAACGGGAGACCATGCAGGAACGGCAAAGGCAGTAGCCTCTAAGATTGGATTAGAAGATCATCAGGACAGTATAACCGGAGATGAATTAGAAAAACTCACTGAAGAGGAACTGGATTCTAAACTAGATACGGTAGGTATTTTTTCCAGGATCAAACCGGCGCAGAAATTAAAGATAGTAAGAGCATTCCAAAAAAAGGGAGAAATAGTGGCGATGACCGGAGATGGGGTAAATGATGCCCTCGCTCTGCAAGCGGCTCATATCGGGATCTCTATGGGAAAAAGAGGTACGGATGTAGCAAGAGAAGCATCTGATCTTATACTACTAGATGATAATTTTTCCTCCATAGTGAAATCCGTATTTTTAGGAAGAAGGATCTATGAAAACATACAAAAGAGTATCTCTTATATTCTATCAGTTCATATCCCGATCATCGGAATGTCTTTATTGCCTGCTTTTACCGGCGATCCTATCTTCTTCTTTCCGGCACATATCTTAGTATTGGAGTTAATTATAGATCCGACCTGTTCCATTGTTTTCGAGTCATTGGATCTAGAAAAGGGAGATCGTTATTCCAGTCCGAGAAGAAAGAATTCTAGTCTGATTACAATCTCTAGATTCGCACTTTCCTTTTCCCAGGGAGCAATCGTTCTAGTAGTATTACTAGTTTCCTATTTCTTGCTAAAACAAGAAGGTCATAACGAAAACCAAATCAGATCTTTCGGTTTTATTTTTTTAGTCGTATCCAATTTCAGTTTAATGCTTACGAATTTATCCCATCAAGGTGGATTTATTTCTATTTTTAGATCTTTGCATTCCAGTGTTTTCTGGATTTTCTTTTTAGCGGCTTCCGCATTGATCGCAAGTTTCCAATTTGAATTCAGCCTTAGATTATTCGGATTCGAAACAATACCTTTAGATTGGGTATTGTTCTCTATCGGGTTAGGACTTATTTCAGGTCTTGTTTGGGAAATCAGAAAGATCCGATTTTTTGCTTGAGAGTTTTGGAAGAAGCAACAATCTACCTGTAAGACATCTCATGAACATTGAGACATTTTTACCTAGTAAAAATTTACAACCGTATATCCGCGAATTCCTGATCATAGGAAGCGAAGAAGGTATGCAGAATAGAATTTTACCGGGATCCTCTTTAGTAATTTCATTCAGGATCAATGGAAAGATTACTCATAAGGAAGAAAATCTGGAAAGTATTCTTCCGATGTCGGGAATCACAGGACTTAGGCGAATGCCCAGGCTGCTCGAGTATTCCGAAAAAGCTTCCACCCTATTAGTCATTTTTAAAGAAGGTGGAGCTGCCAGTTTTATCAAAGAACCTCTCCATCATCTCTTCGAATTGAATCTTTCCTTAGATCATTTAATCTCTTCCAAAAAGATCTCGGAAATAGAAGAGAAACTTTTTCAGACAAAAACGAATCTAGAAAAGATCTCCATACTCGAAAAATTCCTAATCTCGGAATGGATAGAAAACAAACAGGATAATTTAGTTATCGATTCCATTCGAAAGATCAGAAAATATAAAGGAAATCTGAAAATCGGAGATTTGCTAAAAGGAATGCCGATCAGCAGGGATTCTTACGAAAAAAGATTTAGAGAATGGATCGGGACCAGCCCTAAACAATTTTCGAATCAAGTGCGGATCAGGAATATTATAAATTCTTATTCTTCTAAGATCAACTTAACGGAAATGGCCCAAGATGCAGGATATTTTGACCAGGCTCATTTCATCAAAGATTTTAAAACGTTCACAGGCCAGACACCGAAACAGTTCTTCAAACTTTCCATTCCGTACTGGTAAAATCCTGAATTTTTACAATTTTTACCCGACCGAATCTGCTATTCTGTTCCCGAAAAGGAGAGAAAGAACATGCAAAAAGTTCTAATAGATACATTCATCGTTCCTAAAAAAGCAGAGGAAGAGTTTTTCACTCGAGTCAAGGTGAACCGAAACCTGATTAAAAGTCTTCCTGGGTTTGTGCAGGACTCCGCTTATATTCGAGAAAAAACTAAAGACGAATTCCAATTTGTAACTGTAGCAGTTTGGGAAAATGAAGAAGCAATTGACAGCGCTAAAAAGGAAGTTTTGGCATCTTACCAAAGAGAAGGTTTCGATATGCCGGGAATGTTACAAAGACTCGGAATTTCCATTGAAAGAGGGATTTTTGAAATATCTAAGAGTTAAAGATTCGTTAAAGAAGGGAGGATTACTCTCCCTTCTTCTTAACTATACTTAGTTAGTAATTTTATTTTTAATAGCCGGAACGGTTTGCAAATAAGCAAATATAGCTGCAAGATCTTCCTCAGTCATTCCTGCATACATTGTCCAAGGCATAATCGTTTGGAATTCTCCCTCTTTTATGGAGTGAGGTTTATATTTAGGAAGTTCCATACTCTTAAATCTTTTTACAAACCGAGCCTCTGTCCAGTTACCTAGTCCCGTTTCTTTATCCGGAGTCAGATTTGCGGATATAATTTTAGTTCCGTTTCCTAAGGGAAATTCAAAACCTCCGGCAAGTTCCATACCGACAATCGGTTTTCCTTTATCCTGTTTTGTATGACACTCAGTGCAAGCAGCTGCAACGAATAGATACTTTCCGTAAGAAACTTTATCTTTTTTATTAGGAAGTTGTCCGAATTTTGCAGGACTAGGAATTGTTCTTAAGATCAAGTTAAACGGAAAATCCGGCTTAGAATTAGGATTTTTCTTTTCTATCGGCTCCAAACTTCTTAAATAAGAAATGATAGAAATTAGATCTTCTTTGTCCATCTGCCCATATGCTGGGTGAGGCATAACCGGAAATAACGCGTCTCCTTCTTTATTGATCCCGCTGGAAATGGCTCTTAAAATTTCTCCGTCCGTCCATTTGCCCAATGCACTCGGAGTAATATTCGGTGCGATAAAAGAGCCGGGAAACCCAATCTTTTGGTCAAAAACTTCTCCACCTTCTCCCAATGTTTCCTGGACCAATGGTCCTGAAAATTTCGACCAGTCTCGGATAGAATGGCAATCCATACAGGCAGATACATGGTTGGCGAGGTATTTTCCTCTTTGTATGCGCTCTGGATCGTTTCCTGCGGAAATTTCAAGAGCAGGTTCTGCATTCGGAAATTTAAAATATAAAAATCCAATCACGGAAACCGGTATGAGGATGATCAATACTCCAATAAGCTTCAAAATTCGTTTCATTCACAGTTCCTTTTTATTTTTTCTAATCAATCAACACAGATTTATGATACTGTTATGATTACTTTACCGGCGGCGTGGCCTTGTTCAACGTATTGGATTGCTTGTGGAACTTCTTCCAATTTGTATCGTCTATCAATTACCGATTTTATCTTACCTGACTGCATAAGTTCGGATAAAAAAGTAAGATCCTTTTGATTCGGCTCGGAAGAAGCAGCGATAATCTTTTGGCTACCTCTTAGAGAAATGAAAGGTCCCAAAAGTAAGGCTTGGAATAACTGAGCTGTGCCTCCTCCAGCCATTACATATCTTCCTTTCGGATTTAGGACACTCTTGTATTCTGAAAGAGAACGATATCCATTTACACCGACTATTAGGTCGTATTTTTTTCCGCTTTCGATGAAGTCTTCTTTGGTATAATCGATTACTTGATCGGCTCCTAACGCTAATGCCTGCGTTATTTTAGAAGTGCTACAAACCGCGGTAGTATCTGCTCCGAAATATTTTGCGAGTTGTATCGCGAATGTTCCAACACCTCCGGATGCTCCGTTGATCAGAACTTTTTGCCCTACTTCTACCTTACCGAAATCTCTTAAAGAATGTAAAGCGGTCATTCCGGCTAAAGGTAAAGCGGCTATTTCCTCGAAAGATATATTAGAAGGTTTTAAAACAAACTCTTCTTCTTTACCGCATTTGTATTCGGCAAATGCACCGAAGCCGCTTGCAAAAACGTCTCCGAACACTTCGTCGCCTGGACGGAATTTGGTTACATTCTTTCCGATAGCTTCCACAGTTCCGGCGACATCTGCGCCTAAGGTTGAGATCTTTTTAGGTCTAAAAAGGCCTGCATAAAAACGAACTAAAAAAGGATCCGCTTTCATCATACGCCAATCTGCGGCGTTCACGGAAGCAGCTTTGACCTTTACAAGGATCTCATTTTCTTTTGGAACAGGCTTTTGGACTTCTTTATATTGAAGTACATCGGAAGATCCGTACTTCTCGTATACAATTGCTTTCATTTGATATATCTAAACTATGTTTAGATAAAAAGTGAAGAAGAAAAAATTACCTCTTCTTCACTTCTCCCTTCAGTTCTTCTTTCACCGTATCCCTGGTCGTATTGGATTTATTTTCCAATTTGATAGTATAGTGAATTTGATACTTAGTAACTACCGGCTTCTCTTCGGAATGTTCCATGGACCAACGAGTCACATCATTCTGGATAATTTTTGCCAGATTATTAATTCTAGGAACTCTAGTATTAAAACGGATGGTTTCTACGGCGCCGGTGTTTCCGTTCAGGATCACTAAGATGATCCCATCGTCGTTGAAATTAATTCTATTATATTTTACTAATTCTTCGCTGATGAGCGCATCTCCGCCCTTATCCACTTTTCTGCGAATAAACTTGGAACCTCTGATCTGTCTGACCTGATAGGACTCGCTTGTGATATGCACCCTGAAATATTCGGCACTGTCTTTGGACAGGCCTTGGAAAGAAATAGGATCAGCGGTACTGATCTTCACTTCCCTGCCTTCTTCGTCTATGATCTCCTCGCTGTCTCCTGCCGGATTGGGAAGAACTTCTCCTTTTGGAGTTTCCGGAGTGTGGGAAGTCGGTCCCCCGGAGCTGATACAAGAAATGAATGATAAACAATATAGAACCGCAAAACCGGCTAAAAAAGTTCGGAAAACCGAAACACGAAACATTGGCCTCTCCTATCCAAGGAAATTTATTATTTTATGAGAAATATTCAAACTATACCAAATATTGCAAGAACAGTGTGGCAAGCCCCAGGAAACAGAAGAAGCCAAACGTATCCGTTGTCATCGTAACAAATATGGAAGATGCGATCGCCGGATCTATTTTTAAGAGTTTTAAACCCATAGGAACGCAGGCACCCACCAAAGCAGCCACGATCAAATTCGCAAGCATAGCTAAAAATATAACAATCCCAAGCGCAGGTTTACCGAAGAAAAAATACACCGCAAGCCCTGTAATCGACCCGATCGTGATCCCGTTGATAAGTCCGATCAAACTTTCCTTTCGGAATGCAGTCGTCCAGTTGGAGGCACTTAGATCTCCAGTTGCGATATTTCGGACCACCACGGTGATAGATTGAGTTCCGGCATTCCCACCCATACCTGCAACTATTGGCATAAGAGCCGCAAGAAATACCAAGGACTGGATCGTATTTTCGAAAAAAGAGACCATAGTAGAAGCAAGTGTTGCGGTCCCTAAATTAAATACCAACCAAACCAGTCTTCTTCGGATAGAATCCCAGATAGAAGTGTTTAACCTCTCCTCTTCGGAAACCCCTGCCATCCTCAAAATATCCTCGGAAGCCTCTTCCTGAACGATATCCAAGATATCGTCTACCGTGATCCTGCCTATGATCCGGTCCAGATCGTCCACCACTGCTGCGGAAACTAAGTCGTATTTTCGGAATATACGGGCGACTTCTTCCTGGTCCGTATCATAATGAATGGAGAAAACTTCTTCTTTTACGAGCCTGCTCGCCTTTTGGTTGAGAGGTGCAAGAAATAGATCCTTAAGTTTTATAAATCCTTTTAGATGATTCTCAGCGTCAGTTACATAGAGAAGGTAGATATCATCCGTTTCTTTAGCCACCCTTCTCAATTTGATGATCGCTTTTCTGACTGTATCCGTCTCGTATGCGGAGGCGAATTCCGTAGTCATCAAACGACCTGCAGTGTATTCCCTAAAATTCAGTTGTTTTCGGATCTGAGAAGAATCTTCACGATCCAAGGAATTTAGGATTTCCTCTGCCTTGTCCTTTGGGATCTCGGAGATCAGGTTCGTAACGTCGTCCGGTTCCAGATTTTCGACGATAGGAGAGATCTCCTTCATATTCAGACGAGAGATCAAATCAGCCTGCAGATCCTCGTCGAACTCGACTAGGATCTCGGATTGTTGCTCAGAATCGCAAAGTTTAAATATATAGAATGCATCGTCGATATCCAGCTTTTCCAGGACTTCGGCGATATCCGCCGGGTGATTGGAAGAAGTGAAACTGAGAAGGAATTTATTGTCCTTTTTTTCTATCTTTTCTAGGAATGAATCCATCCAATCCGCGGATTGTGGATTTGCCTTCAGGGAAGAAGATTCCTTTGTGCTATTTGTTTCGTCCATCTTGCGTACTTCCCCCTATGACAGAATCCTGGTGGAATTTATCGGTTCAATGAATTTCCTGATTTTTGGTACAAGAGTTTTTCATTTGACTGGGGGCTCGCAGCCTTAGAATAGAACCTAGTTTCCCTAATCTGACTATGAAACCTTTTCTTTTCCGACTTACTCCCGTTCTTCTAATCCTATTTTCTTTACCGATATTTTCGGACGCATTTTATTTCCCTTGGGAATACAATAAACTCTATAACGAGAATGCAACACTCCGGATCGAATTAGATTCTCTCAGACTCCGTTACAGAAATGAGATCGAAAACGCTAAAAAAGAAAAACTGAGCCTGGATTCCAGGATCCAGAGCCTAGAAGAACAACTCGCAGGAGAAAAGTCCTTTAGAGAGAAGGACAAGGAACTTGCAGCAGAGCTGATCCGAGCCCTGGAAAATCAGATCGCGCTTCTAAAGACCAAGAGCGGTAATAAAGAAAAAGAACTGATCGAAGAGAATGAAAAGCAGTCCAAAAAATACCAGGAATTGATCTCAGAATTAAAGTCCGAGCTGGAAAAAGAAAGACTCGGCTGCATTCGCAGGATGGACGAACTCAAAAGAGAATATGAGTCCAAAATTGCAAGCCTGGAAGCCCGCATCAAAGAGTTAGAAGATAGTCTTTCCAAACTTAAAAATTTGAACGAAGACCAAAAAAGAGAATTGAATCGTTTGGCAGAACAGGCAAACGAGCTGGAATCCAAACTTT
Organism: Leptospira dzoumogneensis; assembly: GCF_004770895.1. Taxonomy (NCBI): domain Bacteria; kingdom Pseudomonadati; phylum Spirochaetota; class Leptospiria; order Leptospirales; family Leptospiraceae; genus Leptospira; species Leptospira dzoumogneensis. The sequence goes on along the minus strand of NZ_RQHS01000018.1, from coordinate 432,663 downwards.
CAGGTGAGATCGCTAAGGGACAGATCCGAGTAAAACGTTTTCATAATAGACTAGTCATCAATATAGATGACCAAATTTCTTTCGATTCAGGCTCCGCAGAATTAAAAAAGCAGATCTTTCCTGCTTTGGACAAGATCAAAGAGATCTTGGTAAAATATCCAGGCAACCTGATCATCGTAGAAGGTCATACGGATAATATTCCAATACGTAATAAAAAGTTTAACGATAACTGGCAATTGTCTACAGAGAGAGCGCTTTCAGTAGTTCGTTTCTTGTTAGAGAGTAAAAATCTGGACGCTAGGAACTTCTCCGTAGCAGGTTACGGGGAACACCAACCGATCGTTTCAAACGATACTCCTGAAAACCGTTCCTTAAACAGAAGAGTGGATATCGTTTTGGAACCTCAAAGCGGCAAGAGTCACTAAGGTTTGGAAAAAGATCCTAATTCATCTTATAATTTAGAACCTTTTGCAAGGCAGGCTATTCTTCGTCCCAAAAGGAAGGATACATTACGCAGTTTAGTTTTTGCGTTCTTTCTTTCTATCGGGATCTTTTCCTGGGAAATATTCGGTTCCGCTCAAAGTAAAAGTTTGGCTCTTCTTGCAGACGCTGGCCATGTGATCTCCGACTCATTCGCCTTTTTATTAAGTATATTTGCGGTTTTAGTTTCCGACAAAAAACCGAATGCAAAAATGAACTTCGGATTCTTTAGGGTAGAAGTTTTTGCGGCATTTTTAAATTCGATTCTGATCTCCGGAATTTCTATCTTTATCATTTACGAAGCTATCCAAAGATTCCGTCACCAGGAAGAAATTGTTACCGAATCCATGTTGGTTTTCAGCTTAGGGACGATCGGTTTAAATCTGATCTCCGTTTGGCTTTTAAAAAGGATTTCTGCGGACAATATTAATCTTAGGACGGCTTATCTTCATGTTCTAAATGATCTATTCGGAACGATTGCAGTTTTAGTGGGCGCGATCCTGATCCGTCTATTTGCTTGGACCTGGATCGATCCTTTGCTCAGTTTGGTCCTTTCACTTTTTATTTTAAGAGCGGCTATTGTGATCCTAAAGGAAAGTCTTTTGATCCTTTTGGAATCTTCCCCTACTTTTGATGAATGGGATCATTTGAAAAAGGATCTGCTGCATATCAAAGGAATAGATTCGCTTCTTTCCGCACATACTTGGACCCTAACAAAAGGGATCCATGCTTGTGCGTTTAGAGTTCAGATCACTAAGGAATCCGATCCTAAAAAGATCTTAAAAGAAGCATATGAGCTTTTAAGAGGAGAATGGAAGTTCGAGCAGATCTATCTGCAATTAGAAGATCCTTCTACCACGCATACGATCGACGGGATTATCGCAAAAACTCTGCACGATATCGATTCGGAAGAATGGGGACATCATCACCATACTCATGATCATCCTGCACATCATCACTGATGAATTTTGTAAGAGTCGCCGCGTAGGAACTCCTACATCGTTTCTTTTCCGAATTTTCTCCAGCTTTTGGATTGTTTCAGTCTGTTTTTGATATAAACAGGACTTCTGGCTGGATGGATTGTGCAGAATAATCCTAGATCAGGATATTCTTTCTTATAATCGAAGTTCGGAATAGATTCTAGGATAGAGATACATTCGTCCAGGATTGCTTCGTATCCATATGGATGATCTTCTTCTATTTTATAATTCGGATCCTTGTCCTTCTTATCTGAGATCTCCAAACATTTTCCGTATAGAAGGCCACTTAGATCCCAGAGTTTTCCTAGGATCGCAAATCTTTCTCTGGATTCACTTCCTTGGCTTAGATCGGATACAATCTTACGTATGGCCCCACAGAATAGAACCGCTGCAGACAACATTTCCGAAAGATGGATATCCGCTCCCAGTTTGGAATAATCCTTTATAAAATGATAAGAAGAAGGTAGTTTAAAATTTTCACCTGTGATCTTACAATGAGTGGCTTCTCTGGCAACATCCAGATACACTTCTTCCATTTTTAATCCGGGAAAATCTCTCGGGATATAAAATACTCCGAACCGATTCTGCTCTTCTTCTTTTGCTACAACCAGGTAACCTTCCGCGTCCGCTCCGTTGGTCACAAACCCTTTATGAAAATTGATTTCTATTTCTCCGCTCGGAAGTACTTTTGCAGTAGATTTTAGATTGGTAAGTTTCCCCATCCATCCAGGTTCACTTACTCCCAGGCCTAAGATCCCAAGACCGTTTACTAATCTGTCTTGCAGTTCTAATGCCAATTGTCTGGCTTCTTCTTTGATAGAAGCTCCTTCTTCCGAACCGATCACCAATTTCAAGATCTTTCCGGCCACATTTGTCTGGGCCATCAACCCCACTCCCACTCCTATACCATGAGGAAAAGAAGGGATCAATATTAACTTTTCGTGAAATTTTCTGAAGCCGCCATCTTTTAACGCATTCAACAATCCCGCTTTTGCAATATCTGGCAGGGAAGATCTATAAACGGATCTGAATTCTCCCGGAGGAAAGGAAGAAAGTTTTTCTCTTAATTCTTTCATCATTGTCCGAGAATTTAACCTGCCTTCTTCCCTGGATTTCCTAAAACTTTTTTCAGGTATTGTCCTGTGAATGATTCTTTGACCTTTGCGATCTCTGTAGGAGTTCCTTCGGCGATGATCTTTCCGCCTCCCTCTCCTCCTTCCGGCCCTAGATCTATGATCCAATCCGCTTGTTTGATCACATCCAGATTATGTTCGATCACTATCATAGAATTCCCGCGGTCCACAAGAGTATGTAAAACGGTCATCAGATGCCGAACATCTTCGAAATGAAGTCCTGTGGTAGGTTCGTCCAGTATATACAAAGTTTTTCCGGTAGGCCTTTTGGATAATTCGGAGGCCAATTTAATCCTTTGTGCTTCTCCACCGGAGAATGTGGTGGCAGGCTGCCCTAGTTTGATATAACCAAGACCTACTTCGCTCAAAGTTTCCAGTTTTCTTTTTAATGCCGGTATATTCTCGAAAAATGGAATAGAATCCTCAACGGTCATTTCCAGGATCTCGTAGATATTTTTACCTTTATAACGAACTTCTAATGTTTCTTGGTTATAACGTTTTCCCTTACAAACATCGCAGGTTACATATACATCCGGAAGGAAGTGCATCTCAATTTTTAGGATACCGTCCCCTTCGCAGGTCTCACATCTTCCTCCACTCACGTTAAAGCTGAATCTTCCCGGAGAATAACCTCTGAGTTTAGATTCTTCCAACTGAGCGAACATATCGCGCACAACGGTGAAAAGTCCCGTATAAGTCGCGGGATTGGATCTAGGAGTTCTACCTATCGGGGACTGGTCAATATTGATGATCTTATCTATTTCTTCCAGACCTGTGATCTTCTCGTGTTTTCCCCAAACGGTTCTCATCTTCATTACTTTATGAGCCGCCGCATTGTATAAAATATCATTGATCAAAGTGGATTTGCCTGAACCGGAAACACCTGTGACTACGATCAGTTTTCCGAGCGGGATCTCCACACTTACGTTCTTAAGATTATTTTCTTTTGCGTTTACTATCTTAAGTTTTTTGCCGTTCCCCGGTCTGACAGTTTTAGGGACTGGAATAAATTCTTTACCCGATAAAAACTTACCGGTAAGTGAATTTTTGTTTTTGGAAACTTCTTCCGGAGTTCCGGAACATACAATTGTTCCCCCATGAACACCGGCTCCCGGTCCCATGTCGATGAGCCAATCTGCTTCTTCCATGGTTTCCTGGTCATGTTCCACCACTAAAACCGTGTTTCCCAAATCTCTCAGATCCTTGAGAGTATTGACTAATTTAGTATTATCTCTTTGGTGAAGTCCAATAGAAGGTTCATCCAAAATATATAATACACCTTGCAGGCGCGATCCGATCTGAGTTGCAAGTCTGATCCTTTGGGCCTCTCCACCGGAAAGAGTTCCGGCGGCACGTTCCAAACTTAAATAACCGACTCCCACATCATTTAAGAATGTAAGTCTTTGTTGGATTTCCTTCAAGATAGGCCTTGCGATTATTTCTTCGCTTCCTTTAGGCTTCATTGATTTTACGAAATCGAGTCCCTTTTCCACGCTGAAAGCGGAGAACTTATCTATAGTCAGACCGTTTACTTCCACATGAAGACTTACAGGTTTCAGACGTTTTCCTTCGCAGGCAGGACAATGATGATTTGTCATATATCCTTCCAATTGCTGGCGTCTTGCTTCCGAACCTTCTTTATATCTTCTTTTTAAATTAGGGATCACACCTTCGAATTCCCTGCTGAACTCATAATGCGATTTTTCATTTCTGAAATCGTAATCTATTTTGAGATTTTTATCTCCATATAGGATCGTATCTCTTACCTTTTTAGGAAGGTCCTTCCAAGGAATATTATAATCGAATTTTAGCTTTTTAGCGAGAGAATGGACCGTAGTTAAAAACCAATAACTATTACTCTTAGCACCTGCCCATGCTTCTATACAACCTTCTACCAGAGAAAGTTCCGAATCAGTGATTAATAGATCTTCATCAAATTCTAAAAGGCTCCCAAGACCGTCGCAGGTCTCGCAGGCTCCGAATGGAGAGTTAAATGAAAATAATCTAGGAGAAAGTTCAGGTAAAGATTCTTCCGGGTGATTCGGACAGGAAAGTTTTTGGGAGAATGTATGGTCCTTCTTCCCATCATCCATAAGAAGAATTCCTTCCGATTGTTTGAGTGCAGTTTCCACTGAATCCGTTAAACGAGAACGGATCCCGTCCTTGATCACAAGACGATCCACTACGATCTCAATCGTAGCCTTAAAACTTTTTTTGAGAACGATCTCTTCGTCTAAAGTTTTGATCTCTCCGTTCAGTCGAATTCTATTAAAACCGTCTTTTCGGATCTTCTCCAAAACATCTTTATGCTCTCCCTTCTTTCCGGAAACAATAGGAGCTAAAATTTGGATCTTAGTTCCTTCCGGAAAATTTAAGATCCTTTCTGTGATCTGATCGATAGAAAGAGATTGGATCGGAGTTCCACAAATCGGGCAATGCGGCTTTCCTACTCTTGCATAAAGAAGACGTAGATAATCATAGATCTCTGTCACAGTTCCTACAGTCGATCTAGGGTTACGATGTGTGGTCTTCTGCTCTATAGAAATTGCGGGAGAAAGTCCTTCGATCAGATCCAGATCGGGCTTTTCCATCTGGCCCAAAAATTGTCTGGCGTATGCAGAAAGACTTTCTACATATCTTCTCTGTCCTTCCGCATAGATCGTATCGAAAGCAAGAGAAGATTTACCGGAACCGGAAAGTCCGGTGATCACCACGAGTTTATCCCGTGGAATATCCACATTGATGTTTTTAAGATTATGCTCCCGAGCGCCTCGGATGCGGATATGATCCAAACGAATAACCCTCTCTTAGGTTTCAGATAAATTCTGCAAAGCCAGGCTGAAAAGCGGTTTTCCTTCCGCAATTTTACGTTTTCCGGAATAAATATCCTTTTTACTTTGGTCGCCAAAAGGAATTTTCCATGTTTAGAATTCTGTTCTCCGTTGTTTTTTTACCGATCCGGATTTTGTTCCAAGGATTTAGGATCTTATCTTGGATCATTCGTAAGGGAGATCATTTCTATTTGGAAATTCCTTCTTCATTTTCCTTTGATAAAAAATCTTTTTTCGTAAAACTATTGGTCTCGAAAGAAGAAGCTCCCTTCTTGGTGGATTTTTTATTGGGATTGAAGGCCTTAACTAAGGTCCCAGGTTTGAAAAAAGTTTCTTTCCATATTTCCAATCCTGAATACGGATTTGGAGAAGTTTGGAATATTTGCAAAGCGATCCAATCTCTGAACGAAAAAGGGATAGAGACTTCAGGCTTTTGTTTAGGCGGAGGGACCAAGGCATTACTATTACTCTCTCAGTGCAAATACAGATATTCCTCTTCCGCATCCGAATTCTTTCCTATACTTCCATCTGCTGAGCCTTATTTTTTCGGAGGCGCTGCTAAAAAGTTCGGTGTAGGTGTAGAAGCCTATGCAAGCGGTGCATTTAAATCATTCGGAGAAACATTCCAAAGAACATCCTTCTCCGCTCCCGCTCGAAAAAACTTGGAAGCGTTACTGAATGATTATAAAGAATTACTTTCTGCAGGATTTAAGAAGTCTTCGAATTTAGATCTGAAAGTTTTAGAAGAACCGATCATCAGTTCTGAAAAATTAAAGAAGATCGGATTTATCACAGAGTTTGTGGAAGAAGACGAGTTTGAAGAAAACTATCTATTCGAAAATTATAAAAAAGAGAAGGAAACGGACAAACCTAAATATAAAAAGTTAAGTCCCAAAGGTTTCAGACTTTATCATAAAAAATCCAATTTTTCATTTATTTCCAAATCCATTCCTATCGTAGCGGTTTTGCCGGTCCAAGGAAATATTTTACCGGATCTAGGAAGAGAAGAAGATTTCAGATCCAGACAGGTGTCTTTTAGATACTACCAAGAAATTTTTAAAGATCTAAAAGAAGATCCAAAGGTAGCAGCAGTCATTTTGGAAATGAACTCTCCGGGGGGAAGCGCACTTGTTTCCGAACTTTTATACAGAGAGATCAAAAAACTTGCGGAGAAAAAACCGGTCATCACATACGTGCTGAATGTCGCGGCCTCCGGAGGTTATTATCTCTCCTGCGCTACTCAAAAAATCCACGGAACACCCTATTCTATCGTCGGTTCTATCGGTGCTGTAATGATGAGATTCGAATTAAAAAAATTATACGATAAATTCGGGGTCCAAAAAGAAAGGATCGGATTTTACCCTCATAGAGATATTCTATCGGAATACGGTAAACTTTCACCTAAGTCGGAACAGTTCTTAAGAAAAGAAGTTTTGAGATCCAGGGACTTATTCTATAGCAGAGTCATCGAATCCAGAAAAACCAGTTTCCAAGAATTAGAAAAGAATTATGGAGAAGGTCGTATCTTCTCCGGAGAAACTTTCCGCAAGTCCGGATTTTTGGATTCCTGTGATTCATTTCTGGATACATTACAAAATCTGAAAACAGAACTTAAATCCAAGAAGATTGACGTGCGTTATTTACCTGGAACCTATAGTTGGAAGGATTTAGTACAAGATCTAAAGCCTGGAATGCAGTTTTCCAAGTTTTCTTTATTCTCAAAGTTTAGTGCGGAGAAGAAGCAGAATCCGTTGGAAGTCCTACATCTCTCCGAGATCGCTCAGGAACTTTCGAACATTTAGCTGCATTTGGCACGCAGAGGCGCTAAGGCGCAGAGGAAATTTGTAGGCCGGGTTTTTATAAGAATAATGCCAAAACTCTCTGCGGCTCCGCGTCTCTGCGTGGGAATCCTTTGCGGCTCCTATATCTCTTGCGCCTTCATAATACGATTGAGAAGAGCTTCTTTGCCGGAGGCGTTTGCGGGCGGGAAGCAGTAAATTTTAGAAATTCCTAGACGATCACAATCCCTGAAGAAAGAATATAAATTTTTCATATACTCCGAGTTGTTTCTAAGATCCAAAGCGAATTTCCAACCTCTAGTCAGACCAATTCCGATAGCTGCAGATTCTCTATCCGGCGTTTGGTTCTCCGTAAATATCACCTTTGCCTTAGGAGAGTAATGTTTGTATTTCACTCCAGGACTAGAGGGAGTTTCAACTTCCTTTAACCGGTCATAATCTTCCAGGTCCGGAACATATTTTTGCAATTCTTCCCATCCGAAATATCCGGGACGAAGAAGTTTAGGCGGAGAAATTGAAAAATCCACAACGGTGGATTCTAAACCGATCTCCGGCTCGGCGCCTTTCAAGATCAGATCCACTAACCCGTCAAACTCAGAGATCGCATCATCCAATCTTGTGATAGAAGGTTCTCCGGAAAGATTTGCGGAAGGAGCAGAAACGGGCCCTCCAAAATAAGAAAGCATTTCTAAAGCTTTAGGATGAGAAGGAACTCTTACAGCAATCGTAGTCAGTCCTGTAGAAAAAATGGACTTATCTACCTTCTTCAAGACCAAACTCAAAGGACCAGGCATACATTGTCTGATCAGGATCTTTGCGAATTCCGGGACCTCTCCTATATCAGGGATCAGAGCAGGATTTCCTAGATGAACGATAAGAGGATTATCCGCAGGGCGGTTTTTAATTTTATAAATTTCTAAACAAGAGGAGAGATTTCTGGAATCCGCACCTAAACCATAAACGGTCTCGGTGGGAAATAGAACGATCCCCCCCTCTTTCAGCACTTTTGCCGCGAGAGAAGGATCTTCCGTGATAATTGTAGGTTTACTTTTTGACAAGTTCCGCTTCGTTCTTCGCCTCTTCCTGTCCTTCTTCCGGAGGAGCTTGTTTTACATCAGGAGTAGGAACTACAGGATCTTTTGCCTTTGGAACAGGCGGAAGTTTATTGGTGACCAATAATTCCAGATAATCGTTAATACCCGGATCATTATCCTTCAATAACTGCCAGAAAGAGAATCCACCAATATCATAAGATCTTAATAGAGTCATTTTCTCTTCGAAAGCTTTTCTGTTCATGAAGAATGCTACACGATCGCAGCCTTCCGACTTGTACCAAATACTCGGATCTTCGTAGGTTTTACCTTCGTGAACCCAGCTAAACTTGGAAAGATTTGTCCAAGAACCTGAGTTCTTATTATCCGCTAAAACTTGGCTGATGTTTGTAGGTTGTTTGGTCACACCGAGTTGTTGGCGTTTTAATGCGTCCGACCAATACACTGATTTGATCTTTGCGTTACAATTTAAAGCCCAGTCATATCCGTAAGTCGGGATTGCCATATACAATTTTTTAGCGGGAACTCTTTCTTTTGCGTAAGTGATTATATTTCTGATCCAAACGTTTGGCGCCTGAGGTCCAGGTCCTGGGTTTCTATACTTACGAGGATGAAGTTCATAAGCCATCACTTTTACTCGGTCTGCATGTTTTGCCAAGAAAGCGTAATCATGGGTCATCGGACCTCTCCAATTCTCTGCAAAGTCCATATTAATTTTTTCTTTTAGACCTTTGCATGCTTTCAGACCGGATTTTTTAGCGGCTGTTTTAGGGTGAACTGCTACAGAAAGAAGTTTTCCACGTTTGTGGATCTCTTTAGAAAGAAGAACGATGAACTCCTCAAACTTCTCTTTTTTCTCACAACTCATTCCTTCGTAGTCTATATCGATACCGTCGAAACCGTAAGTATCTACTTCGTATAGAATGTTCTGGATATGTTTGTCCCTGATATCGTTACGTCCGTTCAGACCGATATTTTCGGAGATCTTCTCGTTCTTATTTTCCCAACGGAAGATAGTAGGAATGATCTTAACTTTCGGATTTAGTGATTTAAGTTCAGCAACACGCGCATGTTTTTGAGCGGATCCCCAAAGAGAATAAAGATCTCCGTTATTTGTCTCTCTTCCCTTGAATCCATAGATAAACGGATGGATCTCATTATATAGATGAACAGTACGTTTCATCGCCTCATAGTCAGAGAACCAAGTAGAAGCTCTAAAAGCCGGGTCGTCTTCGATCTCAGGCAAGGAAGAACTTACAGTATTGGAAGTCCCATCCGACTCGGAAGAAGATGTGTTGGAATTCCACCATTTCTTCCAAGATTCCCAGGCTCCCTCAGTAGGAGCCAGATCGGATTTGAGAGTAGTATTTTGGAATGCCACCTGCTCTGTTCCGGTTTGGGAAGAAGCAGCTTTCGGATCCGCTTTTAATGCCTGGAGTCCTAGATAAAAAGAAATTCCGGAAAGTAAAAACCAGGTCAGACTCACTAGGCTTGTTTGCCAGAGAGACTGTTTTTTTGCTTGGTATGGGACTGGACGGATCAAGTCCTCTGGGGTGTAAGGTTCATCGTTTGGATTCATTTGAGCTCTATATATTTATCGAATCGCGGAGGCCAAAAGTAAAGCACCGACTGTCTTCCAGTGATTTATAGGTAGTCTGCCTGTCAAACGTTTGTGGGATTCCTATCTGTTCTTTGATTGACAGAGACCGAAATCGCAAGATTTTTCCACAGATGCAGTTTCACCGGCCCTTCAAACTATTTTTCGTTTTAGGTTCCATCTTCATAACCTTCCTTTTGATGGCAGAGGTGACTGGCTCTAAATGGTTCCAAGTCGCGATCGGAAGTAAGGCATTGACCATGACCTTGGGTGTGATCCCCTTTCCGATCACATTTATCGTAACGGATCTATTGAACGAGTATTATGGAAGAAGAGGAGTAAGATACCTCACCCTAGTCGGAATGGTAATGATAGTCCTAGCATTCTTTCTTCTTCAATTGGACATGGCAATTCCTGCGGCAGGAAATTCACCCGTGGACGATCACTCCTTTCAGGTAGTATTCTTTAATACAGGACAAGTGATCACCGGTTCCATCGTGGCTTACCTGATCGGGCAGCTTGTGGATATACAGGTATTCCATTTGATCCGTAAGAAGACCAAAAACAAACTTCTTTGGTTGAGAGCCACCGGTTCCACCATCTTCTCCCAATTGCTGGATTCTTATGTCGTTATCTTTGTGGCATATTGGGGAACTTACGATTTCCAAACACTGAATTCTATCTCATACACAAACTTCTTCTATAAGATCTTTATCGCGATCGGGATCACACCTCTTATCTATCTGGCACATTACTGGATCGAAAGATATCTAGGAGAAGATGCCCACAAAATGGCAGAAGCAGCCTTGAAAGAAGGAAAAGAAGAAATCCAACCCTATCCGGGTTAAAACTCTACCGAAAGCTCTCTGCGGCTTCGCGTCTCTGCGTGCCAATTTTAGAAGTTTTTATCTCACGCAGAGGCACAAAGACACGGAGGACAACAGGTAGTTAAGATTAAAATCAAAACAGTCTCTCTGCGGCTTCGCGTCTCTGCGTGCCAATTTTAGAAGTTTTCATCTCACGCAGAGTCACAAAGACACGGAGGTTTTAACTACCAGTATAACCAGATCCGGTTTTTCAACGGATCTAGATAAGAAGAATATTTACTGGTTGTAGATTCCTTCTGAAACCCCGCCCCTAAAAGCTTGGATTCAAAAGCTGGGACCTGGGTCTTTGCGATCTTCCATACCAATGTCCCGGGAGACACTGGACATTCTTCTGTTTCTTTGCTAAAAATCACTCTTTGATTTTCTGGAAATACGATCTCTGCGTGACCGACGGTGGACACCTGGACTTCTCCCCCGAAAAGATCCGAGTAAAGTTCGGCTGCAGCAGAACAATCTTCTGATTTTAAGCTGGCGCCATAGAAACTGAGAGAGTTCCCGTCGAAATCCAAGTCTAACCTCCGAAAGCCAAAACCGGTTATTAATTAGGTTTACGGCCCGATTCAGACTATAATTTTGGAGTTAGGGAAGTTTTCCAAGCATATGAACTCAAATTTGGATTTTGTTCGGATTTTCGATACCACTCTCCGTGACGGAGAACAATGCCCAGGCGCGGCAATGAGCGAAAATGAGAAGATAGAGATCGCACTCCAACTCGCTAAAATGAATGTGGATGTGATCGAAGCTGGTTTCCCGGTATCTTCTCCAGTCCAATTCCAAGCAGTCCAAAGAATTTCCAGAGAGGTCGAAGGTCCAATTATCGCTGCACTCGCAAGAGCGGTTCGCCCAGACTTAGAAGCAGCAGCTAAAGCAATCATTCCCGCTAAAAAAAGAAGAATTCATACATTCATCGCATCTTCTCCCATTCATATGAAATTCAAACTAGGCAAGGAACCTTCTGAAGTTTTGAAAATGGCTGTGGAAGCAGTCAAGATCTGCAGAGACCATGTGGACGATGTTGAATTTTCACCGGAAGATGCCACACGTTCCGAACCGGAATTCCTTCGAGAACTTTGTGAGGCAGTGATAGAAGCCGGTGCCACCACGATCAATATCCCGGACACTGTAGGATATACAACGCCGTACGAATACGGAGAATTATTCAAATTTCTAATACAGAATGTGAAAGGAAGTGAGAAGGCGATCTTCTCCGCACATTGCCATAATGATCTAGGACTTGCTACTTCCAATAGTCTTGCCGCCATCTTAAACGGAGCAAGACAGGTAGAATGTACCGTAAATGGTATCGGTGAAAGAGCAGGCAATACAGCAATGGAAGAAGTGGTCATGGCACTTCGCACTCGAAAAGACAAATTCGGGATCCAAACCAAGATCCAAACGGAAGAGATCGCAAAGGCGTCTTATCTAGTAAAAACGATCACTGGAATGGTGGTACAACCGAACAAGGCAGTTGTAGGTGCAAACGCATTCGCTCATGAATCCGGGATCCACCAAGACGGTGTTTTGAAAAATAGAGAAACCTATGAGATCATGACACCTGAAAGTGTCGGGATCCATTCTAACCGTATGGTGCTCGGAAGACATAGCGGAAGAGCCGGATTCAAAGACAGGATCGTTCGTTTAGGATTCAGTCCTCATGCAGAAGAATTAGAAGCAGCTTACCAAAGATTTTTAGAGATCGCAGATCGTAAAAAGGAAATTTTCGACGAAGATATCCGTGCACTGTTTGCAGATGAATCCAGAAAATCTTCCAAAGATAAATTTGTATTAGAAAGTTTTCATGTAACTACCGGAACGAAGAGTACACCTACTGCAAGTATCCGACTTTCCATCGAAGGAAATCTAAAAGAAGAATCTGCAACCGGAGACGGACCGGTGGATTCCATTTTCAAAGCGATCCAAAAAGCGACTATCTCTGATGTGGAACTCATTAAGCTCGTGATCTCTCCGGTAACAGAAGGACAAGACGCTTTGGCAGAAGCTTCCGTTACTTTAGAAAAACATGGAGAAAGAGTCGTAGGAAAAGCAAGCTCCACTGATATTATTGAGGCTTGTTCTCAAGCCTATATCTCCGCTCTAAATCGATTTTCTATGAATTAAAATTAGTTTGCCGAATCATGTTCGGTATCTATTTTCAGAATTCTTAGAAAAACCGTTGCCTTTTCCAAATTCAGGTAAAATCCTTTCTTAGTAGAACGACTGTTCTACTCAAATAAAAAGAAAGGTGAACTGCGAATGTCTTCTTTAGATATTTCCCCGATCTTTCGCCCGATAGAGATCGGAGCCGAAACTATTCCTAATCGTATTATCATGGGATCCATGCACTTGGGTTTGGAAGGAATGCCCAAAACTGCGGATAGAATGGCTGCATTCTACGGCAAAAGATTCGAAGGCGGGGTCGGACTCATCACCACCGGAGGAATTTCGGTTAACGCAGAGGGAAAAGGTTCCAATATATTTTTCGATTTCCAAAAGGAAGAAGACTGCCAAGAACTTGAAAAAGTTGCTTCCGTTCTAAAACCGATGGGAATTTTTTGCGCTCAATTATTCCATGCAGGAAGATATGCCTACCACAGAGAACTCGTAGGAGCTTCTGCGTTGCGCGCACCTATCAATCGATTCATACCGAAAGAACTTTCTACGGAAGAAGCTTGGAGAACCATACGCGATTTCGGATCTTCCGCATTACGTGCCAAACAAGTTGGTTTCAGAGCGGTAGAAGTGATGGCTTCCGAAGGATATTTGGTAAACCAGTTCTTCTCCGAGGTAACAAACAAAAGATCCGACGAGTTCGGTGGTTCTCCAGAAAACCGCAGAAGATTTGCGATCGAAACAATGAAAGAAGTCCGCAAACAAGTTGGACCAGGCTTTCCAGTTATCGTAAGAATGTCTGGGATAGATTTGATCCCAGGTAACCCAAGTTTCGAAGAAGTAATTTCTCTTGCCAAAGAATTAAAAGAAGCAGGAGCAGATGCACTCAATATAGGGATCGGTTGGCATGAGTCTCGTATTCCTACAATCTCTCAACTAGTTCCAAGAGGAGCTTGGGCAAAGATCGCAGGTAAAGTTAAATCTTCCGTTCCTGGAATTCCAATCATCGCTTCGAACAGGATCAATATGCCGGAAACAATCATCCAAGTATTGAATGCTGGAGAAGCCGACATCGTGAGTATGGCGAGACCATTCTTAGCGGATGCAGAGATCGTAAATAAGATCAAAGAAAACCAAACGGAAAGAGTGAATACATGTGTGGCTTGTAACCAAGCTTGTTTGGATCATACTTTCAAAGAAGAAATGGTTTCTTGTTTAGTGAATCCTTCCGCAAACAGAGAACTGGATTGGAAATCTTTACCTCAAGCAAAAAGACAAAGAGTTGTAGTAGTCGGTTCCGGTCCAGGTGGAATGGAATCTGCAAGAGTAGCCGCATTACGCGGACATGAAGTCATTCTTTTAGAAGCTTCCGGGAAACTTGGAGGTCAATTGAATCTTGCCGCCGCAATCCCGGGTAAATTCGAATTTTTTGAAACGATCCGTTATTTCAAAAACGAACTTCCTCGTTTAAAAGTGGATATTCGTCTGAATACAAAAGCGGATTTGAAACTATTAGACGATCTGAAACCGGACGCAGTGATATTTGCAACGGGAGTTCTTCCTAGAAACCCAAACCTTCCCGGTTTAGAGAAAAAACCGCATGCGAGTTATGTGGAGTTCTTAAACGGAACATTCAAACCAGGTTCCAATGTTGCCATCATCGGAGGTGGAGGGATCGGTGTGGACGTGGCTCACAAACTTACAGAGGAGAAGGACCCGGATATTCCTACCTATTTCGAAAAGTATAATGTAAACTCTTATACACAGGCCGTGATCCAACCGGAAACCGCACATAGAAAAGTTTCTATTCTCAGAAGGAATGGAAAAGTAGGAGCAGGCTTGGGTGCGACTACTTCTTGGGCACTTCTGCAAGAATTACAATCTAAAGGAGTGGATTTCCTTTCTTCTCTTACCTACAAAGAAGTAACGGATAAAGGACTTGTAATAGAAACCAAAAAGGAAGGAGCTAAAACCTTAGAATGTGATTCCATCATTCTTTGTGCGGGCCAAACAAGTGATTCTTCCTTGTATGAGACTTTTAGCAAGGAAAGAAGTTCCATTCCTTCTTATCTGATCGGCGGAGCAAAAGACTCGTCCGGTATAGATGCTAAACGTGCTATGTTAGAAGGATATTTGGCTGCTTCTAAGATCGGAACGGAACAAAACTAAAAAAGTACAAGCAATCTAATAGATTTCATACCCGCTTCTTCGGAGGCAGGTATGAAATCAAAACTAGGGATCTGCATATTTTCCGTTCTACTCGGCATCGGAACAAATCTATTCTTTCATTCTCTGGAATATGGGGAATGGATTTATTCAAATTTAATTCCTTCAAACAAACAAAACGTTCCATGCAAATCTTTTCTCTACTTAGAAAAAGGTTGGGAAGTTTCAAAACTTTCAGGTGAGAAGATCGGGATATTTTCTTTACCCAGGAATTTTTCCGACTTAGGCCATTCTACCCTTCTACTTTCTAGATCCATCCAATTTTCAGAACTTCCAGATTGCAAACTAACACTTCTACTTGGAAAAACTTCCGAGGGAACGAAAGTATTTTGGAACGGTATACTTCTTTCGGAAAGATCAGAATTGAATGGCCGATTCGATTTCAGCTACGATAAGAAGAAGGTTTACAATTCACTTCCTATCCGAAACCAAAACAAGTTGGAGATCTTCATTCCTGAATATTTCAAGAATGAATTAGGGATTTTAGAAGGAATCCCAAGTATAGGAAACACGAAACGGATCTTAGAAAAACAATATAGATTCCGGATCTATTATTTGATCTTGATCTCTACGTTTTTATTACTCGGGATCTATTTGGTATTTCTTACCGTCCAAGAAAAAAAATTAGAACCTCATTTTCATTTTGGGATATTTCTGATCTTATTCTTTTTGTTTTCCTTTTCCGGGTCGGAATGGAAATACGAGCTTGGCTGGGATTTTCTATTCTGCAAAAAAGTAGAATATATATCTCTTAGCTTTCTATTTCCATTTTTTACATTCTACTTTTCTAAATTTTGTAGAGATAAACATCATCCTTTTGAGTTTCCTTTGGCTTTATGGGCAGGATTTGTCTCCTTCTTATTTGTATATTCCGCGAACCCTTTAGAACTGGATAAATTAAATCGAATTCTTTTACAGCCTTCCTGGATTATATATCTTTGGATCCTATTTAAATGTATTAAAGCCAGATTATCAAAACAGGACGGAGCCGGTTTTTTAGGATCTGTCTGTTTTTTGGTATTTTCTATCCTTCTGGATATTTCTTCCGCGAGAGGATGGATCCTATTTCCAAGATGTTCCGAATATTCCGTCTTGGGATTTATATTATTCTGTTCATTTAGGATTTCAGGCAGATTTGTAGAAATGAAAAATGAACTAAAAGTCTGGAACGAAAAACTACAGGAAGACATTACTCTAAAAACAAAAGAGCTGAGAGAAAGTTTAACAAATGTTCGCAACTTAAAAGATAAACAAGACGGGGATTATTTCTTAATGAGCATCCTACAGTCTTGCTTTCAAAATAAGGTCAATGACTTTGGAGATTTCAAAATCGAGGCATTGGTTTCTCAATTTAAGACATTCGAATTCAAATCCAAACTTGGGGAAATTGGAGGTGACCTGGTCTGTATAGAAGAGATCCGGATCGGAGACAGAAAATTCCTAGCCATTCTAAACGCGGATGCAATGGGAAAGTCTCTCCAAGGTGCGACAGGCGCACTACTCGCCTCCTCCATGTTTAAGTCTCATATCGACTCTTCTCACTCAGGCTTTTATACTCCAGAAACCTGGATTGTATCCTTATACAGAAAAATACACGGATTATTCCAAAGTTTTGCCGGAAATCTATTCGCAACTGGGATCTTAGCGGTTTTGGATCCGGAGAATTCTTGTATCTTCTTCTTGAATGCTCAGCATCCACCTTCCGTTCTACTTAGGAATAATATCTCAGGATTTATAGAAAATGAAACTTCTTATAAGATGGGAATTCCTATCCTAAAAGACATTCCTAAAGTATATTGTATTTCCCTAAAGGAGAATGATTCTATTCTTTTCGGCTCGGACGGGAGAGAAGATCTGAGAGTCAGGACAAAAAACAAAGAGATCCAATCATTCTCCGAGCAATTCTTATTAGAAGTATCTAATACAAATGGGGATCCTGCTCTTCTCAAAAACAAAATGGAAGAATATGGAAACTATATAGATGATCTAAGTTTAGTCAGGATCTTCAGAAAAGTAAATCCTCGAAAGAAATCCAGGGATATTTGGAGAGAAACATCTAAAAGAAAAAACCTCCAGAAAGGGATCCTACTTTGGAAGAAAGGTGATAAAAAAATTGCTTGTTCCTTCTTCTCCAAACTCAGCTCGGAAGATCCTAATGATAAGGATCTAGCCTATATCACTGCATGGGCGTATTGGAAAACCGGAGAATACGAAAAGGCCAAAACATATTCCGAAAAACTGTTATATAGGGATCCTAAAAACCATCAGAATCTTGTACTATTAGCGAAAATTTATTTTCAACTAGGTATCTCTGATGTTATACTTCTAGGCTTACTGGAGGGTAGCGGATTGGACGTGCAAAGAATGTTCCGTCCAACAGATTATTTGAGAAAGGTTTCCTAAAACATTCTCTAAACGTCCGTCCGTTTTGTGACGTAGAAATGCCAAAACTATTCTTTCCCGTTGACTTTTTGCGGCTATGTTTCTTAATGGAAACCACATTTTCCTCTGGTTTCTAGAGGAGTTATCCAAAATGAAAGTATACTCAGCCGACAGAGTGCCGAACTCAGCAGATTATAATTTATATGTAACCGAAGGGAGCGCCAAAACCAGGCTCAGTTTATTCGAGCCTGATCTCCCCGGGTATTTCGAATTAGCTGCAAATGATAAAGTTCTAAAGTCTTTGGCATATACAGTTCTTCTAAACTACACCCAAGACAGGGAATTTGCTCTTAGGAATACGAATCGATTCCTGAATTTTCTAAGTGATATAGTTCACAGGGATTCTTGGTTCTTCCTAGCCAATCGAGTGGAACAGTTTATTAAGGATGTAGAGAATTTCGGAGTCGAAATTTCCTACGACTTTTGACTTAGCCTCAAAAATCTGATTGTCCTAGGATCTTCCAAGAATATACTAACTTAAATTACGTGCCGGAACTTCCCTCCCTTACCCGTCAAAGGGCCTTTCCCGGTTGGAGCAATAAATGAACCCAAGAGTAGTGACTTTTCACTATAAATTAACAGATAAAGAAGGAAACGAAATCGATTCTTCTCAAGGAAGCCATCCTCTTTCTTATCTGGAAGGAACCGGACAGATCATTGCCGGTCTTGAAGACGAAATCAAAGCTATGAATGCTGGAGATAAAAAAGTAATCTCCGTTAATGCTGATAAGGCTTATGGGCAAAAAAATCCGGAATTAGTTTTCGATGTGCCTAAAAGCCAATTCCCGGAAGGGGAAGAATTGAGTGTTGGAATGATGTTCCAAACTGACGAGCCGGATACCGTTTATACGATTACTGATATCAAGGGAGAATCTGTGATCGTAGACGGAAACCATCCTTTAGCCGGGGTGGATCTGATTTTCGATGTCCAGATCGTAAATATCAGGACAGCAACCGACGAGGAAGTGAGTCATGGACATGTTCACGGTGAGGGGGGACATCACCACCACTAATCTCAATAATGGCGTCCTTAGAGTCACTTAACGAAAAACAAAAGGAAGCTATCGAGACCCTAAACGGCCCGGTTTTAGTGATCGCCGGTGCCGGAACAGGTAAAACGAAAACAATCGTCCACAGACTTTCCAAACTAGTCGAATCAGGCATCCCTGCCGAAAATATCCTACTTCTTACATTCACCCGAAAAGCCTCCAAAGAAATGCTCTCCAGGGCCGTGGCTCTATTAGACAAACGTTGTGCGCGAGTTCACGGAGGAACATTCCATTCATTTGGAAGTCATATTCTCAGAAAATACGCACCTGTCCTAGGTTTCTCCTCTCAGTTTTCCGTTCTGGATGAATCGGATACTTCCGATATTTTCCAACTTTTAAGAACGGAAGGAGAATATGCAAAGCAGAAGTCCAGGTTCCCTTCTAATGATACTCTAATCTCTTTACATTCTTCTATCATCAATCGTGGAAAAACTTTAGAAGAATTGCTCGAAGCCGAATATCCTAAGTTTTTGGACCAAGAGTCCGCAATTCGTAAAATTTTCCAAGAATATGCTGATTATAAAAAACAAAGATCTTTATTGGATTATGATGATCTATTGACCTATACAAGAGATCTTTTGAACAAACATGAGACTGTCCGAAAAAAGATCAGCGAACAATATAAATACATTATGGTGGACGAGTTCCAGGATACAAACCAGATCCAGGCACATATAGCATGTCTGCTCGCATTAGATCATGAGAATATTTTGGTAGTCGGAGACGATGCCCAAAGTGTATATTCTTTCCGCGGAGCTGACGTAAACGGAATATTCAATTTTCCGAAACTATTTCCTAAAACTAAAACCATCTATCTAGAAAGAAATTATAGAAGCACTCCATCTATCTTAAATTTGGCAAATGTGGTTCTTTCTAATTTTAGGGAAAAATACGAGAAATATCTATACACTAAAAATGAAGACTTCCAAAAGCCTGCACTCGTCGGATATGCAGACGAATTAGAAGAAGCGGAAGGGATCGCGGATCTAATCTTAGAAAGAAGAGAAGATGGGGTCGCTTTAAAGGATATCGCAGTCCTATTTAGATCCGGCTGGAATTCAAACCAGTTAGAATTGGTTCTTTCTCAGAGAAATATACCATTTTTAAAATTCGGCGGAAAGAAGTTCGTAGAAAGCGCGCATGCAAAAGACTATCTTTCTCTTCTAAAAATTAAGGAGAATAAGACGGACTCAGTTTCTTGGCTGAGAGTTCTGCTTCTTCTTCCCGGGATCGGGGCGGCAAAAGCAAGATCCATTTTGACGGACTTGGAAAGATCGGGAGGAAATCTAGAAAGGATCGTCTCCGAATCGAAAGGTGCAACGGCTTCTTATTTAAAAGAATTATATGATCTAACAAATGATCCGGAAAAGGACTTAAAAAAACTTCTAGGCAATTTTATAGACTATTACTCTCCTCTACTCGAAAAGAAATATGATGATTTCAAAAGAAGATTAGAAGATCTGAATGCTTTTTTGACACTTTCCCAAAAATACGAAACATTACACGAATTTTTAGTGGATATGAGTCTAGAAGGTCCGAGCCGCAGCCTGGAGAAAATTTCTCCCGAGGAAGAAGATGAAAGATTGATTTTATCTACAGTCCATTCTTCCAAAGGATTAGAATTTGATACTGTAATTTTATTAAATGTATCGGAAGGTTCCTTTCCTTCGGGAAGAGGAGAAAAAAACTTAGAAGAAGAAAGAAGACTTTTCTATGTAGGTATCACGAGGGCTAAAAAGAAATTGGTGCTCACCTACCCTCAAATTTCCCAGCAAAAAAATTCACAATACTTCAATCGAGTCTCCAGGTTTATAGAAGAGATCAAAGAACCCGAAAAAGTGATCGATAAAAGTTTTATTAACAAAAAGGAAGAAGTTCCGGGACCTTCTTCTACTCAAAATTCCCAAAACCAAACCGATTCAGATGCCAGAAAAAGAATTAGAGAGTTTTTCGGTTCCTGATACTATTCCGGATAGGAACTGGGAGGAGCTTCTGGTTTCCGTTTGGGATTCTTTGAAAGTCAGATCCAGGCGTTTTAAGGAAAGCCAGGTCCGTTCCGTACAACTGAAATTTTATCCCTATAAAAACGGAAATCATTCCGTATCCTTCCACAATGGGGTTTTAACGGCTAAATTTCATACTTCTCTAACGGAAGCAAGAGAAGAAACAATAGTTTCCTTCGTTTCATTACTCATTTCTAAATTGTTAGGGCTTAAACCGAAGCAGTCCTGGAAAGAAGAAGTTGCAGAATTCCTAAATTCACTTCCAGAGTCCGGGACCGGGAACTTCAAAAAATTAAGAGAAAACGGAGCTGCTTACGATCTGAAGGTTATTTTGGAAAAAATTTCTTCGTTCTATTTTCCTAAAATGGACGCAAAACTTCTTTCCATAGGCTGGTCGGATCGGCTCGGAAAAAGAAGATTGGGTAGTTACGAAAAACGGAATATGAATATACGCATCAGCCCTATTTTGGACCATCAAGAGGTTCCGATCTATGTTTTGGAACATGTAGTGCATCACGAGATCCTGCATCATATTCTTCCCACCAGGATCAAAAACGGGCAAAATTCAATCCATAGCCCTGAATTCAAACGTAAGGAAAAGGAATACGTTAGATACAAAGAGGCCATAAATTGGTTGAAAACGGAATATCCTAAGTTTCTAATAGGACACCAAAGAGAGATCGGCCATAGGCTTAGATCAGAATTTTACGGATAAACTTTATGCATCCGAACCATTTCGAAACAGTATATATACGTAAAAATATAATAGAAGAAGAACTTTCCAAACTTCTAAAAGAGTTTTCCGGGCTGAGTTATAAATCCCTGTCGGATTACGACAAGGGAGTGTATGACGGTTACACCCAAGCAGTCACTGAAGTTTTAAGAAAAGTACAGAATAAAAGATAAGATAGATACGCATTCTCAAAATCTTAAGGATAATTTATCTGGATCTTGGATCTTTTGTTTATTCCGAATTTTCTGGCGCTCATTACTTTTTGTCATCCCTTCCAAATAATGATTTTCTTTTTAAAAAATTGTTCTATAGATCGGATATGTCTTTCTCAAAGAAAGTATTCTCGATTTTCATTTTTATTTTCTGCACAACTAGTATGCTGCATTCTTCTCCTTACGTTTATAATGATTTTTCAGGATGGACGGAGACTCATCCTTTAACTCCCGATTATTCTAAATATTCTCCCGGATTCTATAACCAGGTAACTTCTCCATTCAATACAACCGGATCCAAGGACTTACAGAAGGAAAAAGAACGTGTGGAATTACGCCGTTCTCTTTTGGACTGGCACCAAGGTTTAGGACTTGCCACTTGGATGTTCTGGCTTGCCACCAATATAGTGGGGGAACAGGCTCTCTCGAATCTCAAAAGAGAATACGAGCCCTACGCAAATTATTTACTGATCTCCGATCCTCAAAAAAATCTTATTTTATACACCGCACTCATGAAAGCATCTCCTTGGGACTCGGAATCTTCAGGAAGTATGCATTCTGCTTTAGCAGGGACTACTTTTGCTTTGTATACTATTACCGCAGGACTTGCATTCTTCTCCCCTTCTAAAAGTTTAGAAAGAGAACCGGGACTTAGCACAATATTCACTCATAAGGCAATGATCTGGATACATTTACCTGCAATGCTTGCACTTCCATTCATAGGAGAAAGGATCTCTAAAGAAGGTCCGAGTGCGGCAAATGAAATGAGAGCGGTCGGTTGGGCAGGTTTCGGTGCATTTAGTGTTTCTATAGCGGTTTTTTATTTTTAAGGAGTAGTTACGTGTCTTATCTTTTACGTTTTTTGATCATATTCTTATTCAGTGTTCCTTCCGTTTTTTCGGAAGAATTAAAACTACAAGAATCCAATATCAATTTTATAGCGATCCACCCGTTTAAAACGGTAAATGGAAAATGTTTCGGGACCACAGTCAGCCCTATGACCCTAACCCAAGGTACAAACGGTTTACAAATCCCCAAACTTATAAAAATTGAGATCCCGATTTCTCAGATCAAATCCGGGGATGAGAATAGAGACGAACATATCATCGAATCGTTAGGATATCCTACGATTACCAATATAAGTTTTACTAGCACGTCAATTACTGCAAAAGAGAATGAATGGACAATCACCGGGAATTTAACGGTTAAGGGTAAGACTAAGAACATCAAGTCAGTGGCGGTTATTCAAAAAGAAGGACAGGATACTATTCTTTCCGGAAAATTCCAGGTCCTGATGAGTGATTTTGATGTGGAAAGACCTAGTTTGTTATTTGCGACCGCAAAGGATGAAGTGAGTATAGAATATAGGTTCATTCTAAAACCTTAATCATCTTTTTCCCAGAAGTTCTCTGATCCCGTCTTCTAATCCATCTACGCTTAAAAAAAACATAGGAAATACTTTTTTGAGTTCGTAGATGGTGGGAGCATCCCAATATCTTTTTGGCTCCGGATTCATCCATATTGTGTCGGCAAAATGGGATTTGATCCTTTTAAAACTGTCCAGTCCGGATTCCGGATGTTCAGGCAGCTTGGATTCCTGTCTGAACCTGGAATGATAAAATCCGTAAGCAGGATCTAAAAGTTCATAGGGAGCCATATACGCATCTCCTACTATGATCAATTTGGTATCGTCCTTATGTTTTTTAAAAAGATTCTTTAATGGAATAGGATATCTAAGATCACCTTTAGGATATACCGAATCATATACGGAGTTATGAAAATAATAATGCCCGAATTCCTTAAAATGGTTCATTTGGTGGGCTGCAGAAAAAAGTTTACTCACTCTTTCCGCATAAGGAGTCATACTTCCGCCGGTATCCATTAAAAGTAATACTTTGATCCCGTTCTTTCTAGTACGATCAAATACAAGTTCAGGATCTCCGGCGTTCCTACAGGTGGCATCCACGGTTTTAGGAAGATGGAATTCAGGGATGCCTTCCTTTCTTAAATTCCTAAGCTTTTTAAGTGCGATCTTGATCTGACGAACATCCAACTGTTCATCGGTCCTATAGTCCTTATACTTTCTTTCCATTGCTTGGAAAACAGCGGACTTTCCACCTCCTTCTCCACCGATTCGGACCCCGCCTGGATTTACTCCGGAATGGCCGAAAGGAGAACTTCCGCCAGTACCGATCCATTTATTTCCGCCATGATGTTCCCCTTTTTGGTTTTGTAGTCTGTCTAAAAACTCTTTCCAGAGTTCCTCGGGTGGGATCATTCCTGGGGGAAGTTTATTCGGATTTTCGAATATAGTAGAAAGCCAATCCATCATTTCCTTACGGAAAGTCTCTTTAAGCACTCCTCTTTCTCCGAAAAGTTCCGTGAATACTAGATCGAATGCATCGTAATATTTTACGTCTTTAACTAGGCAGAGCCTGGAAACTCTATAGAATTCAT
This sequence comes from Leptospira dzoumogneensis, assembly GCF_004770895.1. NCBI lineage: Bacteria > Pseudomonadati > Spirochaetota > Leptospiria > Leptospirales > Leptospiraceae > Leptospira > Leptospira dzoumogneensis. The sequence continues at coordinate 408,673 of NZ_RQHS01000018.1, read as the reverse complement.
TTACGGAAAGAAATGTTTTATCTCTGGTTAAAGCCTCGGTTGCTTTTAGAAAATCCAGTAATTCCACAGTGGAGATCGGAACTCCGGAGGATTTCAGCCTGTAGAAAAATGGGAAAAACAAGTTCTTTATCTGAACAATTTCAGATCCTCTTCATTTTTCACAAGAGCGCCTATATACGGAATTCTTCCATCTTCCGGAAGTTTTGCTCCCATATGGATTAGAATTTGGATCCAATCCAGTAGTTCACTAGTGCCTGGCTTTTTTTTCATGTCATCCATGGTTCGGATCACATAGAAGGACTCTAATGCTCTTTTTAATAGAGAAGATTCAATCTTTGGAAAATGTGAAGATACGATGTCCGCCATAAAAGCAGGTTCAGGAAAGTCTATATAATGAAAAATACATCTTCTTAAAAATGCTGCGGGAAGTTCTTTTTCGTTATTAGAAGTGATCAAAGTCAAAGGTCGATTGATTGCCTTAATCTTACGACCTGTCTCCTGGATCACAAATTCCATTCTGTCCAATTCTAAAAGTAGATCGTTCGGGAATTCTATATCCGCTTTGTCTATCTCATCTATCAATACTACGGAAGGTTCAGCGGCAGAGAATGCTTCCCCAAGAGCGCCCAATCGAATATAATTTTCGATATTTCGGACCTTCTCCTTATCTTCCGTAAATCTGGAATCGTTCAGTCTCGAAACCGCATCATAAAAATATAAACCTTCCTTTGCGAGAGAGGTGGATTTTACATGCCAGGAGTAGAGCTTTTTTTGGGTCTTAAAGGAAAGATAATCCGCTAAAAGTGATTTTCCTGTTCCAGGTTCTCCTTTTAATAATAAAGGTCTAGCTGTGATCTCGGCAACTTGGACTGCTTCTTCTAATTCTTTGGAGAGTAAATATGTTTCGGGCTTGTTTCTTTCTTCCGACATGATCAACCTGCTACGTGAATTTCCGAGATCAAAATATCAGGCACCTTGATGGAAGAATAACTGTCGGAATATTCGTTGGAAATCCCTTGGATCTTATGAAGTAGATCGAAATAGTTCGTGTTCATTGTGATACGATCCACTGCATGTTCCGGCTTTCCATTTTTATAATAGATCCCTTGGATCCCGATTGAAATTTCTCCCGAGACCGCGCTGCAACCCGCCCCGCCTTCCAACTTAGTCACAAAAATACAATGAGAGTCGGATGATAATAACTCCTCTTTGGTCTTAGTGCCAAATGGAACGATCATATTAGAAAAAGAAGTACCTGCTCTTCCTGAATAAGAACGAACCCCATGACCGGTCGGCAGTACATTATCCTTTTTAGCGGATTCTAAATTATACAGATAGGATCTAAGGATCCCATTTTCTAAAACCTTGGTACGTGCCGTAGTAGGAATTCCTTCCGCATCAACCAAGCGGGAACCAGGATAATCAGGAGTATGAGCTTCACAATAAATACTTAATATAGGAGAAGCTACTTCGTTCCCTAATTTTCCGACCAAACGAGAGGATCCTTTTTGGACTGCGTCTGCAAAATAAGGAGAAGAGAACATTCCGAATATTTGAGGACTGATACGATTTCCTAAAACGATCGTATATACTCCGCTAGGAAGCGGTTTAGCACCTAAAAGTTCGGTTCCTCTATGAGCCGCTTCCTTTGCAATATATGATGGATCGAATTGGGAAATATCCCTGCCGGAGCGGTAATAACTTCCCATTTTTTTGGTATCACCTTCCGCAACTACAAGACCTGTTCCTAGATAAGCGACATTGGATTCCTTTTTAACAAATACACCTTTTGAGTTTGCGATCAAACTTTGGCTGGAACTTTTTCCCACACCTACATGAGGCACATTCTCCACTCTTTTGTCCGACTCCCAAGAAGCATGGTCGAGTGCGAGTCCCAGTTCTCTCATCCATGCAAAATCCAATTTTTCTAATGCAGGATTATAATGTTTTAGATCCACTTCCGCCAATTGTTTTGGTCCGGGCAATTCCATGTCCAGAGGATCCGTGATCTCAGTCTGGTCCATCGCGTCTCTTACCATTTGGGAAAGAGCTTCTTTACTAAAACGTTCGCTGTAAGAATATCCCGGGCGGGAATTGTTAAGAACTCTGATACCGACCCCTCTGGAGCGGGAAGTTTCTGTGGAAACAATTCTTCCTTTAAAAACTTCTATCCCAATATCTTCCGAGTCTGTCGCGATCAGGTCGAAAGAATCGATTCCGTATCTTTTTCCTTCTTCTAATACGAATCCGGCTGCTTGTTCCAAATCCATTATCTTCCCCCCACTAGGATCTCATCCACTTTCAGGGAAGGTTGTCCTACAGTTACAGGGATAGATCCGGAAGAAGCACCACAGGTTCCTGCTGCCAATTCCAAGTCTTTTCCTACCATGGAAATTTTAGGAAGAATTTCATGGCCTTTACCGATCAGAGTGGCCCCTCTTACAGGTTCGGAGATTTTTCCGTTTCGGATAACGTATCCTTCCTCGACGGCGAAGTTGAATTCTCCGGTGGCAGGGTTTACCGAACCTCCGCCCATTCTTTTTGCATAAAGCCCGAAATCCACGGAGGCAAACATTTCATCTAAGGAATCTTTTCCCGCTTCTATATATGTATTTCTCATCCTGGAAACAGGTGCGTATTGGTAGGATTCTCGTCTGCCGCTTGCCGTTCTAGGGGAACCTGTTTCCATGGATCCGATCCTATCAGCAAGATATGCTTTTAAAATTCCGTTTTCTATCAGAAGTGTTTTTTGTGTAGGCATTCCCTCATCGTCTACTTTCAAGGAGCCGTATTGTTCTTCGATGGTTCCGTCATCATAAGCGGTCAGACAAGATTGTGCGATTGACTCTCCTAGTTTTCCTACAAAAGGAGAAGATTTTTTACGGATCGCCTCGGTCTCCAAAGGATGACCACAGGCTTCATGGAAAATTACTCCACCAAAACCGTTACCCATGACCACAGGCATTTTTTTACCTTCTATATAACCTGCATCCAGCATGAATAAGGCCCTTTCACCGGCCTTTCTTGCGATGTCCTCGACTGCTAATCCTTCAAAAAATTCGAATCCTTTGAGTGCGCCCGGAGATTCGCTTGCTACGAATCTTTCTCCCTTATTCTCCGCAGTTACGGAAAGGAAAAATCTACTTCTGACCCTTAGATCTTCTACCCAAAGCCCTTCCGAGTTTGCGATCAGAATATTCGTCACTATATCGGAGGCGCTTACTCCTACTTGTATGATCTTAGAAGAAACTTTTCTTGCGATATGGTCCGCAGTTTGTAGGAGCTCCAACCTTCTAAATGGAGGAACTTTTCTAGGATCATGAATATTTTTAGAAAAAGAATATTTAGAAACATCTCCCGGAAGAGCAAATGTTCCGGAGTTATTTGCCGCTTCTCCGCGGGAATCCGCTAAAAGATGTATTAAAGAAAGTAAATGTTGTTGGTCGTCGTTGCTTGTATAAGCGTATAATACGTCGGTCCCGTATACCAATCGGATCCCGATCCCGTAATCTGTCGCTGCAAGTGATTGTTCTATCTTTTGGTCTCTGAGTGAAATGGAAGAATTTCTGGATTCTTCCTCGTAAATTTCTACAAAGTCCGCTTTTCTTTTTTTACCTGCGTCGATCAGGGTCTCTATATTGGATTGATTCATAACCTTTTACTTTAGACAGAAATTTTTTGATAATAACGGAAGGAAAAAGGATCATTCGAATTTGGGAAATGGTATCCCGACCGGAGCCGAGGCCAAACCTTCTAATGCTAATCGAATGTACTCGGGTCCTTTGATCTCTTCGTATCTAGGAACCAGATGAAAATGCATATGAGCTACTTTTTCCGCAACCAATACGGTATATATTTTAGGAGGAGAATATTTCTTCTGGATCCAATCGGTTGCAAATTGGAGCGTCTCTCCCAAGTCCTTGAACTCTTTAGGGTCCCAGTCTGAATATTTTTCTCTATGCGAAATCGGTTCTATATATAGATAACCCGGGATTTTTTTATCTTCAGACGCATGACGGATGATAAAAGAAGAATTTTGGTGAATTAATCCTGGGATCTTTGCCCCTCGCAGCACGGAACAAATGGGGCAATCTGGAGAAACTACTAAGGTCTTTTGGGCCATTACACCCCGCTGCCCTGAGAAAGATAAGATTTATACTTTTCGTATACTCTGAAGATATACTCCTTATCAGAACAAAAACGAATGATACATCTATAAAAATGGTATCTTTCCAGATCCTTTCTTTCCCCGTTCTCATCCGCCTTATGTTCTTTTAAGAGGGACTTTAACATTCCCAAAAACAGGGACCTTTCTTTTTGATTATACCCTTCTTGCGAATAACGTACACCTTCTAAAATATTCACGAACTTTTCGGCAGAGGCCTGGAATGCATCCGGAGAAGAAAGGAACTCCGACTTTTCCTCAGGAGAAAAAGTGGATAGATAATCATGGAATAATGTGAGTTGTATCGCCTCTACCAAGGACTGGGTTTTAGCCTTTGTTTCGGTATAAAAAGGAGTTTGGATGCTGTATTCCACAAAGTCTTGCCAGGAAGATTTGGTGGTTTGTATTTTATGTAGTTCTAACAGGCTCATATATTTTTAAAGCTTTTCAGTTTGGGGTTTTCGATTATGGTTTGAGTATTACAGGATAAAAGCCGCCTATGTCAAAGGTTTTCCGATTCTTCTTTTTGCTTTTCTTTCTCTCCTATCCCTTAAGCCTTACAGCTTCCGAAAAATCCGCGGACGAGTTATTAAACTCGTTTTTAGAATGGTCCGGACATCCGGTTTTGGCGGAAGAAAGGATAGTCCGCAGCCTAAGTGAAAAATACATTACGGAGTTAAAAAAAGACTCCGAACAAAGTTTGGAATTATTCCTAAAAACCGATCTAAAACCTGGCAAAAACCGAAAGCCTGGACTTGATAAACTAAAGAAAGATCTACAAAGCCTGGAAAGATTTGAAGGAGTTCAGATCCAATTTTCCGGAAAAGAATGGGAGACCCTATTTTACGAGAAGGGAAATTTCCCAGATTCTTATTACGAATTCGAGACCGGCACAGTTTCCATCAGATATATATTCCGTAATCTTCCCTATCGCCCTTTGCCTAACTGGGGAGAATTAAAACTGCAAGGAAGTTTTTTGCTCTTCTCCGAATCAGGAGCGCTTTTATTGTACAAAACAACTCCGGACTTTCCAATCCAGGACTTAGATATCAGAGAGGTCCGCACATTCTTCGAAGAAAATAAAAAGTCCGGTAGAAATGTGAAAATTTTCTCCGAAAACAAGACGGAATTATTCTATTTCCCGAATCATAATATAGCACCCTTCTATATATTACTTCTCTCTAAAATACTCTTGGTCTTCTTCTCTTTTATTATATTTATATTATATGCGGGAAGGTTCTGGAAATTCCTTTTAGAACAAACACGTAGAAGTCATAAGGCAGAGATCTCGTTTTTAGCGGATAAAGAAAAGGCGGAGAAGGGATTTTTGTCCGATTAGGCCTTGTTTTTACGTGCCCGTTTTACTACAACCATATTTACTATACAAATATTTGCACTTTTTTCACCCTTGATCCAATTTTTTGGGTGACATAAGAATGATTTCATTAGAAACTTTTCTCAGGGAATCCTGAAGGTTTTTTTAGATCCGACCTGGAATTTGTCCGGGACTAAGAGTATCCTTCCTATTAGAAAAGATTGATTCCCATTAAAAAAGTACACGCAGTTTTATCTGAGGGGGAACCGGGTCTTGGCAAGAGAAGGAGCTAAAGAGTCCATGAAAAAGCAAAAAGAAGAAGCACAGGGTTTGGATGATTCCAAGCGCCAGGCCATAGACCAGGCAATGACCCAAATCGAAAAACAATTCGGTAAGGGATCCATTATGCGCTTGGGAGCTGCATCTGCAGCTACAGTTGCCCCTGTTATTCCTACAGGATCCCTGGATTTGGATATCGCATTAGGGATCGGTGGTTATCCATTAGGAAGGATTGTAGAGATCTACGGTCCAGAGTCTTCCGGAAAGACCACTCTTACACTTTCGGCAATTGCAGAATGCCAAAAAAGAGGCGGAGTTGCAGCGTTTATAGATGCAGAACACGCATTGGATCCTGCTTACGCTAAAAAGTTAGGAGTCAACTTAGAGGAACTATTAGTTTCTCAACCGGACAACGGAGAAGAAGCATTAGAAATTTGTGAATCTCTAGTTCGAAGTAACGCGATCGATATCGTGGTTTTAGACTCGGTCGCTGCGTTGGTTCCTAAGGCAGAGATCGAAGGCGATATGGGAGATTCTCATATGGGTCTGCAAGCGAGACTTATGTCCCAAGCACTTCGTAAACTGACTGGAACCATTTCTAAGTCAAAGACTGTCGTTATCTTCATCAACCAGATACGTATGAAGATAGGTGTTATGTTCGGTTCTCCTGAAACAACAACCGGTGGAAACGCATTAAAGTTTTATAGTACGGTTCGTTTAGACATCCGTAAGATAGAGACACTTAAAGAGAAGGAAGAAGCCACTGGGAATAGAGTGCGTGTAAAAGTTGTAAAAAACAAAATGGCACCACCTTTCCGTCAGGCGGAATTCGACATAATCTTTAACACAGGGATCAGCCGAGAAAGTTCTCTCGTTGACTTAGGGGTAAAACACGACATTATTAGCAAATCCGGAGCCTGGTATTCCTATAATACGGAAAAGATAGGCCAAGGAAAAGAAGCAGCTAAAGAATATCTGAAATCAAATCCAGAGATCGCCTTCCAAGTAGAAAATATGGTAAGAGATCTGAACGGATTACCCCCTTTAGCACCTGACGGCAAACTACCGCCTGCTCAGCCGTCCGAAGAAGCCCAAAAAGCAGCAGGCTAATATTACTACTGGCTTTCTTTTTAGAAACCATTGACCGCCGGATGAAATCTCATCCGGCGTTTTTTTATTCCAAGCCTAGTCCCGATTTTTAGGATTGTTTCAAACGCTAGTCAAAAGGAAGATCCATGTCAGAGATAAGCATCATCGGAGCAGGCGGATTTACAGGAAAAGAATTATTAGGATTACTCGCCCGCCATCCAAAATACAAAGCGGTGCATGTTACTAGCGATAAACTCGCTGGCAAATCTCTTTCCGAAGTTTTTCCGGATCTAATCTCTCCTAAAGATCTAGTTTTCAAAAAACATGAGGACGAGGTCCCCAAAGGATCTCTCGTAGTACTTGCAGTTCCTAACGATGCTTCCCTAGAATTAGCTCCCAAGTTTTTGGACAAAGGTCATAAGGTAATCGATCTTTCCGGAGTATACCGTCTTCATAACCAAGAAAAATTCGAAACCAATTATAAATTAAAACATACCAGCTTCTCTTTAACGGATAAGGCAGTATTCGGTATTCCGGAAATATTCAGGGACAAACTGAAAGGTGCAGACTTTGTTTCCAATCCTGGATGTTTCTCCACTTCTGTGATCTTAGCTCTATATCTTTTAGGAAATCTCAGAAAAGAGATCAAACCTAGGATCGTAGCGGACTGTAAATCAGGGATCAGCGGCGCAGGAGGAAGAGTAGAAGACGGGGGATTTTCATTCAACGGTGTGTATGAAAACTTCAGAGCTTATAAAATTCTGAGCCACCAGCATGAGCCCGAGATACAAGAATATTGTTTTGCAGGATCGGGACTTTCCGAACCTGAAATTTTATTCGTACCTCATTTACTTCCGGTGTATAGAGGGATCTTATCCACGATCTATCTGGAGGCAAATTCAGAAAATCTGCCTTTCTTAGAAACTCTGCTGGAAAATTCCAAATCGGAGCCGTTTGTCCGGATCAGAAAAACTCCGGAAGAGATCGATCTAGCGAAAGTGCAACATACAAATTTCTTGGATATAAGCCTTAGACAAAGAGGCAAAAATATCACGATCGTTTCCGCTTTGGATAATCTAATGAAGGGAGCGGCCAGCCAGGCATTACAGAATATAAATTTAATGTTGAACGAGTCGGAAACTCTGGGTCTGCTTTCCTAATCCCTATGGAAAAAAGAAGCATCTATCATCTGGTCAGGGACTCTTGTATCCATTACAAAGACAGGCCCTTCCAATGGATCTGGGATGAAAAATTAAAATCATTCTCCGGGATCTCGTATTCGGAATGGTTTTTGAATCTGGAAAATCTTTCCGGTTTTTTCAGACAGAAAAATCTGAACAAAGGAGATAAGGTAGGCTTATTCTGTGATAATAGGACAGAATGGGCATTATGCTCCTTCTCCGTAATGTGTTCAGGTGGAGCGGATGTTCCAAGAGGATGTGATGCAAGCGAAGAAGAGATATTTTATATCTTAGATCATACAGAATCCAAGATCACATTTATAGAAAAAGAACAGGTCCTGGTCAAGCTGGGAAATATCCTAAACAGATTAAAACATCTAGAAACCGTAATACTCATAGAGTCTGAAGAGAACTTTGCCTCTTTGGCAAAACTAAAAGCGGCTTATCCTAAAATCGAATTCATAGACCTAGAAACTGCGATCTCTCAGGGACGAACCTGGGTGGAGAAGAAAGGAAAGTCCCTTTTACATTCCATCGGAGAATCCTTAACAGAGAATGATATAGCGACGATCATCTATACTTCCGGGACCACCGGAGTTCCAAAAGGTGTGGTCTTAAAACATAGATCCTTTACCTGGACGATCGATCAGTTGCAACAATTTGTACCTGCAAATTATTCCGACAGAGTTGTGGTCTTCCTTCCTCCTTGGCATATCGCGGAAAGGATTTTAGAAACGGCACTTCTTTCCTGGGGGGCCTCACTCGCCTGCTCCAATGTTTCTCAGCTCACTCGTGATTTCGAGATCATTAAACCTACAGTTCTTGTTTCCGTTCCGAGAGTTTGGGAAGCGTTGTATCGAAGGATCTGGGACAAGGTTTCTAAATCTTCTCCGCTCAAACTTGCCGTTTTTAAAACCGCGGTTCGGATCGCAGAGACTTATAACTCTCTATTAGATACTGTCACCGGAAATTATTCGGAAACGGAAGAATCGAATAAAGAGGAGATATTAACAGACACAGTGGTTTCTACCCTACTTCTTCCTATATTCTATTCTTTGAATATTCTAGCTCAGAAGGTTCTTGCGCCTGTGAGAGCGTTATTCGGTGGACAACTTAAGTTTGCATTCTGCGGCGCAGGAGCAATGCCTCCTAAGATCCAATTTTTCTTTCGCTCTATGGGAGTTCCGATTATAGAAACATACGGAATGACCGAGACTACAGGGATGGGAGCCTTGGGAAGTTTCCCGATCCCCAAAACAGGATCGATAGGACCTGTGTTTCCAGGGGCACATATCAAATTAGTAAATGAGCAAAATATTGTGGTTTCCAAACCGGGAGACAAAGGGATCGCCTGGCATAAGGGTCCGCATGTAACCGCAGGCTATTATAAAAATGCGGAACTCACTGGGTCCAACTTTTCGGATGGATGGTTTAACTCAGGAGACTTGTTCGTTTGGACTAAAACGGGCGAGTTAAAATTTGCAGGTAGAGCAAAGGATACGATCGTTCTTTCTTCCGGAGAGAATGTGGAGCCTGAACCTATAGAAGGAAAAATTTTAGAGACCGGCTGGGTATTGACTGCGGTGGTAATTGGCCAGGACCAAAAGTTTTTGGCAGTATTGATCGTTCCGGATTTTGCCAAACTCAGAGATCATTTTTCCTCCCAGGGTGTTCGTCTGCCAAATGACAATTCAGCCCTAGTCCAAGACCCAAGGATACTGAAGTTTTATAAGGATCTGATCAAAAATACCATCTCCGAAAAGAACGGATTTAAAAACTTCGAAAAAATTAACGAGTTTCGTCTTTTAGACAAGGAGTTCGAAAAAGGAAAAGAACTCACCGAAACCATGAAAGTAAAAAGAAATAAGGTTGCAGAACTCTATGCGCATCTGATAAAAACGATCTTTCTTTAATCAGATGAGCGACCTTAAAATCCAGGATATCCTTTTCTGCGCGGCTTTCGCGGGAGAAATCGACAAATTAAAATCGGATCCCAAGATCCATACCTTCGAAGCCGGCATTGGAGAATTGGAAGCAGCAATCAATCTCCAGAAATATCTTTCAGATCCTTCTACCTGGAAACCTAAGGCGATTTTTGGGATTGGCTCCGCCGGTGTTTATAACTGGATCCCCCGAAAAGATTGGGAAGGTAAATTCGGGATTTCAAAAGTATTCGCAAATTACCAAATCGCATTCTTAGACAAAAAGATCAGACTACCTGAAAGTATGACCTTTAAATATGAATTCCCAAATTTACAATTCCCATTTGACGGGAATGATTTTGTGGAATCCGCAACCAACGGAACAGGTTCGGTCACATTAGAGGATTTGAGCCCGCGCGCATTGGAAAGGATCAAGGGAGAAAGTTTAGGCTTCGAAAATATGGAAGCGTTCGGTCTTGCAAAAGTATGCAATCTGTTTAATATTCCTTTCGGTACCATATTCGCGCTTACGAACAAAGTAGGACCGAAAGGAAGTGAAGAATGGAAACTTTCCTGGAGAAAACATTCCGACAGACTCCAGGAAAAGATCCTAAGCTATCTCTAATTATTTTTCGGAAGGGAAGAATAGTTTACGGATATCACCGATCGCGGCTTCCGTTTCCAATTCTCCTTTCTTAATGATTTCCTTATACTTTCCGAAATCCGTAAATGCGAATTCTTCTATATGCAAATTGATAAAAAGATCCATTTTTTCTTTTCTTAATTTAGTGATCTCTCTTCCCTCTAAGGTAATCGCTCTTGCCATGATCTTTAAAATAGGAGGATAAGTAATATCTTCCCATAAATTTTTGAAGAATGATTTTCCGGTTACCTTTCTATCTTCTAAAAGTCTGACGATCCCTTCGTCTCTGAGAGGAGAAACGTTCACGGATAAGATCACATCTGCACCTTTTCTGCGGATCAGGTTTTCCGGAACATTATTGATCACCCCTCCATCTATCAAAAGATGATCTCCTTTGAATACAGGCGGGAACATACCAGGCAGACTCATTGCAGCTGCAAGTGCTTCCCAGATAGGTCCTTGGTCCATTACATATTCTTGTCCGCTATGAAGATCCACTGCGGAAGTTGCGAACGGGATCTTTAGATCTTCTATCAATTGAGTGCCGAATGCATCCTTTAACATTCTGAGCATTCTTTTTCCTTTGAAGAAGGAGATAAGCGGGATGGTAGGATCGAACGGTTTTTCTATTCCACCGAAAAACTTACCGATCATTTTGAAGATAGAATCAGTATTTTCTCCTCTTGCATAAAGCGCACCGATCACTGCACCGAAAGAAGAACCGCTTACAAAATCAAAACGGATCCCTTCTCTTTCTAAAACTTTTAGAAGACCGACATGAGCAAGTGCTCTTGCTCCTCCTCCACCCAGCGCAAGTCCTCTTGTCCTTGAAACCAAATATCTTGCGAATGTTTCACCCTTATAAAATACTTTTTGGTTGGCGGATTCTTCATGTTTTCTTAATCCGTTTTCGGAAACTATGATACGGGAAGTCCTTCCGGAAAAATTCCGTATCCTTGGTTCCCAATAGCCTAAGATCTCATTTTTCTGTTTCAGATTTCTTTCCGGTTTTTCTTCCCAGAAAACGATCTGGTCGCATTGTTGGACTAGTTTATCCAGCTCGGGTTGGATCTCTGGATTTTTAAAATACAGATGTAGTATGGAAGACTTCTTTCTAAGACCTGCAATCGTACGCACCATCTCGGAAACGGATTTTCCTTTGAATGTATCCATTCTCAAAAGGGAAACATGTCCTTCGTGGGATTTTCTGCCGTTATCTACGATTGATTCTAGATGTACTTTAAAATCTTCTACTTCTTCTATAGGGATATGACATACGAGTCTTCTGGGAGAATGTATTTGGCTGGAAGAATCTTCCATCACTTCTCTCATTCTCATTCCCATCAGTCTCATTAGGTTTTGGGAAAGGACTCTTTCTTTTGCGGCTAGTTTTAGAAAATATTCTCCATCCAGAACATATAATAATGTATCAAGAATTGCGGTAGCCGAGCCTGTATGAGCGGTTCTTGTAAGAACGCTATTCTCCGCGAATACGTCGCCTTCTCCCAAGTAACGAACCGTTTTACCCGCTTCTCCTAAGGTCATCATTACCTCTCCGTGACGGATTATGTAAAGTTCCTTGGAGATCTCTCCCTTATAGTAAATAACAGTATGATTGTGAACGTTCCTCTCTTCTATATGACCGTAAAGTAAGACCAATAATTTTCTCGGGAGACCCTTGAACAAGGGGATAGACGCTAAAAATTGCAACGCTTCCGGAGGTACTATTTTTTTCATGCGGGCAAAATCCTAACCTGGGAAATTTATTTTGTAAAGCGGAACTAGATTCTTCCGGTATTAGCCGACGGACCGATTAGTAGGAAATCCTCTTGATTTTTGGTCTATCGCGTAAATTCTAGCTCCGATGAAGTTAGAATCGGCCAAAGTGGTTGAGATATTCAGAAATTCCGTCACGGACTGGCATAAAGCGGAAGAACTTTCTCCGAATCCATTCCCTAAGTCCTCCCTAGAGTTCCTATTTTACCAAAAAAACCAAATAGATACCATCCAATGGCATGTAGAGGACGAGATCAGAAGGCCTGACCTTCCTGATAAGGAGCTAGTCCAGTTCAAAAGAAAAATAGACGCTTTGAACCAGGAAAGGACTGACCTTGTAGAGCAGATCGACGACCAGATCTCCGCGATGTACAAGTCTGTGGAAAGAAAGCCGAATGCCAGAATGAACTCGGAAACCCCGGCTTGGCTGATAGACAGGATGAGCATCCTGGAACTCAAAATTTATCATATGAAAGAACAAACGGAAAGAAAGGATGTGAGCCCTGATCATATCATTACCTGCCAAAACAAACTGAATGTTTTACTGGAACAAAGAACCGATCTTTCCAAATGTCTGGATGAACTTCTGGACGATTTATCTAAAGGAGATAAATTCTATAAGGTGTATAGGCAGATGAAAATGTATAACGACAAAAATCTGAACCCTTCCTTATATACAAAACAAGCATGAATCTTTTGGTGCTAAGATTCTCAGCGATGGGAGATGTCGCCTTGATGGCCCCGGCATTGATCGCCGTAGCCGCCAAGTATACGAATATACAAATCACTGTCGTTACAAGAGGGAACTATGCTCCCTTCTTTTATAATATCCCGAACGTCCATGTGATCGGGATCAATCTTAAAAAGTATAAAGGCCTCTCAGGCTTATATCGTTTATTCAAAGAATTGAATAAACTAGGTCCTTACGAAAAGATCGTAGATCTCCATTCCAGCGTTAGATCCCGTTTTATCAGTTTTTTCTTTTGGATAAGAGGAATTTCAGTCTTCAGGATCATTAAAGGAAGAAGGGAAAAGATGCGCCAGATCCGTAAGACACGTAAAGTTTTGCGTAAACTTCCCCACACAGTGGACAGATATCTGAAAGTTTTCGAAAAAGCCGGATTTCCTGCAACTGTCCGTAAAGGACCTTGGATCAACGTGGACCCTGAGTCCAAAATTTATGCAAAAGACTTCCTTCTTGCCAGAAAGATAGATAAAAAAGAAGGACTATGGGTGGGATATGCACCTTTTGCAGGCCATAAACTGAAAGAATGGCCTATGGAAAAAAGTCTGGGACTTCTCAAACTATTAAAAGAAGAATTCCCTAATATTAGAATTTTCTTATTCGGTTCCTCCCAAGAAGCGGTCCAAATGGAAGAATGGAGAAATGGGGACCAGTCCATGACGATCGTTTCCGGCGGTAAACTAGGAATACGAGGCGAATTAGGGATCATGGAAAGAATGGATGTAATTATCGGAATGGATTCTTCCAATATCCATATTGCGGCACTTCTGAAACGTCCTGTGATCGCCTTATTCGGTACCACTCACCCTCTTTCCGGATTTGCACCTTTTGGTCAGGAAGACACTGGAGTTTTACAAATAGACGATCTGCCTTGCAGACCATGTAGTATTTACGGAAATACTACATGTTATCGAAAAGACTTTGCCTGTATGGAAAGAATTACTCCGGAAGACGTGATCAAACGTATCAACGTCATCAAAAATATTAATACACTTTTCTGATCAGCCCATGATCCCAAAAGGATCCAATGAGAAGATCGTATTTAGTATGGATCTTTTCTTCTTTTTATTCTTTTGATCGGCGACTGATCTATATACTTCTTCCATTCTATCCACGCATGCTTTCATTTCATGGCTTTGTGAGATCTTTAAGGATTCTTTGGAGAAGGAAGCATACATGGCCGGATCTTCTAAAATACGAACTGTTTTCTCTGCGATATCTCTTACATCGAATGGTTTTGCGATAAATCCGTTTACTCCGTCATGAACGAGTTCCGGGATCGCAAATGAATCCACGCCCACTGCAGGAAGACCGCAGGCCACAGATTCCAAGATCACAAGTCCTTGGGTTTCCATGGTAGAAGCAGTCAAGAATAGATCGTAATTCGGGTAATGATTCGGAAGTTCCGCCCTATCTATAAAACCGGTAAACGTAATTGCTTGGTCTATACCCAACTTTTGGGCCTGAACCTTTAGAGATGCCAAAGCAGGTCCATCTCCAATGATCGTCAGAGTAGCCGACGGGATCTTCTCTATGATCAATTTGAAAGAGTTTATGATCACATCACAATTTTTCTCGTAGGAGATCCTGCCAACATGCAGAAGTTTAGGGCTTTCCGAAAGTGTTTTAGGGCTTCCTTTAAACTGAGAAAGATCCAATCCGTTAGAGATAACCGCCACAGGTTTCTTTAATCCGAACTCTTCTAACTGTTTTTTGATCAGATGAGAAGGAGAAATGATCAGATCACAGCGGTCGTATAAATTATTCGTAATTTTCAGAATGATCTTTTTACGGATATTGAACTTGTCGAATTTTTCAAATTTCACTAAGTCCTTTATCTTGATCTTCTTATTCAACTTTCCAATTCTCATGAAAAGTTTATCCAGTTTAAGAAGGCGGTAAAAAGAAAGATACATATCCTGTTCGGACATCAATGTATGATAGGTCCCTATACTCGGGATCCCGTATTTTTCGGTGGCATTGATCCCATAGACTCCCATGAGCCCAGGAGTGTGGATATGCACCAGATCAGGCTGGAATTCCTTGATCGCTCTTTTGATCTTAGAAGGAGAAGGTAAAACTACTTTAATATCAGGGTAACTAGGCAGGTATCCGCTTCTGAATCTTTCCAGGCGGATATGATCCCCCATTCTATCGAAGTCACCTTCTCCATAACGTGGACAACAAATTAAAAATTCATGTCCTCTTTCGGCGAGGGCTTCCGCAAAATTTCTCATTGAAATAGCGACCCCGTCTATTTTGGGTAAAAAGGTGTCCGAAAAATAAAGAATCTTCATCTAGGTTCCTAATGCGGAACCAATCTCCTCCATAATATGGATTTTACCACTCCATTACAGAAATCTATGTGAAAAATAATCGAATTTACAAAGAATAGATCGGTGAGATTATTTCCAGAATCCAGATGAACGAGTTTTTAAAAAAAGCGCATCTATTCTGTTTACTCGCAACCATTCCTTCGATCGGAATTTCGGTCAGTCTCAGCCAGGGATTTCTGGTGCTTTCCTTTTTTTTCGGACTAGCGGACCAATTGAGATCCGGAAATTGGAAGGAGATCCTACCGAACCATCCCGTTTCTAAAATTTCCATTTCTCTTTTTCTATGGTATGGGATCGTATTTTTGGTCCATCTCGTTTTCGACAATTCCACTGGATACACAAAGGCAGCTTGGAATGGAGAACTCAAAGACTTCTTCCTATTTTTTGGATTACTCTCCGTAGGATTTACTACAAAGGAAGATTTGCCTAAGATATATCGTGCACTCTTTTGGCTTTTTTTGATCCTAGTATTTACTGGAGTTGCAGGAGGTTTCACTCCAGTCCGGCTCTCCAGGCTGATCAGCGATCTGTACAAAACTTCCAGCAGTTATAGATTCACTCATCCATTAGGTTCACTTTCTTCTATTCCTCTTTATATCTCCATAGGTTTGATGAACACTCATTTGACCTTCGGTGGATTATTACAATTTTTCTCCGCATTTGTGGTGTTCGGTTTTTTAAGAACTTTGATCCAAGGCGATAAAAAGAGGATACTGATAGCAGGAATCCTGCTCTTTTTATACTGCCTAGTATTTTTACTGAACCAAGCAAGATCCAGTATGATCGGAGCCGGAGTGAGTATCTTTTTTGCGGGAGTCCATTTATTCTTCATCAGAAAAGAATTTTCAAGATCCTTTTTGGTCAAGGGAGCTTCCCTCTTTTTAGGACTTTTGTTTTTAATAGGACTGATTCTCGCATTTAGTCCTGCGGGTAAAAAAGTAATCGGTCCGCTTTTCGGAAAAGAAAAACATACCGATTCCGGAAGAACATTTATTTGGGATTCTAGTTTTCCACTCATTCAGGAGCATCCAATTATAGGAGTTGGCCCCGGGAATTATAATAAAGAAATAGAGAAGGTACGGATCGCTCATTCGGAAGAATATTCCGAACTTGCTTATTTCTACGAAGTCACACAAAGGGGACATGCTCATAACGATTATTTCCATCTGGCTTCCGTGTTTGGGATCCCTGCCGTTTTGATCTATTTAGGACTGGGAGCGATCCTGATCGCATATCTATTTCAATCTAAGCAAGATTTTCAGATCATATTATTCTTTTATGGACTCATCGGATTTTTTGTCTCAGGTTTGTTCCAATGTTATTTCCAGGATGACGAGGTGGTGATCCTATTCTGGATCTTATTAGGTCTTTTCATAAAAGGAGAAGTCCTACTATCAAAGAGAGATAACGCATAAGTTTTTCCTTCTTTGATCCGGAAGTCCTTGCTCTGCAAAAAAATCCAGATCCGATTTTGAATACCGTTCTGGAAAATTAGAACTTTCTCTTGAATTATAAACTGCAAATAGGATCTGTTCCGGCCAGTTTAGATTATAGTTAATAGTTTTATAACAGAAGTACAAACCGAAATTTTCATATTCCACTAGGACCACTGCAGAATTAGAACTTATATTCTCCGAAAGATAATACACTCCTTCTTCCAACGAAATTCCTAATTTTTTAGGAAGTTTTCCTCTGTCTAAGATCCAAACATTCTGGGGAACATTTTCGGAGATAAGTCCTCTTAGTTCGGATTCATTCGGAAAAATCCAGGCTCCTGCTGTTCCCAAAAATTGAGACGGTCTTAGGAAATGAGAAGGTCGTCCGATCGCAGAATGGAATTCTTCCATCAAATCCGATTTTGGAAGGGAAAATCCAAACCTTCCAGATCTGGAAAATTGACGAATTCCTAAGTCTTCCGTTCCTTCTTTCGGAAATTCATTTTTGCCTCCAAAATGACGAGAGCTGATCGATAGATAATCCGTTACCGATTTACATGACTCTTCTTTCCATCTGTACAAATTGTACCAATGAAACCAAATAAATCCAATTTCCAAAAATGAATCCTCAGGTTGTGTTCCTGATCTGCAAATTTGATCATTCTCCGAATCGAAAGAATGCTCGTGAACCGGCAATTCAGATACAGAAACATTCACAGTTTTGGATTTACTTTTAATATTCTCCCATTCCTCCTGAAATTCTTTAGAGACTCTTTCATTTCTAATTCGAATAAAAATCTCCCTGTTAGAGTCTCTTGCGCTCAGGGAATAATTATAAGAACCTGTTAGAACTTCCGAATCGTCTAAGATCATAGTTTTATGATGAAGAAGTCCCCCTTTACCGATTGTTGGATCGTCTAAAATATCCTCATTTCCATCTTCTAAGATCTCTATTCCAGGAAGACCCGAAAGAATTTCTCCTTCAGGATCTACAGGGCGGTTATAGATCCCTCCGATCGATCCATGATCTACGCGGGTAAATCCTGAACTCAAAATCGGATCATAATGATCAAAGATCAGATATCGAATAGAATGTTTAGAAGAAAGAACTGAATCAAAAAGTCGATTCTGGATCAGATTTCCTTCCATAGGAGAATTCCAGAATTCTAATCCTGCAATTTTCAAAACGGGAAAGGGATATTCTTCTTTTAGAAAAGAATGAAATTTCCCCCATTCACTCCGATCCATTTTGAATTCCAGATATCCGTTATGATCCTGTTCCAAACCGTAATAAGTAAAATTACCTGTTCCTATAAATACCAATGACCGGTCGGAAACCAAAACCTTGGTATGCTGTAGCCCGGTTCCTTTCCAATATTTCAAAAAAGGTAGAAGAGAAACCGGATATGTTTTTCCCAATTCGCCCATGAGTTCCAAACGAACCCCTCTTCGGTTTGCTTGGATAAGTTCCGCTTCTATCTCCGGATCATCGAAAGAGTATATATGCATGTAGATGGATACTTCGGTATCTCGAATGATCCGCAGGATCTCATCTCTTACATTTCTCTTTTTGCCGATCGGAACAAATCTCCCTGGATAAGAAAAGAATACCTGAGGATAGAATTCATCTTCCCAGAAAATAGAAACATCTTCTTCCGTTTTTTCGCAGGAGTAAAAACAAAGAAGCGAGAGTAAGAGCAAAAACTTCTTCATTTCCAAACTCCCACTATACGAAAGAGCATGTACCATTGTTTCAGTCCCGTTGTTTCGTCTGATTCAAAACCTCCTAGATCCAATTCGATCTTTGCGGAATTATCTTCCGAAGGAGACCAGGAAATACTTACACCCGCTTCTCTTAGAAATTTGTTTTGTATATTTTTAGAAGAAATTGTCCAAAGGCCTGAAGAAGAATTCTCTTCTTTCAAAAAACCGATATAGGTAAAATGTATCCCAGTAGAAATTCCGGAAAACTTTCCTTCCGCTTTCCAGCCTAATAAGTTTGCAGGTCTTTTACCTGGAAAATTAGTTTCTTCTCTCTCTAAACCTTGATCTGTGATCCAAGCAGATGGATAAAATCCCCAAACTTGTTGTAAGATCGGATTTGCAATGGGAGAAGCTCCCATTCCTACAAAACCTAGTTCTAAAACTTCTCCTTGAGAAGATCTTTTCTCTCTATCAGGCAAAAATCCAAAAATCGAGATTTTTCCGTGCGTATTATAAAAACCTAAATCGAATCTGAGGGCCTCACCACTGATCGGTATAGATCTTTCAAAGCGGGAAGGATGGTATCCTGTTTTATCGATCCCTCTGGAAAGAAATAAGTCTCCCGAAATATAAAAGTATCTCCAGAGAAATCCTAAACCAAGTCTCCATTCTACTAAATAATCTCTGTCTCCTTCTATACTTTCCGATTTGGATTCCTTCGTATCTGAACCGAATTTTCCCCAATCCCCCAAGGACAGGTAACGCACTCTGAATCTGTATACAAGACGATCTTCTTTGTATCCAGTTAGGCTGATCCCGGCCCTATATCTGGATTGTGAGTTTAATGAATAATCCTTTTCGGAAACTAATTCTTCCCTTGCAGATTTAGGAAGAAATGACTCTCTTCCCTGTAATTTCAACCATTGGTTTTCCAATAATGGAAATCCTCTGTATAGATCCAAAATATCGAATCTAATCTTGATCCGATCCAATTCTGTTTCCGCAAATAGACCTTCCACTCCGTCTTTCCAAAAGGACCAGGCTGGAAATTCTTCCGGGTCCGATTTTCTTCCCGCTCCCCATAAAAGTCCTTTGTAAAGGATCCCAAAATAAGAGTTTCTTCCGGGCAGGAAGAATGTCCCGGAATTTGGAGTGGTAACCAGATACCATTCTAAGTCCGACCTAAACTGTTCTGTAGACTTCTCGAATTTGAAACCGAATACAGCAGGTGAAGCTAACGCAAAAATTCTGGAACTTTCTTTTTCATCCGATATCCTTCCTTGGGTCCTAAACAAGATCCATTGGAAATAAATCTCCAAAGAAGGATTCTTAATTTCTTCTGAAGATATAATATGGGCATACAAAAGCAGAAATAAGAAGAAGATTTTTTTCATGAGTAAGCTTCTTATTCCAAAAATCCAGGATGAGCATCCGTGAAAGAACAACTCGGATCTCTAAACGGCCTGCCCTCATAGAGGCTTGCAAACCAAGCTCTAACGCCGGATCCTGATTTGGAATATGCGGATTTTCGAATTTTATTTCTGGTATCGTTTACACCTGGACCGGACGAACTGTAGTAAAACTCATCCCAAACTCCTCCAGTATTAGGATCATACACTTTAAGAAGATTCGATCCGGAAGAAGGTAAACTAAAACTTGGATCCTTCCAAAACTCTGTTTGAGGAAAACAAATGGATCTCCCGGAAGAAAGGACGCTCAGACCTTCTTTCTCTAAAGGAAGAATTATAGAAACTACTGTTCCATTTCCTTGGATAATTTCCAAAAAAGCGGAATCAGGAAAACTATCTCCAATCGATACAAATTCCAAAAATCTATCTTTTGAGATCGGATCCGAACCTTGGTAAGAACCCATCCAAGATATTTCTGAAAACTTTACCTCACTAATAGTTTTCGATTTGGAACAAAATTTTATAGCAGCAGATGTCCTTGGATTTTCTAAAGCTATCGCTGACTGAGAAAAAGCGGATTGTGAACTTGCATTTAAATATGAATCGAAGTATGGATGAAGAAACGACTCCCCATTCTCAAAACAAATACTTACAGTTTCTCCATTCGTTTTTTGCAGTACGATTCGATTCGGAATTCCTTTGGAAGTCCTAAAGATCCCGTCCCAGAGAACCTTCTCCTTTCCGTTAGAATTGGATATGGAAACAATATCAGTCGTAGAGGTTGATTTAAAAATAGAAAAGGAATAGGAAGGACTGCCTAATAGAAAAGGAAGGTTCCCTATACTTAGAATTTCTCCCGCTGAAATTTTTTTAGAGATCTTGATCGGGAAAAGATTTTTACCCCAGGAAATTTTTAAAGAAGAAGGATCACAAATTTTGTTTCCAGTATAGATTAGATCTAAGTATTTCCAATCTTCCTGTAAAACACCTTTATGTAATAGACCATTCGGATTCAGTTCTTCTAATACAAAATCGTTCGGATCACAATCCGCCCCGCTCTCCAAGTTTGTAGTCCTATTCTCTCCTGGATCCATACAAAATGGAGAAGAAGTTTTACAGTTAGAGAACGTATTACCTTTCCAAGAATAATAGTTCTCTCCGAATAGATATCCTGTTCCCGGAAGATTGAACTCATATGACTGATCTCCCCGGCTTAGTAAAATTTTTCCGGCCTTCTTCAAATCCCCCCATTTGATCCCGGAAAAAGAAATACTTTCTAAAGAAGCGGAGTCTTCGGAATAGATCCTAGTCTCATAAGGAGAAATAAAACCGGTTGTTTTAGGAAGAGTGACCTTGTTTCCGAATAAATTTAACTCCAAACCTTCTTCGCAGATCGGGAAAGTATGTGGATTATAGACCTCTATCCATCTTCCTAAATTAGAATTCGTTTCTCCGAAAATTTCGGTAATGATCGGAATAGAGGAAGTGCATGTTCCTAAACCGATCCTATTTTTTTCTTGGATCAGATTTCGGATCTCTTTTTCCAGATCGGATGCTTGGAAAGAAAGTCCTAAATAAACCTCAGATCCAATCCAAGGAGGAAGGACTAAAAAATAGGATCCATTCGAAAGACTGAATATACTAAAAGTTTTAAAATGATTTTTGAGATTAAAGTCGGACCTATCCCAAACAGAGTCGCTCGCACTTAAAAACTTTAATTTTGAATCCCCAACAAGTCCAAATTTGGGATCTTTTACCTTCTTCTTAATTCCGGAGAATAGATAGGTCCCTATTCTATATTCGGAATGATCCGAAAGAGTAGAAACAAATTCTGAAATAAGTGATCCTTCTTTCCAAGCGGAAAGAACTCGTATATATTCCGAAATTCCCTCTTCGTGGATGCAGATCCGGATGCTAAAATTCGGATCTTCTCCGGAGATAAAACAAATTCGATCATTCTCTCGGACCAGATCAGAGATAAGTCTAGGATCTTCCGAGTAGTTTGGATCGTATCTGAATTGTACAGACTTTTCCGTTTCTTCCCAGAGTAACTCTGAAGCTGAGTCTTGCTTACAGGAAGCCGAAATAAAAAAGATGATTAGGCTGAAAGCCGATAGTATTGTTCGCATTTTTCCCTCCAGAGCTACTTGTCTGGAGAAAAACTTCTCACTTGCGATTTTTAGGAATTAGTGGAGGAATTTTCCGGAATTACGATTCCGCCAGGACCCGCGGGATTTGCAGTAGAATGGAAATAGTTATAAATTTTCTCTGCGAGCGCTTCTCCAATACCAGGGACTTTCATGAGCTCTGCGATATTTGCATCTTCTATCTTTTTCTGTCCGGAAAATGATTGGAGTAGAAGTTTACTTCTTTTTAAACCTATATCAGGTACTTCTCGAATAAGACCTGTGAGTGCCTCCCTATTTCGTCTAGAACGATGGTGTTCCACTCCGAATCTATGGGCCTCGTCCCTAAGATGGCGTAATAATCTCATTCCGGGAGAATTCATATCAAAACTATAAGGAGAATTTTCTCCGGGAAAATAGATCTCTTCTCTTTTTTTAGCAAGCCCCACCATAGGAAGATTTGCAGCGCCTGCCTCCACAGCAGCCTCGCATGCCTTTCCAAGCTGTGTAGGACCTCCATCAATTACGATCAGATCAGGCATCACTCCATCTTCATTGATGATCCTTTGCAATCTTCTGGAAATCACTTCATGCATCATTCCCGGATCATTAATACCTTCATAACCTCGAATATTATACTTTCGATATCCTTGTTTGAAAGGTTTTCCTTCTACGAACATCACTCCGCTCGCAACCGGGAATGATCCTTGGAAATGGGAAATATCATAACATTCCATGATATGAGGAGGCTCTTTTAACTGGAACATCTCTTGGATCTCTTTAAGAGCCACTGTTTGGTCCTTATAATGAGTGGCGAGAAGTCTCTCAGTCAGTCCAAGTTCCGCGTTTTTTTCCGCGATCTTTAAGAGGGATTTTTTCTCCCCTGCTTTAGGAAATCTTAATTTAGGTCTAAATCCGGTCTTCTCTTGCAGGAAATCGAGCACGGTTTCCCCTTCTTCTTTTAAACCGAAAGGAACTACTATACTTGCAGGGATCATTCCCGCTCCCATATAATAATCTCGGAAGAAGGAGGACAATATTTCCTCTTCCGTTGAATTCTGCACACCTTGCAGAGGAAAAGACTTTTTATTATCCAACAGTCCGCCTCTCACTTCCATTAGAACTACTTGTCCCTCGTCTTCTTTGCGGGCGAATGCGATCACATCCTCATCCCCGCCGTCCATACTCACTACGGTTTGTTTTTGTCTAAAGATCTGAAGTCTTCCTAACATATCCCGATAACGAGCTGCGATCTCAAATTCCATTTTTCCGGAATATTCATCCATTCGTTTGGTGAGTTCGTTCGCTAGGATCTCTTTTTTACCCTCTAAAAATTGGATGATCTGGTTTACAATTACTGCATATTCCTCTTTAGGGACCGTTCCTTGGCAGGGCCCTAAACATCTTCCCATCTGAAAATTCAAACAAGGTCGTTTAGGTTTAGGAAGCGGAAGCTTTTGTCTAACTTTTCGAATTGGAAAAATCCGAAGTATCACATCTAAAATTTCCCGAGTGGTCCTTACATCCGTAAAAGGACCGAAGTATCTATCTCCATTATCTTTTATTTTACGCGTGATAAACACCATAGGATAAGGTTCAGAAAGTGAAACGCATATGTACGGATATTTTTTATCATCCTTTAAACGAACATTGTATCTAGGATTGTGTTTTTTAATGAGTGTAGCTTCTAAAATTAAAGCTTCTTTTTCGGTGGAAGTGGCAAACCAATCCAGATCGAAAATTTCTCTCTGTAAGTATCTGGTTTTAAGATCGGTTTGTTTTTCTTTTAAATAGTTGCGGATCCTCTTATCTAGATTTTTGGCCTTGCCTACATAGATCACCTCTCCTTCCGAATTCTTCCAAAGATAACATCCGGGAGAACCCGTAAGGTTTTTGAGTTTTTCTACAATCAGTGTATGATTGACTATATCCGGCATGGTGACTATTCTTCATCCCAATCCGCGGGAGGTGCTTTTCTTTTTAGACCTGCCAAAGTTTTGGAAGCGGCCTTTCTTTTGGCTTTTCTCGCCTTATCCGCCTTGGCCTTTCTGATCTTTGTAAGTTTAGGATCTTCTATTTTAGAAGCCTCTAAAATTTCCGCCTCTAACTTCTCGCATAAAAGAACTCTCGCCTTATATCTGTTTAAACCTTGGGTGCGATGAATGGAACATTTAATTTCGAGGCCTGTCTTTTTATATAGAAGTCGAACGGCAGTCGAAACCTTGTTCACATTCTGCCCGCCCTTGCCTCCGCTTCTTACAAAAGTTTCTTCCAGGTCGGATTCTTGGATTCCCAACTTCTTCATTCTGGAAAGAAGAAGGTTTGCTTTTTCGGGAGAGACAGGGAGTTGAACGGCCATTTTATCTTTTTAGGAATTCTTCCGGATCGAATTGACTGAAATAAGGGAAAGGTTTTCCGGAATCGTCCAAACAGACGTAAGTCACCCTACAATCTATGATCTCCCTTATTTCTTTTTTCATCTGATTTTTTGCGATGGCCGCGCTTCGGATGGTGATGGAACTTTTTCCTACTTTTTCTATTTTAGAAAAAATTTGTATGATCTCTCCTAGTAAACCCGGGCTTTTAAAGATCACATTATCCATAGTCACAGTGACAAGATTAGAATATCCGATTTTTTCGATGACGAACATAGCACAACCTTCGTCGATCCAAGCAAGCATTTGTCCCCCGAAAAGAAAGCCATGTTGGTTTAAATCCCTGGACATGACTATATGTTGAGTGCTTAATTCCATTCCTTGGATCTTTTCATCTAAAAAAACTTCTACGCTCATTTTTGGCCTCTCTAATCTTGTTTCGCCGTGGAAGAAGGGCATTCCTTTCTGAGTATACAAGTCTCACAGAATGTCTTATGCGCCTTACAGTATTTTCTTCCTAAAAATATAAAATACAAGGACAGATCCATCCAGTATTCCGGTTGAATATTTTGCATTAGATCCTTCTCCACTTTTACAGGATCCGTTTGTTTGGTAAGTCCTAACTTTTTAGAGATCCTTTTTACGTGAGTGTCCACCACGAATCCTTCCGAAATATGATGGATCTCATTTAATACTACGTTTGCTGTTTTTCTTCCTATACCCGGAAGTTTGATCAATTCCTTGATACTCTTTGGCAATTTGCCGTCGTATTCATTTAGTAGAAGGTTCGCAAAACCGGAAACCGACTTTGCCTTATTCTTATAAAAACCTGTGGAATAAATGATCTTTTCTATCTTCTTTAAAGGAGCAGAAGCGAGAGATTCCAATGTAGGAAACTCTTTGAAAAGAACAGGGCTTACCTGGTTTACCCTTTCGTCAGTACACTGAGCGGAAAGAATTACCGAGATCGCAAATTCGTAGTCTTTGGAATATTGGAGAGGAGAATTTACGTCCCCGAATTCCTTCCTGAGTAGGAAGTAAATCCGGGAAACATATTCAGGGGTCGCGGAAAAAGAAGGACTAGATTGCCTTTTTTTGGATTCCGACGTACTTTTTGGGCGCAAGTGCTTTTAGTGATTCGCCGTTATCTTTGATCGCAGCTTTGATCCCTTTCTTTTTAAGGGTTCTTAAAGCGCGGGTAGAGATACGAACGGTTACCCAACGATTCTCATCTTCTAAGAAGATACGTTTTTTGATTAGGTTGATTTTCCAGGTTCTACGGGTTTTAAGGTGAGAGTGGGAAACATTGTTTCCGGATATCGTTCCTTTCCCTGTCACAACACATTTTCTGGCCATACGCGACCATAATTTTCTATAAGCAGGGTCTGTCAAGGAATCCAAAAAGATTTTGTACCATTTTGAAACTTATTCCAAATTTTGTGCCATCTTGAGAATTACTCCGAATCCAGCGGGACCTTCTTCTTTAATGTCTCCAGAACATCTTCAGGAGTATCACAATAGGTCATTAGATTCAGGTCTTCTGGATCAATGAGTCCATATTCTTTCATAGTTTCCAATTGGAATATATCCTTCCAGAACTTGGTCCCGTAAAGGATCACTGGAATTTTACGATTATTGCGACCAGTTTGGATCAGAGTCAAAGTTTCGAATAACTCATCCACAGTTCCGAAACCTCCCGGAAAAGCTACAACTCCCATGGACAACCTTAGAAACCAAAGTTTTCTCATGAAAAAATAATGAAACTCTACGCTGATCTCAGGATCCACATAAGGATTTACGAATTGTTCGAAAGGAAGTCTGATATTCAAACCGAGACTTGGGCCGCCTGCCTCCTTGGCTCCACGGTTGGCTGCTTCCATAATCCCAGGGCCGCCGCCTGTGCAGACAGCCATTCTTCTGGTATCTTTTGAAATTTCTTTTCCCCATGTAGTGATGAGACTTGCGGTTTTACGAGCGGCCTCATAATAAACGGACATCTCTTTTTGTTTTTGGAATAATTTCCTCTCCGATTCGGAGAGATCCTTTGTTTCTTTTTCTCTACATTCTTCCGGACTTAAGATCCGAGCAGAGCCGAATAAACAAATTGTATCCTGGATCTTTCCTTCTCTAAAAAGGGATTGAGGATAATCAATTTCTGCGAGCACCCTTAGATGGAACGCATCTATGGATTTTAAAAACTCTTCATGTTCTAAGGACGTTCTTCCCATATTTCTTTCCTTTTTTTAGGGGAAGTTAGGCTTGCCTTTCCCAACTCTATCTACTAACCTATCTCCAAGAATGATCGGACTAAGAAGTTTAAAAGAAAAAATTTTCGCACTTGTCCGATCCTCCTTTTTTCACCTTTCCGTCAAATGGGATGCGGGAAAGATCAGACTCCGAAAAAGGCTGGATCCTTACGTTACGGCAGAGTCCCATACTGTGGATTTTCGCAATTTAAACGGAAAGGAATCTGGAACGACCGAAGACTGGTCCGAGAACCTGCCGCCCTTCTCCTTTTCGGAAACCGAAACAGAAAGTATTTATCCAAACGCAAAAAGAAAATTCCATAAGGTCCGAAAACATAAGGTTTCCCTTTGGTCCTTATTCTTTTTTCTACCTTGGAAATCCAAAATCCAAGAATCGGAACCAAGTTTTAGAGCGTTCCATCCCGGAGAAAATTTATTCCAAGAGGAGCCAAAGAAGAAGGTCCGCAAATCCGAAAATTTCCACCTGCGTAAGCAGCCTTATTTCTGGGAAGTTTGGTTCCCACAAACAAGCACTCTTACACTTTCTCCATTCGTAATTTGGGAGACCTCTGTTCCTTCCGATCTGTTCCAGGATTGTTTACCTGAATCAGTTCTTCCAGTGGGAGAACCGGGAAAATGGAAGGTACGCATCCATTCCATGAGAGTTCTATCCCACCAGTTGGGAAATTTATACGAGGATACTTATCCCAGTCCAAACAGAGTGTATAGAACGGAAGTTTGGGTCTATGGTCACAAAAAAGAAGAAGAAATAGATCCGGAAAAACCATTATTATATCCACTCGGAGTTTGGATCTCTCCGGACCAATTGAAGGAGGAAGATCCAAGGCTCAGACAAGGATTACCTTTTCGAACCGGAGAAACCTACTGGAAAATCCAAGGGGAAAATTTAAAAGTAGGGATCAGAGGTTTGGAATGGAGCTGGAAACCTGCCGGAGAAAATTCTAAATTCGAAAGTATATTAGAAAGCCCTCATATATTCTTAGGAAAATCCTATTTCACTTTGGAATCGGAAACTTTTGCAAGAGACAGACAGACAGCTTATTTATTCAAAAGAGCGATCAGTTCCGATCCTAAGCTGCTCCAGCGTGCAAGACCTAAACGAAATCTTTTTTCTGTTTCTCCAAAACCTAGCCGGATATAACCTTCCGTTTCAAAATCAGCGGAAGGTAAAACAAACACTCCTGCTTTTTCGTATAGAAGGTCCGCAAATTTTCTGGAATCCAAGCCAGGGTGCAATTTCGCAAAACCGACTACTCCGCCTCTTGGTTCTTTAAAACTTTCGATTCCGGGGAGTTTATTTTTGCTTGCATGGGCGAAGGTTCGGATATTCTCCCTCAGACTTTCTCGAATTTTACTCTGAAGCAACTTACGATTTTGCAAAAGTTTCAAGGTCAGAAACTCGGAGATGGGAGAAACTGTATGGGTCAGATAATCCTTCATGGACCTTGCTTTTTGGATCCAATCCTTAGGACCTACGAGCCAACCGATCCTAAGTCCCATCACACCAAAACATTTTGTGATAGAACCTGTGGAGATCGAATTTTCGCAAATCCCAATGCCGCTCCAGCCCAAATCATCTTCTTCCGAAAGAAATCTATAATGTTCATCGAACAAGATCCAATTTGAGAAATTTCCGGCGAGCCTTTGTAGTTCTTTCTTATCTTCCTCTTCCGCTATGATCCCTGTCGGATTATGAGGATGATTGAATATAATAAGATTAGGAGAATTTTGAAATAGTTTGTTCAGGTTCTCTTTTCCAAAACCAAACTCTTTACTTTCGAGCCTTGGAAGAAGGTCCACTTTTTGCAAATTGGCGCCTAAAGATCTTGGAACTTCGTACAATGCCTGAAACGCGGGCCAGAATAAAGAAGTAATACCTTGTTTTTGTATCAGTAAATTAAATGCGATGAAGAGCGCCTCTCCTGTTCCTGTGGTAACCAAGACCTGATCCGGAGAAACATTATTATAAAGTTTTGAAATTTCTTCTCTTAGATCTTTTCTGCCGGA
Source organism: Leptospira dzoumogneensis (assembly GCF_004770895.1). Classification (NCBI taxonomy): domain Bacteria; kingdom Pseudomonadati; phylum Spirochaetota; class Leptospiria; order Leptospirales; family Leptospiraceae; genus Leptospira; species Leptospira dzoumogneensis. The sequence goes on along the minus strand of NZ_RQHS01000018.1, from coordinate 379,898 downwards.
ATTGGGAGAATCCGCTAAGGAAAGTTTTCCCAATTCTCTCAGATCTAAATTTAGGTAATCTGAAAGAGTGCTTAGGTCCAGATTACGGATACCACTTTCTCCCAAATTGCAGGGAGCTTCCGTCCTAAATTTTTCCAGACGATCTTCTATGAAAAATTCTCTTAAACCCACGTCCAGAGCATGGTTTACTCATTCAGGAAAGAAGCAATGCAAAAGCTCCGAAAAAGGAAAGTAAAAATAGACCGAGTAAGATCCAACCCAGGCCGCTTAGGAAAAATCTCAGGTCCTTTAGGGCAAATAAGATCTGCTCCGGATCCTTCTCCTCCAAGACCAAGGACTTACGGAAAGAAAGAGATGCACCGTAGCCCAAAATTCCCAGTATAAAAAATAAAACCGCTGACACTGCTTGGATTACAATCTTTCCGGGAGCTTCCTTCAAAAAGGCCCCGAATGTTAAAATTCCGGAAAGTAAAAATAACAGAAAGGAAATGTTTCGTAAAACGGCTCTGAGAGAGTCCAGTTCCCTATGTTGTTCTCGGGAAATTTCATTAGATTCCATACTATTAGGATCGGCGAAAAAACGTCTTGAACCAGGAAGAACTAGATTTTTTATTCCAAGTATAGGGTGAACTAGAGAAATATATGAGCACAGAATCCCACATAGAATCTTGGACCAAGGCCCCTTTTTCTCCCCAGGTGCAAAAAGAAGCCAAGGCAGTCCTGGACAGATACAAAAAGGGAGAAACAAACGGCCTAGAGATCGAAGCCTATACGGTACCTCTCGAATTCGGTACAGGTGGAATGAGAGGAAGGATAGGTAACGGGATAGGTAGAATGAATGAGTTCACCGTCGGAAAAGCTGCTCTAGGTTTTTCCAGATATCTGGTCCAAAAATCCAAAAAACCGATACTCGTGATCGCATACGATTCCAGAAGAAGGTCCAGAGAATTTGCAGAAGTCACTGCAGGAGTGGCTGCATCTTTCGGGATCAAGGTAATCCTATTCTCGGAAGTAGCTCCTACACCATTACTCTCTTATGCAGTCCGTTATTATAAGGCAACTGGAGGTGTGGTACTAACTGCGTCTCATAACCCACCTGAATACAATGGATTCAAAGCATATCTTTCTAAAGGAGAGCAACTTGCTCCTCCTGACGATAAAAAGATCATTTCTTTGATCGACAAGGTCCAAGATTGGAATGAGATCCCTTTCCTTTCTTCCAAGGACGCAAAATACAAGAAGTTAGTCCAAAAAGCGGGAGAAGATTGTTTTTCTTCTTATCTAAAAGCTCTTAAAAAGTCAGGGATCGTATCTTCTAAGGTCACTCCTAAAGAAAGATCCCAAACCAAATTAGTATATTCTCCTCTCCACGGAACCGGTGGAAAATATATGAAGAAGCTACTACAAGACTTCGGGTATAAAAACGTGACCTTGGTTCCGGAACAGAAAGATCCGGATGGAGAATTTCCAACGGTTAAATTCCCGAACCCGGAAGAACCGGAAGCTCTGGAGATGAGCAGAAAACTTTCCGAAAAAATTGGAGCGGATGCTTTTATTGCAACCGACCCGGACGCGGATAGACTAGGCATCGGAGTCAAAAATCCTAAGGGAGGATATGCTCTTCTAAACGGAAACCAGATCGGTTCCATTTTAGCTGCTTACTTAGCGGAGAAGGTTGGATCAAAACCTAAAAAAGGCAAAAAGCCGGTTCTAGTAAAAACTGTAGTAACCACCGACTTGCAAGCAGAGATCGCAAAGAAGAACAAGATCTCACTTAAGAATGTTCTAACAGGTTTCAAGTTTATCGCGGAAGTGATGGGAAAACTGGATAAGAGTAAAACCCAATATTTCTTATTCGGCGGAGAAGAATCCTACGGGTATTTACCTGTGGAATTCGTGAGAGATAAGGACAGTTTATCTTCTGCACTTCTACTCATGGAAGTTCTTTCCGAGAAAAAAGACCTTCTTTCCTATATGGATGATGTATATCTTAAATATGGATTGTACCAAGAAAGTCTAAAGTCTTTAACATTAGAAGGACTTGCAGGCAAAAAGAAAATCCAAGATTCGCTTCAATCCCTTAGGGACAATGATCTGATCGGAAAATCCATCGGCAAAAGAAAGGTGACTGGATTTTTAGATTTTAAGAATAAGATCGCTAAAGGAAGCGCATCCAAATCCGCGTTTTCAGGTCTTCCTTCTTCCGATGTGATCCAATTAGAATTAGAAGGCCAGGCAAAGCTGACCATCCGTCCCTCCGGGACTGAGCCTAAGATCAAAATTTATTCTTCTTTCAAGAGCAGGACTTCTCCTAAGACCAAAGCCGAGATCCCAAAACTCACCGAAGGTTTATTAGAAGAATTGAAAGAAACAGAGTCCTTATTTTTACAATTGGCGGGTTTATCATGAACGAAACTGCATCAGATTTCCAGACTACAAAAGAACTTACAGACAAGTATCTTCTAGACTTATTCAATCGTTACCCTGTAGCATTCCGTTACGGAGTGAACGAATTATTATTCGATCAAAACAATAAGCAGTACATTGACTTTTTAGCGGGTGTGGCTGTTACAAATCTGGGCCATAGCGATCCTGATATTATAGAAGCGATCCGCAACCAAATAGACAAATTGATGCATACTTCCAATTGGTTCTATTCGGAAGAGGCGTCTCGTTTAGCGGAACTTCTCGTACTGAATACTTTTCCGGGAAAAGTATTCTTATGTAATTCAGGAACGGAAGCGATCGAAGCTGCATTTAAACTTGCAAGAGCATATGCGGAACAAAAGCAGATCCATGATCCGATTATCATTTCTCTACAGAAAAGTTTCCATGGAAGATCCGTTTCAGGGATCAGTTTAACAGGACAGAAAAAACTTCATACGGGTTTTGGAAAACTTTTGGACGGGATAGAATTCGTTGCTCCAAACAACGAAGAAGAACTTGTAGAAGCGTTCGAAAGATTCGCAGGAAGAGTGGTAGCATTCATTGCGGAACCTATCTTGGGAGAAAGTGGTATCATTCCGCTTTCCCACGGATATATGAACCTGGTGAGAGAATTGACTCTAGAAAATGAGGCACTTCTTATTTTGGACGAGATCCAAACAGGTTTCGGAAGAACAGGTACTATGTTCGCATTCGAGACTTATGGATTTTCTCCGGATGTAATGGCACTTGCAAAAGGGCTCGGTTCCGGATTTCCGATCGGCGCTTTGGTAGTTGCTGAAAAATACCAAAATGTTCTAGCTAAAGGTACCCATGGCACCACTTACGGTGGAAACCATTTAGGCGCTGCAATCGCTTATGAAACCATTCGGATCATACAAACTAGGGATGTTCTAGCAAATGTAAACTCTTGTTCAGAGATCGCGTTCAGCCGTTTGAACCAGATGAAACAAAAGAATAAGATCATCAAAGAGATCAGAGGAAAGGGTCTGCATATCGGAGTAGAATTAACTATTCCTTCTAGACCGATCGCAGAAATCTGTTTGGAAAAAGGACTGATCGTAAATGCAACTGGAGACACAGTCATTCGTATCATGCCTCCTCTTACGATCTCAGCACAATATTTGAATGAAGGACTGGATATTCTTGAATCAGTCCTAGACGCACAGAAATAAAAAGGAAAACAATATTATCTATGAAAAAAGTAGCCGTATTAGCAGGGGATGGAATCGGCCCAGAGGTCATGAAAGTGGCCCTATCCGTTTTGAAAAAAGCGTTAGGCTCCAAAACCTCCGACTTCCAATTTACGGAAAGCTTAGTAGGAGGGGCAGCTATCGATAAGACAGGCAGCCCACTCCCTCCGGAAACATTAAAACTTTGCGAAGAATCGGATGCGATCCTATTCGGTTCAGTGGGAGGTCCTAAATGGGAATCTCTTCCTCCGGAAAAACAACCGGAAAGAGGAGCTCTTCTTCCTTTACGTAAACATTTCGATCTATTCGCAAACCTTAGACCTGCGATCATCTACCCTGAACTTAGAAACGCTTCTCCAATAAAACAAGAGATCATCGGAGATGGTCTGGACATTTTGATCCTAAGAGAATTAACCTCCGGGATCTATTTCGGCCAGCCAAAAGGCAGAGAAGGAAGCGGAGCGGAAGAATTCGCATATGACACAATGAGATATTCCCGCAGAGAAATAGAAAGAGCAGCAAGAGTTGCATTCGAAGCGGCGAGAAAAAGAAATAATAAGGTCACGAGTATCGATAAGGCAAACGTATTAACCACTTCCGTTTTTTGGAAAGAAGTGGTGATCGATCTGCACAAAAGAGAATTTTCTGACGTCCAATTATCCCATCTTTACGTGGACAATGCGGCGATGCAGTTGATCGTAAATCCGAAACAATTCGACGTGATACTTTGCGAGAATATGTTCGGGGATATTCTTTCAGACGAGGCTTCCATCATCACAGGTTCCATCGGGATGCTTCCTTCCGCTTCCCTTTCAGAATCAGGTTTCGGTTTGTATGAACCTTCCGGCGGTTCCGCTCCGGACATCGCAGGCAAAGGAATTGCAAACCCGATCGCCCAGATTTTGAGTGCCGCACTACTCTTACGTTATTCTTTCTCCATGGAAGAAGAAGCACAAAAGATAGAAACTGCGGTCCGTAAAGTGATTTCCGCAGGAAAACGTACCAGAGATATCGCCGAGAAAGGCGCCGAAATTTTGGGAACGGAAGAAATCGGAATAGAAATTGAGAAGGTTTTATAAAGCCTGGAATTGAATTCCATGCCTGGAAATTTCATATTTTTACGTATATAAATACTGAAAGTATGAAACTTTCTGGAAATTTCTTGAATTAACGGGGACGGTGACTGGATGAAAGGCGGAGTAGCTCCATCAGGAAGACCTTATCAGGTAATCATTGCGGAAAATTCTAAATTCCAAGCCAAACAATTGGCTCAGATCCTGGAATCCGAAGGTTACGAAGTGGTCGGTTTTGCGGAATCGGGCAAAGAACTCCTAAATATGTACAAGGACAACCGAAAGGTAGACCTGATTACATTAGACCTTCACCTCCCTGTGATAGACGGTTTTGCTGCTTTTTACGAAATGAAAGATATGGGAGTTCTTCCCAGAGTGATCGTGATCACCGACGAAAACACTCCTGCGGTTATTAAGGCTTTAACCGAAGACGGTATCATGGACTATCTAGTAAAACCTATCAAAAGAGAGAAGGTCTTAGAAAAAGCAAACGCAACCGTTCGAAAGACCATCAAGATCTGATCCTAAATTTTTCGTTAGGATCTTATTCCAACCAGATACAATTTAAGTTTCTACCTGTATCTCCCCTTCTATGACTGAAAAATTTGGAATTGGGAGACATGGTACAAACTCCAGCAGTTTCCAAAAAAGGTTGGATCCCCAGACTTTTAATCCTATGAAGTAAGAAAGTTTTTTGTTCTAATAAAAACTTTCCGGATTCTTCCAATGTTTTGAGAGAATTCGGAACTTCTTTTCTGAAAAGAGAAGCGACATCTTCTCCGACTTCGTAATGTTTGCCGGTAGCATAAGGTCCCAAATAAAAATGAACTAATTCAGGATCTACTCCATATCTTTTTTGTACATGAGCCAGGGTCTTTTCAGTAATACCTGCAAGAGTTCCTTTCCAGCCTGAATGGATCACACCAACAAGTGCAGGTCTCCCGGTCCAAAAGAAGATGGGCATACAATCCGCAGTTTTTACGACTAGGATTTTTTTAGGTTCGGTGGTAAATAGAGCGTCACCTATAGGAATATCCGCCCCGGGAGATCCGTTCGCTTCCAGGATGGTGGTTCCATGTTCCTGATTCATGAAGAATACTTCCGCGCCTGCAACGCCCGAGGCCTGGACTACCCTTTCCCGGATAAAATTAGGATCGTTCGGATCTCCGGAAGCTTCTTTGTTTCCCAGGATCAAAAGCCTAAGGCTTCTTTTGTCTTCTAGAAAAAATCTATGATCGATCATACTTGACTTGGAGAAGTCCTGGTCTTGTATAGAAAAGAGAGGAAATATTTCGAGCCGGAAACGGAACCGAAAGAGAATCCCGGAAAAAAAATCCCATGTCCCAAACCCCTAAAGTAAAAATCTGCGGAATACGAAAAGTAGACGATCTGAAAATCTGTGTGGAAGAAGGAGCCGATCTGATCGGGATCAATTTTGTTTCTTCCAGCCCTAGACTTGTTTCTCCAAAGGAAGCGGAGATATTGATCACCTACTTATATACCTCCGTTCCGTCCTTTTTACGCCCGAAAATCGTATTCCTTTTTTATAAATCTTCAACCCAATATATAGAAACACTTTTAAAAAATTTGCAGCACGACTATGTCCAATACGTTAGCGACGACTCTTTGGCTCCGGGAGAAACTTCTCCGCTCTACCAAACCAAGGGTTCCAGAATTCTTTCCTATCGTGTCCGCGGAAACGTAAACGACGACTCTCTACATTTCCTAAATTCGGATTTATTGATATTAGATAGTTATAAATCGGATGCGGGCGGAGGAACGGGAGAAAGTTTTCCTTGGGAACAGGTTTCCGAAGTTCGCAGACCTTATCTACTCGCTGGAGGTTTGACTCCGGAGAATGTGGCAAAGGCGCTTTCCCAAACCAAGGCTTATGGAGTGGATGTTGCAAGCGGAGTGGAATCTTCGCCGGGAAATAAGGACCAGGAACTCATTCGGAATTTTATCAGAAATGCAAAACGATTCTCTTACAACGGAAACTAATTCTCCTGATCTGACCGAGGCTCTGGACACTCCTATGATGAGGCAGTATCTGGAGATCAAGGCCAAGTTCCCTGATTCTATCCTATTCTTTAGGATGGGGGATTTTTATGAGATGTTCTTGGAAGATGCAAAAATTGCATCAGCGATCTTAGACATTGCACTTACCAAAAGACAAAACTCTGTTCCGATGTGCGGGATCCCATTCCATAGCAAGGACGGATATATTTCCAGATTACTTTCTGCAGGAAAGAAGATAGCGGTTTGCGAACAGTCCAGGCCGGAAGACGGAAACACGAAACTCATGACCAGGGATGTGGTGAGGATCATCACTCCGGGCACAGTGATCGAAGAACATTTACTTTCGGGATTCCAAAACAATTATTTATGCGTATTGGTCCCAAAAGCTGCCTTGATCTTTGTAGGAATGGCTGATGTTTCTACAGGAGAAGTTTTACATTTTGCAGTTCCAATTTCAAGGACCCAAGTATTAGAGTCCGAATTCGTAAAATTTAAACCGAGCGAGATCTGCGTATTCTCCCAAGATTTAGAAAGGATCAGGACCTGGCAGAACTTCGGAGAAAGAGAATTAACGGTTTTAGACGCGGCAAAAGTGGGATCGGAAAATTCTAACGATCCATTCCAAACGGTCACAAGAACATTAGAATATTATATTAGAGAAAATTACAGGGACGGGACTCTCACCTTAAGAGAACCGCGTATCTTACAAACAGGTTCCTATTTGGAGATGGATAGAGAGACTATCCTGAATCTGGAACTGATCGAAAACGAAAAAGAAGATAAGGGCCATACACTATTTTCAGTTTTGAATTTTTGCAGTACTGCCAAAGGAAAAAGGGTCCTGAAACAAAGGATCTTATTTCCGGAAACGGACCCGGCCATTCTAAAATCCAGATGGGAAAAACAGGATATCATTAAAAAGATCCCTCTTGCCCATTTGACCCAGGCTTTAAAGGACTTGGGAGATCTGGAAAGGATCTTAGGAAGATTTAGAGGAAATAAGGCCTACCCTCGCGATTTCAAAACCATCCTATCTTCCGTCCAAACATTGGATTCTTTGATCGGTTTACTTTCTCCTCTTGGATATCCAATTTCAAAACCGGATAAACTGGATGAGCTTAAAAAATATATCGAAGGAAGGATCCACACGGAAGAACTTCCTGTTATATTAGGAAATGGTAAATTTCTAAAAGACGGCTTTGATAAAAACCTGGATCGAGCCAGAGAAGCAGGTTCCAAAGGTGCGGATTGGATCTTGGAATTAGAAACGGAAGAAAAGAAAAAAACCGGGCTTTCTACTCTTAAGATCAAATATAATAAGATCGTAGGTTATTTTATAGAGATCTCCCGCGCACAAGCCGAGCAGGCGCCTAAAGAATATCTCAAAAAACAGACACTGGTAACTTCCGAAAGATTTACCACCGCAAGATTGGAAGAGATTGAAAGAACGATCTTAGAAGCGGATGAGATCATCCAAAAAGTGGAAAAAGCGGAATTCGAAAAAATGGTACAAACCGTTTTGGAATATTCTTCCGAACTTCTACTTGTTTCAGAAGAATTCGGAGATCTAGACTTCCAAATTTCACTCCTAAAGGCAGAGGAAAAATTCGGCTGGATCCGTCCTGAACTAAGCGAAGATTCCAATTTAGAAATGAAATCTTCCAGACACCCTGTGGTGGAAGCAAGTCTCCCGGTAGGTGCAAAATTCACCCCGAACGATGTCGGCTTGGATGGAAAAGAGAATTCAATTGCGATCTTAACGGGTCCGAATATGGCGGGTAAGTCCACTTTCATGAGGCAGATCGCTATCAACCAGATCTTATTCCAGATCGGTGGAAGTGTTGCCGCAGAGACCGCAAAACTTCCTATCTTAGACAAATTATTCACTCGTATCGGAGCGGGAGACAATTTGAATGCAGGAGAATCCACATTCTATGTGGAAATGAAAGAAACTGCGAATATTCTCAAAAATTGCACTTCTCAATCTTTATTACTTTTTGATGAAGTAGGAAGAGGAACTTCCACCTACGACGGGATGAGTATTGCCTGGGCCATCTTGGAATCTCTTTCCGAGATGCATCCTCGTCCTAAAACTGTTTTTGCCACCCACTATCATGAACTTACGGAACTTTCCAGACTTCCAGGTGTTTGGAACCTTCATATGGAAACAGTGGAGAAGGATGACAAGGTTATCTTCTTAAGAAAAGTAAAACCCGGTAAGGCAAAAAAATCATTCGGTATCTACGTGGCACAACTGGCGGGAGTTCCTGATTCGGTAGTAAAACGTGCCGCAGAAATTCTTACGGATATGGAATCCAGGAAAAAGGAAATACGTATCCAGACCAGGGAACCTTCCCTATTCCAAGACATGAGTTCTCCGAATGGGGATACTCAGTTTTGGCAGGACTTCAAAAAAGAGATCACCGACCTTCCGATCGATTCTATGACCCCGATAGAAGCGTTAAAACTATTGGATGATTGGAAGAAAAGAGTGAGTTCGAGGGGATAATGAAAAGCTGCGGTTTTCACGCAGAGGCACAGAGTCGCAAAGATAGTAACTGTTGGAATTCTACATAAGAAGTTCAGAAATTTATATCACTCATCAAACAAATACAAAAGAACATCCATAGAAGCAAAGTCTATCCAGTTGGAAATATTGGATTTGAGACCTTCTTTTGCATGAAATCCTATACCGATCCCGGAAGCTTCTAACATCAGTTGGTCGTTTGCTCCGTCGCCCACTGCTACGATATTTTCTTTGGTCATTTGAAAGCGGGACTGCAGCTCCAAAAGAGAATCCCTTTTGATATTTTTATCCACTACAGTTCCGGAAACTGTTCCTAAAAGTTTATCGCCTGCCCTATCCAGATAATTTGCTCGGACCTCGTCGATGGAATATTCTTGTTTAAATCTTTCTAATATATCAGTGAATCCGCCGCTGAATACTGCGGTTTTTGCGTTTTTCTTTTTTAATCCCCGGAATAATTCTGGTACACCATGATTCGGATGCAGCTTAAAGTATAATTCGTCGAATACGGAAACCGGAAGATCTTTCAGATAAGAGCATCTTTTTTGGAGAGCTTCTTGGAAGTTCAGGTTTCCTTCCATAGCTTCCTTGGTCACATGCGCAACTTCTTCATAGACACCTGCATATCTCGCCAATTCGTCTATGACTTCTTCTCGGATTAAAGTGGAATCCATATCAAAACAGAATAAGGCTCCGTTGTTTAAAAAAGAAGAAATTTGGATCAGATCTAGTTTACGGAATCTTTGTAACTCTTGTCTAAGATAAACCAATTCTTCCCTTGGCAGGGTCCGATCCGTTTTCCAAACATCGCATACGAAATCTTTGGAGACTTCCTGCCTTCTTTCTATAAAGACTGCTTGTTGAAATCTTGCTGAAAGTGCTTCGGATAATCTTTGGGGATCCGAATCGTTTTTTGGACTGAAAAATAAGATCACTTAGATTAACGGACTAGAGATTTAATTTTGCGAAGCCAGATAATATAGGCGTCTCTATTAATATGGATAGGATCTTTTTTCCCATTAACAGAAAAAGCCAACTCTTCCCGAATAAAAGGGATATCCTTTTGTCTGAACTCAGGCCAGATATCCAAGAATTGAACGTTCTGGTTCTCGTTCGCGATCCGTAAAAGCCAAGCATTTACGATTGGAGATATAGAATTCACATTTCGGCTCAAGACCGGTGGAATTCCAAGTATCAAAATCTTTGTATTCGGAAGGCTCGTCCTGATCTTTTGGATCAGAAGTCTATGGATCCCCTCTATATAATCCAAACATTTCCCGTCACGGATATCATTTCCGCCGATTTCCAGGATAATGGTAGAAGGTTTTAAATTCAGGACCGTATTGTCCAAACGGTTCAGAAGAAGTTCCGTCATGTCCCCTGCGATCCCACGGTTCACAGAACCTGGAAAATCTGTCTGGATCAGATCGGGTGGAATAGCGGCGATGAGGCTATTTCCTACGAAAACTATATTCGCTTTTTTTAATTTATCGTTCTCGTTGGCATAAATAAGAACCGCTTCCAGGTATAATTTCTGATAGGATTCCCATTCGTCCAAATCTCGGACCCCAAGCTTGTCCACACATTTGAAATCCGGATTATAATAGTCGTATATTGTCCTGGGTTGAAAAACAGAACAAGAGATTAGGGAAAGAAGAAAAAAACAAATCCCTAATACTTTCATTTGACATGTCCCTCTAAAACTCTCAGTTCTCGGAATCTTTCATATGAAATCGTTTATGCCAGTCGGCAATCTGAGCCTGCAGATATTCTTCCGTGTCACAAATACGAAATTCAATTGGGTTGTTGGAAACTGTATCGATCAATTTGGCTTCAATATAGCCGTTTTTTAGTTTATTGATCTCTATCTTATATTTCATCCGACAATCTCCGTTATATCCAGGATTTTCACCCCTACCAGAGTTTCAATCTATTCCGAAATTAATCTTGGAAAACCACCGAGCCTGGGAATCTTCCCATACTCGGTCCGAAAATGCTATACGATTTTCGTTCTCAATTCAAAAAAACTATTTCAAGGATTTACGATATTTGTAAAGTTCCGGGAAATTTTCAGGAGCATAAGGATGGTCTTTTCCAAGAGCGGATTCCCAATCTATTTCTTCTCCCATCCCGGAAGAAAATTCAGGATAGAATCCGGAGTCCAAGATCATTCGGATTGTGTCCGCAGCGTCGGAACCTTTTACGTTCAGATACCCGCTTGCAAACAGGGAATTTGCGGCGTATAAAGCCATTCCTTGCAATCCTCTCAAATGCCCTTCTCTTCCTGCTGCGATACGGACCTCGGAATCAGGGTTCACCAAACGAAATGCGATTAGGGTTCTAAGGCAAAATTCAGGGGTTAAACCTTGAGGATTTTTGATCGCGTGACCGGCAACAGGTATAAAAAAGTTCACAGGAATAGAGATCACTTTTAGGTTCTTGATCTCGTATATAACATCCGTTAGATCCCAAAGAGACTCTCCCATTCCGACGATCACACCGGAGCACATTCCTACCCCGGCCTTCATTAGATGAGTAATCGTCTCTACTCTTTGTTCGTATGTATGAGTGTCACAGATTTCTGGATAGTGTGCCTTAGAAGTATTCAGATTATGATTATATCTATCTAGGCCTGCGGCCTTTAAACGTTCCGCTTTTTCTCTGTCTAATAGACCGGCGGACAAACATACTTTTAGTCCAAGCTCTTTGCTGATCTTTTCGATCGTGAATGCCAGCTTTTCAGTAGCTAAAGAATTAGGCCCTGTTCCTGCAGTGACCATACAAAAACGATATGCTCCATTTTCCTTGGCTTGTACCGCATCTTGGAAGATCTCCTCAGGAGATTTCATAGAGTATTCTTGTACTCCGGAGCCTGCATTCTTTCTTTGAGCGCAGTAACCGCAGTCTTCAGGACAATGTCCGTTCTTAATATTATCTAGAACATGGATCCGGACCGTTTTACCGAAGTATTTTTCCCGAACCTTGTATGCCTTATCTAAAGCCTCGGTCAATGGGATCTGGCCGCTTAGAATTGCATATGTTTCCTCCCGATCGATAATGCTTGGCACCTCTGAAAATACTTTTTCTTCGGTGACTGTAGGAGTTTCTAGACTAAGTTTCATTCTGCCGATAGTTTCCGAAGCTGTGTTTTCCTTGGCAATCTATAATTGGTCTTAAAAACGGGTGTTCATCAATCTTGGATTTTGTAGGCACTAAGACCTTCACGAACTGCCAGAAATACCTTATCCAAAGATGATTTAGAAATATTATAAGGAGGAGTGATATATATCACGTTCCCAAGAGGTCGAAGAATAACTCCTTTCTCTTGGCAGATCCTGCGAAATTCTCTCGCGAATGGATTTACATAACCCGGCTTCGCCTTACCTGTAAAAAGTTCTCCTACACCTACTGAACCGAGCACTCTTGTATTCTTGATCTTGTCCGGAAATTCAGCTCTTAGTTTGGCCCAGCCTTCTTCCAAATAGGACTCCAATTTTTTTACGTCCGAGAGCCTGTTTTCTTCTTTATAAATTCGTAATGATGCAAGTGCGGAAGCGCAGCCTGGAGGATATCCGGTCATAGTATGTCCATGATAGAATGCCTTCATAGGCTCGGAGGATAAAAATTCTTTGTAAATTTCTTCCCTGACCAAGGTCACTGCCAAGGGTAGAATCCCTGCAGTAAGTCCTTTTGCAAGTGCCACCATGTCCGGACGGATCCCAGCTTTTTGATAGGCAAAATTTGCACCTGTTCTTCCGAAACCGGTAAATACCTCGTCCAGAAGAAGAAGAACATCATAACGTTCCGTGATCTCTCTGAGTCTTGTAAGAACACTCGGTTTATGGAATAACATTCCACCCGCACCCGCAATCAAAGGTTCCATTACGACTCCCACTACTTCTTCCGAGTGAGCGGATAAATACGCCTCCAGTTCGTCCAAACAATCCTCTGCGCAGGAATGCGGGGATTTGGAAACAGGACAATCATGACAGGCAGGTGAAGGGAAATTTTTGGTTTGGAATAAAAGACTTTGGAAAACTCTGTTAAATACGGAATCCCCTCCTACGCTCATCGCACCGATCGTGTCTCCATGATAAGAATAGGAGAAGTTTATAAATACCTTTTTCTTTTCTCTGCCTTGGTTCCTAAAATACTGAAGTGCGATCTTCAGCATGATCTCCAAAGCGGTGGAACCGTTATCCGAATAAACTACCTTGCTAAAAGCCCAATCAGTGAATTCTAAAAGTTCATGAGCGAGTTCCAACGCGGGAGGATGGGTAAAACCTGCGAGAAGTACATGATCCAAGGAATCTAACTGTTTTTTAACTGCTTCTACGAGTTTAGGATGATTATGACCGTGGATACTCACCCACCAGGAGGAAATTGCATCTATATATTCTTTTCCATTCTCATCATATAAAAATTCTCCCTTTGCAGAAACTATCTTTAAAGGAGGATCCGAATCTAGTTGGATTGTGTATGGATGCCAGATCAAGGGAATAGTAAGTCCGGGAGGATCCTATCCGGATCGAATTCATTTGCAACCTTATCTAAGAATTCTTTTCTAGACAATTTTCTTTCCGGAAGAAGAAATGTCCCTAAAAGCCCGATTTCTGCCGCTTCTATGATTGTCCTAATATTATCCGAACGAAGCGGATTTTCAGGACCTATAAAATAAACTCCTAAAACCTTGATCTCTCTTTTCCTAAGAGCCTCGATCGACAATAATGTATGATTGATCGTTCCAAGTTCCGTAGAAGCAACGAGTACCAATGGAATTTTTGCCTGCTCTACTAGGTCCGCGGTAAAATAATAACGGTTGAGAGGAACATATACACCTCCGGCACCTTCTACCAATATTTTAGCGTCTTTGATACTGAATAGATGCCTGGAAAGTTCATCCGTATCAACGGTAGTATTTTCCATTTCGGAAGCAAGATGTGGAGAAGCAGGAAGTTCGAATGTATAATAATTTTTTAAAAAATATGACTCGTTCAATCCGGTTAGATTCATGATCTTCACTCTATCAGAATCAGCACCTGTTTGGATCGGCTTCAGATATTTTAATCCGAGTTCTTCTGCATACTTAGCCATCATAAGAGAGCAAAAGAACGTTTTACCAATATCGGTTCCGGTTCCGGTTACAAAAATGGACAAACTTAATTCTCCCGGACCAATTGTACGAATTTTTCCAGATCTTTTCTAGTAATCTTAGAATTTAAAGAAACTCTGATCCTAGAAATATCAACCGTCGGAGGACGGATCGCTTTTGCTTGGAATCCGTTTTGGTTCAGACAAGACGAAAGTCCTAATGCTTCTTCTTCCGAACCTAAAAGTATAGGTATAATTTGAGTATTAGAATTTCCAGTATCCCTTCCGATTTGATGTAGAGAATCACGGAAGAATTCCGAATTTTCTTCCAATACTCTTCTTTCATGATCCATCCGTTTTGCCAAACGAATTGCAACTCTACCCGCATGAGCGATTGCAGGAAGCGAACCTGTAGAAAAAACAAATGTCCTGGCAGAATGGAGTAAATATTTTCTGGCATCCTTGGTGGTGGAGATAACTGCACCTTCTAAACCCAATGCTTTTCCTAGGGTAGACATTCTAAAATCTATTTCGGAAGTCCGTGAGATATTTTCTTCTAAGGAAACGCCAGAGCCTTCTTTCCCGAAAAGTCCGATTGCATGTGCCTCATCTATATAGAGTAATGCTCCGTATTTTTCTTTCAGGTCTATCAATGCACGAATATCCGTTTTGTCCCCATCCATACTGAACACGGACTCGGTAACGATCATCTTATGCTTGGTACCAGAATGTTTTTTTAATAAACTCTCCAGATCGTTCAGATCCGAATGTTTATAATATACTTTTTTGGCTCCTGAAAGCCGGACCCCGTCCATTAAGGAAGCATGATTTTTACGATCACAAAAGATCGTGTAAGAAGGATCTGCAACGCAGGAAATCGTTCCTAAATTTGCAGCGTATCCATTTGCGAAGAAGAGAGAATCTTCCGACTTCACCCAGTTCGAAAAATCATTTTCTAATTCTTCGAATACTCTTCTGTGACCTCTGACTAAACGGCTGGCAGTAGAACCTGCACCGTAGATATCGATACCTTCTTTAAGAGCTTGGATGATTTCGGGATGAGTAGAAAGCCCCAGATAATCATTGGAGCAGAGGTCCAGGCCAGAAGGAGGATCCAGGGTCCGGATCCTATTCTGAGATTCTAACCTGGAAAAGAAGGCAGGAAGCTCCGAAAAAAAAGGAAGTTTCGAGGATTGCGTTTCCTGCACAGGTTTTCCGAAGGGATTATAACATCCCTTTTACTTCGTCTCTTTCAGATTTAAGTTCGTCATGAGTGATATTGAATTTCTCTTTCGCAAAGTCGTTCAATTCCAATCCTTTAACGATCTCAACTTTAGTTCCATCGGACTTAACAGGGTATCCGAAGATAAGTCCCTTATCAGCTCCGTAAGAACCGTCGGAAGTAACAGCAACACTGAACCAATCTCCTGCTGGAGTTGGAGTGATGATCTGACGAACAGTATCCACAACTCCGTTAGCAGCAGACGCAGCAGAAGAAGCTCCTCTTGCTTTGATGATCTCAGCTCCACGTTGTTGAACGTTCTTAATGAAGTCACCTTTTAACCAGTCATGATCCTTGATCACATCCGTTGCCACTTTTCCGCCTATCTTAGCGTTATAGAAGTCAGGGTATTGGGTAGAAGAGTGGTTTCCCCAGATCGCAACGTTAGTTACGTCTTTTACTAAATTTCCTGACTTGATCGCAAGTTGGGATTTCGCACGGTTCTCATCCAGCTTGGTCATTGCAAACCAACGATCTGTAGGAACTCCTTTCGCATTGTTCATAGCGATAAGACAGTTCGTATTACAAGGGTTTCCGACGACTAAAACTCTTACGTCAGAAGCGGCGTTCTTCTCGATCGCTTTTCCTTGGTTTACGAAAATCCCACCGTTAATTTTGAGAAGGTCGCTTCTTTCCATTCCTGCTTTTCTTGGCACGGAACCGACGAGTAGCGCCCAGTTGATGTCTTTGAAAGCGACATCCAAATCCGCGGAAACACTTACTTTTTGCAAAAGAGGAAAGGCGCAGTCTTCCAATTCCATGATCACACCTTTAGCAGCAGGAAGAGCCGCCTCCAGTTCCAACATTTGGATCTCTACAGGAGTGTCCGCTCCGAACATTTGACCGGATGCGATCCTAAATAATAAAGAATATCCGATCTGCCCAGCGGCACCCGTAACTGCTACCTTAACTGTTTTTGCCATTTGAAACTCCTAACTTTTTATATACTAGAGCTTAGTTATTTTTTAGCTCTTCGTCGATGATCTTCGTGAAATTTTGGATCGGCATATTGCCTTCCACTAAAATACCGTTAATGAAGAATGCAGGGGTTCCGTTCACTCCGTAACTTTGTCCTGCCTGCATATCCGCTTCGATCTCGCTTTTGATCTTGTCTTCGTCAGAGATACAACGATTGAATGTTCCCATATCTAAACCAACTTGCTGGGCTAGCTTGATCACATTCCCTTTTTCTAATTTTCTTCCGTTTTCGAAAAGAAGGCTATTATACTGCCAGTATTTTCCCTGAGGGATCGCACAGTTTGCCGCGACGTGAGCGAACATTGCATTCCTGTGGAAGTCCATAGGAAAATCCCTAAAGACCCATTTGATCTTATCCTTATATTGTTCTCTAAGTGCCTTTGTTGTTGTTTGGCTCATCGCGCAATAAGGGCATTCGAAATCCGAAAATTCTACGATAGTAACTTTTGCATCAGCAGGTCCGATGGTTGGATTCTCACTGGCTTCGATCGCAACTCTAGTCGGAGGAGGAAGTTCCGGTCCGATGATCTCGGTATTATACTCTTCTCTCATTCTTCCGAAGAACGCTTGTCTTTCTCTATCAGCTTGTACTGCTTTTAAATACTTTACGATCTCACCTTGCACTGTTGCCAAAGGTTTTCCTTTTAAACCGGGCTCGTCTTTGAATTGGTTATAAGCCGCGATAACTTCGTCTTGAACCGGTTCATACCCTCTTCCGAATTTAGTCAGCTCTTCTACAGGAACTCCCTTAGCAGCCGCTTCTTTTTTCAGGATCTCTTGAGAAGCAAGTTGGGAAAACATTCTGTACATCTGCTGGTTGTTTTCCTGAAGATACTTACGATAAGCGGACGGGTTATCTTTTTTGATATCGGAGATAGTATAGAACCCGAATGTCCCGACTCTCATATAATGTTCCGGGATGGAAAGTTTTACGATAATAGCGATAGATATTAAAACATAACCTAAAAAGATCCAAGGAAGTGCCTCCTTGAATTTCGGACCGAAAACACGGTCTAACAAAGTGGAAGAAGTTTCTTCAGACATAATATCCTTACCAAAGGGAGAAAAGCTCCCCTACCAGCCAATTTAGAAAGCAGAGTATGGGAGGCAAACGAATAATTCGAGGGGTCAAAAAGGAGGAAATCGGTCCAAATCCATGGGAAAAAAACCCTTCAAATTCAGGCTTATAATAGAATTATTTCGAAAAAAAATTAAGCAAGCGATCGGATTTCCGATAGGAATTAATAGGAACCTGAAAACGGAGGTTTAGGTTTATGAACGTAAATGGTATACATTCGGGACAGTATCCGGCGACCTGGTCTCCGGTGCAAAGAGAGACTAAACCCGAACAAGAACCGGTCGGAGACGTATTGGAGATCCAAGCCGCCGATTGGAAAGGAATCAAACTGAAAAACGAACCCAAAGGGGACGAATTGGTAATGAAACCTACCCCGGTAAGTGCAGAAGAAAGATTGAGCCAAGTGATCAGTCCGGAACAAATGAAAGATCTTTTATCTATGATAGTAAGTTCAAGATTCAGTTCTGTTTCAGAAATGAAAACCGGTCACGGTAAAATTGATTTAAAAGGTTAAATTTGGCTTTCGAGTTAGGTCTTGTATTTTCTCCCAAGCTGGATTTAGCCCTAGGCGTCCTGACACTCATTTCAGTTTCAGGGATGGGATTCTTTTTTTATTGGGAAGTACTACGCCCGTACGCCGCCAAAACACGCCCAAGCCAAATGGATCCTCCTGAAGAAGGAGACACCTACGAGATCGTAGTTCCGGAAAGCACTCGTATTTATAAATTTTCAGTCGGCCAAGTTTATGGAAACATCCCTACCCTTTGCAAATCCATCCAAGACGATCACTTAGTGTTCATATTAAAAAAAGGAAAAGATACGGAAGATTATGATATTCTAATCAATCGTTCCGGTCCTGCTATTATGAAACCTCCTCGTATGCAACATTTTGCAAAAATGGAGTCCCAGGAAAAATTGGAAAGCCATGAGATCATAGGACAAACTGCATCCTTTAGGATCTCGGATAAGATCATTAAAGATCGTATGACCCAATATTTTGAGATCGGGATCACTTCTAACTTTTTTGTGAATAAACTAGGAAAAGAAAGAATGAGATTTATATTCTCAGTCCAAAAGATCCATCCGGGGCTTTCTACCAGATCCAGAGATAAAAAAGGACTGTATTCTTTCGGAAAAGAAAAGGCTTCGGAAGAAGATTAAGAGATCTTTTTAAAAGAGATTTTAGCTCCGGTGGTATCCGGAGAAAGATGCACCAACCTACACGGTATCCCGGATCTTTCAGAAAATTGTTTTGTAAGTTCCGAGAATTTTTTCTCCAGTCTTTTAGAGTCCTTTCTTCTAGTATAAACAAGAACTGCAGGACCACTTCCAGAAAGAGAAACGCCTATCGCGGATTTTTCAATTTCCTGCACAAGAGGTAAAAGTGGAAATTCTGAATTCATTCTATAAGGAGTGTGGATCTTATCTTCCAATGCTCTTTTTAGAAGTCCAGGTTCTCCTGATTCCAAGAATTCCCACCAAGTCGACATCCTGCTCAAATTAAAAATAATATCAGAAACCGGATAAGTATCCGGAAGGCATTTTCTGGAATGATTGGTTGAGATCTCCAATTCAGGAATGAGAAAGAAACAATGTACATTCTTAGGGAATTTTCTCTTAAAATAATAGAGTTTCTCTTCTGCAAAATAAGAGAAAACGAATCCGCCTAAATAAGCGGGTGTCGTATTATCTGGGTGACCTTCTAATAAAGCGAGCTGGTATAAGAACTCGGACTCACTCGGAAGTTTTGTATCCGGAAAATATTTCTCCTGTGCGAATCTTGCAGCAGAAAATCCGGCTACTACAGCGCTTGCACTAGATCCCAAACCACCTTTTAAAGGAAGTCCGAGTTCCATAGTTACGGAATAAGGAATGGGAGAAGAAGACGATTTGGTTTGTGAAGATACGAATACCGAAAAATACGTTTTATAAGATTGTAAAACTAGATCCTCGTCATCCGTAAACACGGGAGCAGAAGATCCTTTGATCTTTCTTGTAAACTCCGAAGTTTTTCCGAATTCAAAACTGAACTCGTTATAAATTTGAAATGCCAACCCCAATAGATCGAAACCGGAACCTAAATTAGCGGAAGTTCCTGGGACCTTAATTTGGAATTTGTATTTTGCCGCGCTCATACGAGTATCCGGATTTTCTGCCATCTTTTGGGAAATTCTCCGATCGTCATTTGCTTTTCTAAAACAAAAAGAATTCTGATTTGCGCGTCCGTTCACGCAATAAAGAATGCTCGCGTATGCATTTTGCTTGGTCCGATGCTCTGGTTTTATTTTTCTATTTTGGGATCGTTCTGTATTCCGGTTATAAATCCGGGCGTAAAAGTTCGGAATCTACGGAATTCTTCTTAGCGAACAGATCTCTTTCTTGGGTTCCACTTTCACTTTCCATTGTAGCGACGGAAACCTCTGCATTGACCTTTCTTTCCGTTCCAGGAATTGCTTATTCAGGAAACTTTACGTTCTTACAGGTTGTGTTCGGATATATTTTGGGAAGAACTATTGTTGCATTCGTTCTGATCCCGCTCACCTACCATCATAATTTTCTTTCCGTGTACGAATGGGTCGGGACCAGATTCGGAAGAAGGTCCCAAAAAACAATGTCCGGTCTTTTTTCAGTGACTCGAATTTTAGGAGATGGGGTCAGGCTTTATGCGTCCACACTTCCAGTGGCGATGTTACTCGAATTAGGCCTTCCTAAAATTTTACCCTATTCGTTTAGCCAATACTCCATCGGAGTTTGGACCTTAGCAATCGTCACATTGATCACAGTTTTATATACAATGCAAGGCGGATTCAGATCGGTTGTTTGGGTGGATACATTACAATATTTTGTGTATGTATTCGGAGGAGTTTTTGCGCTCGTTCTACTCTACCAATCTAGTCCGGAACCATTCACAGTTATTTCTTCCGCTTGGGAAGGAAACAAACTTAGGTTTTTAGAATGGGAGAATCCTTCTGCGACTTACTTTATGCCTTGGGCAGTTTTAGGCGGTGCCTTACTCAGTTTAGGGACCCATGGCGCGGACCAAATGTTTATCCAAAGATCTCTCGCCGCCAAAAACGTAAAAGATGCCCAAAAAGCGATGATCGGTTCCGGAATTGCGGTATTCTTCCAGATGATACTGTTCTTGGCGATCGGGACTTTCTTATACTATAAGTTTAATGGACAGACAATCGCTCAAGACAAGGTATTTTCAAAATTTTTAATAGAAGAAGTTCCTGCCCCATTTTTAGGACTTCTACTTTCAGGGATATTGGCTTCTACAATGTCTACATTATCCAGTTCAATAAACTCACTCTCTTTGACTGCAAAAGCGGACTTCGGCTGGAATTTAGGAGGACAAAAACTTTCTTCTTTGTTCTTCGGGATCTTACTTTTTTTTAGTTCCCTATTCTTCTTCTCTCTTCCTGAAAATTATACAAAGGGACTCTTGGAATTAGGACTTAAAATTTCTTCCTTCACTGTGGGTTCTATGGTGGCGGTATTCTTAACGGAAGTGATCCCATTCTTAAGAAAAAGAATGATTGTTTCCGATCTGGGATTGGCTTTAGCTTTGGCCGGTTCAATACTGGTGACTGGAATTTCAGGAACGGTGAAAAACTATAATTTCACTGTGCTTGTTCCTCTTGGAATGATCCTATTCTGGACTTTTGCTTTAATTGCAGGATTTATTTTCCCGAACCGGAAACGATAGAATCCATAAAAGCGGTCAGGATTTTACGAAATTCTTCCGCTTTTGTAAAATGGATATAATGATCCCCGCCGGGGATCGTTTCGAATCTTGCATTCGGAAAATATTCTAAACATACTATCTTATCGCTTGTATGGAAATACTCCGAGTCTCCTCCGATGATAAATATTACCTTTCCGGAATATTGTTTATCTGCACCTGAAAATTCAGATTGGAACATATTTTTAGAACGAGAGATCGCATCCACATTCAGTTTCCAGCGATATTGCCCGGATTCAGTTCTATCCAGGTTCATTAGTAAAAAGTTCCGAATAAATGGGTTCGTTACAAATTTAGAAGTAGCGGAATCTATTTCTTGTCTGTTCTTAAAATTAGAGAGATCCGTTCTTAAGACCGCAAGCTCCCCTTCGTATTTGAATTCATAATCTCTGGGAGCAATATCCTGTATGATCAGATCTTCCACTTTTTCAGGATGCCTAAGTGCGAATGTCATTGCAGCAAGGCCGCCCATGGAATGACCAAGTAGAATGACTTTATCCAGTCCATGATCTTCTAAAAATTCTTTTACATCTTCTGCCATTGCGCTCAAAGAATGTTCCGAAGAATGTGGAGAGTCTCCATGGTTCCTAAGATCCAGGCTGTATACCCTGGAATAAGAGCTTAAAAAATCGGAAACACTTACCCAGTTTTTAGAAGAGCCGAATAGACCGTGTAAAATTAAGATAGGAGTGGTAAGAGTTGCAGTTTCTTTAGCAGGATATTCTTTAAAGAAAAGTTTCACTTCTTTAAACATTCCTCTTCTATAACTCTTAGCTTAGAATAGAACTTCTTTCCGTATCTTGCCGGAAGTTCTTGCACCTTATTCCTGAAGTTTTTGAGAGAAGACTCTTTAGGAAGTTTCGTATCACATACTAATGTTTCTCTATCTTTTGAAAAATGAAGGAGTCGTTTTTCTAAATGAGAAGAGAAGATTGGAGCATAATTCCCGTTCGGCTGAAGAAGCAGATATTTTAATCTGCGATTCTCCTCATCTTGTAGAACACAAATCGGGTCTCGGCCGCATCTGATCTCAGGAGTGTATTTTACTGCCAGGTAAGCTGCAAAGTCCCCAGGTTTTGAATTCGGATAAGCTTCCGCTACTTTCCAGAAAGTTTCCGGTCTGACCTTTAGTTTAGAACCTTCGGGTGCATTGCTCAGAGTATCAGTCCAATTTCCTGTTTTGGAATATACTCCTAACTCTGTAGGATTATTTTTCAAAAGATCTTCTAATTTCTGCCTGGATTTGGATCTGTATTCAGGAGATTGTAAAACTTCCGAATATCTTTGCAGGACCACTAATCTACGGATCTTTAGGAACAAGAACTCGTTTCCTTGGAAGATGGGACCTTCTTCTATTTTTGTTAAATAGGTAAAAACGGATTCTAACTCGTTCGGGCCGGAATCTTGATAAAGTAACTTTTCTATCGCCTTTGTGATAACAGGATAACTTCCCTTACCTCCCATTCTAAACAAAGCACGGGAATCCACCCAACCGGTGAGTCCATCCTTGTCTGTGAGTAATTGGAATTTGGAGTCCGCTTCTTTTTGGTTTTCTGCAGAAAGAATTTCTCCAAAGGAAAGTTTACGTAATACTTCCGATTTTTTTTCCGGGAACAGATAGAGTTCCGTTCCCGGATCTAAAACGATGTACTGTTTTTTCTCCTGGCTAGAAAGGGAGAATGTACAGGTCGCGATCAGTATTAGATATACTAACCGGCGTAAATACATTCTTTTAACGGGAGAAATCCTTTACCATTTCGGAGATTCGAGAGACACCTTTTTTGATATCTTCTTCTCCCATCGCATAAGATAGACGAAGTGCATTATCGTCTCCGAATGCGATCCCTGGAACCGCGGCTACTTTATACTTATCCAAAAGATGAGCGCAGAATAATTTACTCTTGCTTGTCTCCGAACTTGCAGCTTGTAGTTTTTTGAAACCGTCGGTTTCATAAACTCCGGTCAGATAAGGAAATACATAGAATGCACCTTGAGGAACATTCACTTCCACGCCTGGGATCTCATTTAAAAGTCCTACGATCAGGTCCCTTCTCTTCTGGAATGCTTTAGCCATTTCGGCTACACAAGCCTGGTCTCCCATCAGTGCAGCTTCTGCGGCAGCTTGGGAGATAGAAGAAGGATTGGATGTAGACTGGCTTTGGATCGTATCCATGTTCTGGATAATATGTAACGGTCCCGCACCGTATCCGATCCTCCAACCAGTCATGGAGTATGCCTTGGACACACCATTGGTTACGAATGTAAGTTCTTTTAGTTCGGGAGAAAGCATCGCCAGATTCGAAAATTGAAATCCGTCAAAAACGATACTCTCATAGATATCGTCGCTTAAAACCATGACCTTATGTTTTAAGATCACTTCTCCGATTGCTTCCAATTCCTTTCTGGAATACGCGGAACCTGTAGGGTTAGATGGAGAGTTCAGGACCACTACCTTTGTTTTAGGTGTGATCACCTTCTCCAATTGAGCAGGAGAAATCCTGAAATTGTCCGCTTTGCTGGTAGGAACGATGACTGCCTTACCTTCTGCCAGACGTACTATATCCGCATAACTTACCCAATAAGGAGCTGGGATCACAACCTCGTCTCCAGGGTTTAAGGTAGCTAAGAAGAAATTATAGATAACCTGCTTTCCGCCTGTTCCTACAATGATCTGGTTTCTGGAATATTCCAGTCCATTATCTCTTTTGAATTTAGTGATGATTGCGTCTCGGAGTTCCACCGTACCGGAAACGGCAGTGTAACGGGTCATTCCCTTATCGATCGCTTTTTTAGCGGCCTCTTTAATATGGGCCGGTGTCTCGAAGTCAGGTTCTCCTGCTCCGAAACTTACGATGTCTTCGCCTTTCTTTTTTAGTTCTGCCGCCTTAGCGCTGATTGCTAGGGTGGGTGAAGGCTCGATTACATCCAGCCTTCTTGCGTTCCATTCCATTTGGACCTCTCTTTTTATTGTGCTCCGACTTTTTCTTCGAGGGATTCTCTGAATTGGTCTAGAGTATATATTTCGTATTCGTAACCTTGTTCTGTAAGGAAAAGTTGTCTGTTCTGACCGAATCTTTCTTCGTTCGTATCTCTTGAGATCAAAGAATAGAAAACCGCAGTATTATCCTCACCTTTTGGTCTTAGGATTCGGCCCAAACGTTGTGCCTCTTCCTGACGAGAACCGAAGGTTCCGGAAACCTGGATTGCGATATTCGCATCCGGTAAGTCGATGGAGAAGTTTGCAACCTTACTGACGACTAGTGACTTGATCCTACCCGATCTGAACGCATCGTACAATTCCTGTCTTTCTCCCAAAGGAGTTTTTCCAGTAATTAAAGGAATTTTGAAAGTTTTGGAGATCTCTTCCAACTGATTGATGTATTGTCCGATCACGAGTAGATGAGACTCTGAGTGTTTTTTCATGATCATTCCGATCGCTTTCAACTTCTCAGGGTTTTCGGAGGCGAGACGGAATTTCTCCCTATCGTCCGCGATAGAATATCTCATACGTAGATCGTCTTCCATAGAAACACGTATCTCTTTACATTTTGCTTCCGCGATCCAGGATTTACTTTCCAGTTCCTTCCAAGGCACATCGTACTTTTTAGGTCCGATGAGACTGAATACGTCTTCTTCCAACCCGTCTTCTCGAACCAGAGTTGCAGTGAGTCCTAGTCTACGTTTTGCCTGTAATTCGGAAGTCATTCTGAATACTGGAGCTGGAAGTAAGTGAACCTCGTCATAAACGATGAGTCCCCAGTTATTCGCACTGAATAGATGGAAGTGGGTGAAATCCCCCCCTTTTTTCTTTCTGTGAGTGAGAATATTATAAGTAGCGATTGTGATCGGTTTGATTTCTTTCACTTCTCCGGAGTATTCCCCTATATCCGATTCAGGAATATCAGTTTTATCTAAAATTTCGTTTTTCCACTGACGGATAGAAAGTGTGTTCGTGACCAGGATCAGAGTTTCCGCTCCCACGATCTGCATCACACCTATACCTACGATCGTTTTACCAGCACCGCAGGGAAGTACCACCACTCCGGATCCACCTTCGTTCCCGCCACCTGCATGGAATACTTCCACGGAGGCTCTTTGGTAGTCTCTCATTCCGAACTTTCTACCGGACTTGGTAGTAGGTCTTAGGTTGAATCCGTATTTGTTTCCTTCGTCGTAACCCGCAAGGTCCTCAACCGGGAAACCGATCTTGATCAGAGCCTGTTTGATATGACCTCTGAATTCTTTTTTGATATAGATCTTTTCGTTCTCGGTCTTTTCTATATAAGGCTGGACCGCTCTATGATTAGAGATCTCTTGTAAAAATCCTTTTTCATTGGAGATGATACAAAGATCTCCATTCTCTTCCTTGACTAGTTTTACTTTTCCGTATCTTCCGATCTGTTCTTTGATCTCATTGACTACGTTTTTCGGAACCGAGTATCTAGAATATTTTTCCAAACATTCTACGATCTCATCCGCGCTCATCTTGATAGATGCGGCATTCCACAAGGAAAGAGGAGAAATTCTATAAGTGTGTAGATATTCGGGACTTTTTTCTAATTCCGCGAATTTGGATACGACTAACTGGCAGGCTTCGAATTCAGGATTGTCCACCTCTAAAAGCATAGTCTTATCACTTTGTACGATTAACGGTTTACTCACGGCGTGGAATCTCCCCCAAAACTTAGACTGAAAATGACCCCCTCCTTGTCAAGAAGAAAGCGATTATAAGGCCGAATCATAACGATCTCACCAAAATCCTGAATTCTCCGAAGGTTTCGGAGTGACCTTTTAGCTCTTTTAGATCCTGTCCCGACAAGAGCGCATTGCCCGGTGAACTACAAGGTTCGACTGCAATTGCGGAACGATCCGGTTTTGTATATATTTGATAATAATTTAATGGAATTTGTCCTTCTTCCGGAGGAGGACTTAAGATTGTGATAGAGTATTTTTTGGTTCCGTTCTCCAAAACAACTCTAGGTTCTTTTCCATAGAATAAATGATCTAGACTCGGGATCTTCTCTCCTTCCAAAACGGAAGAAATCGGATTCGAAATAAAAGGTTGGATCGGAACTAGATCCTCTCCTAATTCCAAATTTTTGTCCAACTGAAGATGAAGTTTCCAATCTCCATCATTTTTTCCTAAATTTATATAAGGATGATAACCGTAGGCGAATCGGATAGAATCGGATCTTAAATTATGAAATCTAGTCTTCACACTTAGTAGAGTCCCGGAAGAAGTCTCTTCGATTGAATATTCTTCTCGGATGGCAACTCCTGAAAGTGGAGAATCCTTCCATTCTTCCGGAAAGTTCACTCTGAACTC
This sequence comes from Leptospira dzoumogneensis, assembly GCF_004770895.1. Taxonomy (NCBI): domain Bacteria; kingdom Pseudomonadati; phylum Spirochaetota; class Leptospiria; order Leptospirales; family Leptospiraceae; genus Leptospira; species Leptospira dzoumogneensis. The sequence continues at coordinate 353,141 of NZ_RQHS01000018.1, read as the reverse complement.
GGCGCCCTTTTGGTTATTTTTCAGTTTTAAAAGTTTTCTCTCTAAAGAATGTACTAGGCCGTGGACCGGAAATTGATTGGAATCCCGGATCATTTCCTTAGCATTCCATTCCTTTCCATTTAGAATGAATTCCGTAGAAGCATATCGATTCACCCAAGGGAACATTAGAAAATTACCTGATTCAAATATACTTACGTTTTTATCATAAGGAAGAATGATCGGAAATATTTCCTTTGTAATTGGATGGGTCCAGTCCCAAGAAAACCATTGGGTACCGTCGGTCAAAAAACGAGAGTTCTCCGTCCGAAATTCATACATTGCGGGAAGGAGGTTGGGAAAACTAGCTGAGAGGGAAAGTAAAAAACGGATCTGAGACTTTTTTTTGGGCGCCAAACAAAAAGGAAAGGAATTGAAGCGATACCCGGGCCTCCCAGAATGGGCAGGAGGCTTTATGATGAAATTCCTATTCCACAAATCCATTCTATTTGTATTAGGAATCTTGTTTTTAAGCCAATGTTTGTTTCTTTCTATCCCGAACCAAACTTCTCCTATCCCTAAAGAAAAACTAGTCACCGGTTCTTCTACAGAAGGCCCTGATAAAATATTACTCATCCCTATCGAAGGAGAGATCTCCGGACAAAAATCCTCGGGAGGACTTTTATCCGGAGAAAAGGACAGCATAGTAAGCAGGGTCAAAACCTATTTGTCTATGGCTGCAAGAGATCCTGAGATCAAAGCTGTGATCTTAAAAATAGATTCTCCCGGCGGATCAGTAACAGCCAGCGATCTAATCCATCACGAAATTTTAGAATTCAAAAAGAAGAAGAATGTGCCTGTCCTTTCCCTATTCATGGACACTGCTGCTTCCGGTGCGTATTATCTGAGTATGGCCACCGACCATATCCAAGCTCACCCTACAACGATCACAGGCTCCATTGGAGTTCTTAGATTCGGGATCAATGTGAAAGAAGCTTTGGACAAACTGGGGATCAAGAGCAGCACCATTCGTTCCGGTCCGAACAAGGCTACAGGAAACCCTGTGGAAGAATTCACTCCAGAACAAAAGAAAGTTTTCCAAGATATCATCATGGAGAACTACGAAAGATTTTTAAGTATTATCAAAAAAGGAAGACCTAAGTTAAAAGAATCCGACCTTAGAAAATTAGCGGATGGAAGGATCTACTCCGCAAACCAAGCTTTGGAAGTAGGACTCATCGATTCTATCGGTTATTTTGAAGATGCGGTTATGCAAGTGACCAAACTTCCAGGTTATAAGGCTTCCTCTCCGCTGACTCCAAGGATCGTATTCTATTCTTATAAAGGTCCTCAACCTGAAAACTTCTACCAGATAGATAGTAATACCGGAACCGGTCCTACATTACTGGAATCTTTGCTTCCGTTCCGGATCTCTCCGGACCATAAATTGCATTATCTATTCTCACCCGAATAAGGTTTTATAAAATAATTCTAAAATGCTTTTTAATTCCCTTCCCTATCTAGCTTTATTTTCGCTTACATTCCTGCTGTATTGGAGCCTTCCTCAAAAAGGAAGGAAACCTTTACTTTTAGTTTCTTCTCTTCTTTTCTATTTTTACTCCGGCGCTGCATTTTCGATCCACTTCTTACTCGTGATCGCAGTGAACTTCTATTTTTCTCTGAAACTTTGGGAAAATAAAAGAGAAGGTAAATCCACGTCCAAACTTCTGACCTGGATCATTGTTCTTAATTTTGTTAACCTAGCATTCTTCAAATATTTCTATTTCTTTCTGGATTCACTGGACTTCCTCACCGGTTCCTTACGATTTTCAGAATTCGGAAAAGGGATACATATCCCTCTTCCGCTCGCGATCAGCTTTTATACATTTCAGTTGATCGCATTACAAGTGGATATACACAGAGACCATGTTCCGGAAAGGATCTCTGGATTAGATTATTTTTTATTCATTCTATTCTTCCCTCAATTGATCGCAGGACCGATCATGAGGACAACGGACTTTCTTCCGAAACTGGACAAACCTGCTATCGATTTCAATCGAGTACAATGGGGAGTTTTCCTAATTCTTTCCGGCTTATTTAAGAAGGTTGTGATCGCGGATAATATTTCCGGGATCATCTCCGGGATCTATCAGCATCCGGGAGAATATAATTTTTTCAGTTTATATCTAGTAACGTTCGGATTTGCCTGTCAGGTATATTGTGATTTCAGCGGATACACCGATATGGCAAGAGGTTCCGCATACTTGCTCGGTTATGAGATCCCTGAAAACTTCAGAGGACCTTTCCTTTCTCCAAGTTTCAGAGAGTTCTGGGGACGTTGGCATGTTACTTTATCCACTTGGCTTCGAGACTACCTCTATATTCCATTAGGAGGAAGCAGAGGTGGATTCTGGAGAACGCAAGGCAATTCCATGATCACAATGACCTTAGGCGGTCTATGGCATGGAGCAAACTTCGGATACGTTCTCTGGGGTGCTTATTTAGGACTGATCTTAGGAGTGGAAAGATTCTTCTCGCCTGGCGATCCTAAAAAAGAAGAAGAGCCTAGAGGCTGGAAACGTTTCTGGAAAGTAGCGCTGATCGTACATTTATTTGCGATCTCCGGTATATTCTTTAGAACTGCAGCCGCAGGTAAAAATTCACTCAGTTTAGCTTGGGACTATTTTACGGGTTTCTTAAATATCATAGGCGGAAAGGCATTGGTGCGCTGGGAAGAATTGGCCTTATTCATTCTATTCACCTTCCTCTGGAATGCGGTTCAATATTATCCGAGCATCAGAGAAAAAATACAGATCAGATTCCGTTGGTTATTACCCTCCTTCTCCATCGTTATACTTTTATTAATGGGTATATTCGGGGACGGGGGCGGAGAATTCATTTACTTCCAATTTTAGTCGTCCTCTTTGCGGGCTAACGGAATTTCCGGTTTGCCTTTCTCTGGCCTTAGACGGATTTTGGAAGTAGAATAGGAATTAGAAAATTACATTATTTGCAAGTTTCAAATTCCTTAGATTTCCTATGAAAGTTATACTTACAGTTCTAAGAATATTTGTATTTCTTTCTGTTTTCACCGGATGTTTTCCACCTTCTTGGATCAGGGAACTTCCGGAAAGACCCGAATCATCCGGTGATATATTCTTAAAGGGAATTTATAGCAAAAAACTTCCTCCCTTCTCCCCTTTAACTTCAGTCAACTATAAGGAAAACCAAACGGAAAGATTAGAATTTTCGAATTCTGAAAAATCTTTCCAAAAGTACTACTTGAGGGAGATCGAAGAAAAAGGAGAAATCCGTCGAATCCAAATAGAGGGATCCGGAAAATATGAGTCTCGCGGGAACTGGCTTCTGCTCAATACACAAAAGATCAAAAAAGAAGAATCCGTTTGGAAAGACGGAAAACAAATCTCAGGTCCTGAAATAAATTTCCTGGAAAGTTCTCATAAACTATTGTATCATTACGATCCTTCCAGCGACAACTTGATCCCTATGATCTATGAATCCGGATATAGAGAAAAACCTTTCGGCGTGGTAGAAGGCACAAATACACCTTATGCAGAAGATGAATTATTCCGGATCGCACGCAGGAATTATTCCAAGAAGGAATACCAAGGCCATGCCTATTTTAAGGTAAGATGAGAAGTTCCACTACGATCAAACAGTACATGAAAGATGCCTGGCCGGTTTTGATCGTGCTGAATCTTTCCATTCTAGGAAGTTTGGGAATAGGGCTTAAATTTTATACTCCTCCGGTTAGAGTTCCGATCGTTTTACTTTTAGTATGTTGTTTTACATTATTCATTAATTTTTCCGCATTCGTTCTGTTTTTAACCGAGAAGATCCTGCCTAAAGAACAGGAATTCGGCAAAATAATAAAACGATTCCGCAGAGGGGACAGTAGGATGCAAAACTACGTTCTTCCTCTGGACTATGTGGATGAAAATTACGAGATCCGCGGAAGATGTATGACTTACAACCCGATCGGCGGGGATTTCTATAATTTTCTAAAAGACAAAGATGGGAATTATTGGATAGGGATCGGAGATACTTCCGGTCACGGTTATGTAGCAGGACTATTCAGCCTAATGATCATGAATCAAATGAGCCATCTGGTCCATAAATTCGAAACTCCTCACGAGATCATAGACCAGATGTTGGAACATTTGGAAGAAAGAACGAATACATTTCCTCATATCCACAGAAGTTTATATGCGACTTTCCTTTTGATGAAGGCGGACAATAAAGGAAATTTTCTGCACTCCGGGATACACCCAAGTCTAGTTCTATATAAAAGTAAAGAAGACAAAACTTACATTGTAAGCACTGATGGAAAATTCCTTTCTACTGTGATGAATTCTCCCCTTAAAAAGCCGAAACCTTCTCAAAGTTTTAAGATGGATAGGGACGATATTCTATTCTGTTTTACAGACGGTCTCTTCGAGCAGAAGAATCGGAGTATTGGCGGATACTATGGAGAGAATTTATATAAATTTTTAGAAACCGCTCCTAAGAAGAATATACGTAAATTAATAGATGATCTATTTTCCGACGTCGTGAAACATACAGGCGGAAGAATTCAAGATGATATGAGTCTTTTAGTGGTCAGAAAATTTTAAGAAACCAATTTACTCTTGAATAAAGAGAAATAATCGACGAATCTGTAAGAATGGACCATGAATATTGGGTCGTGAGACTTTCAGGAATCCTAGTCTGGAATGAGAGAGATATTCGTAAAATTTTAAGAGTGGTTTCCGATAGCAGCCTTGTCACAGGACTCACGGAAGAAGAGACACTGGACTTTTTACAATACGGATTCGAAGAAGAGTTAGATTCCTTAAAACAAACCTACGACTGGACCCTATTCAAAAAACAACTGGTTTCCAAACTTTCTAAAAGAGAAACAAAGGCACCGGGGCTTTCCGTTTTACATCCGGATCTATTCGAAGAAGATTGATCCTTCTTCCATTCCCATGATCTACTTCGAGGGAGAGAATTATCATTTTTTATTCTGCAATCCTGACTCGGTAGCAAGAGTACATTCTAAAATTTCTCCCTTTTATGATTTTCCATTAAGCGAAATTGAAGAACTTCCCTATTTGTATTCTCAGCCTGCGCTCATACCAAAGTTTCTTTACGAATTAGAATATGATCGTAAAATCACTCCAAGTTCTCCGATCAAAACACCTCCTTATTTGAAATTTACAGAAGGTCTGCTCTATTCCGAAGATTCTAAGTTTCCAAAGGAGTCTGAGGAAATTTTTGAAGGAGCCCGCTATCCAATTCGTTCGAATCCTTATCGGATTGTAGGAGCTCAAACAGCACGGCCTACAACTCCAACATCGCGATCCCACTCGCCTGTTCTAATTCTCAGAGAAAACCTTCAGACCCAGATCGGTCCTATCCAAACCGGAAAGTTTACCTTATACAGAATGTTCCGAAAAAGAATGTTCTCCACCAAATATCTTTCTCTAAGAGATATTGTGAATCCGGAACTGAATGAAGAAGAAGTGATCCAAAAAATAGAAGAATTATATTTTGATCCTGAAAGTAAAACGTATCTATTTCATTTGGTAAAGATCCTGTATGCAGGAACTCCCGCAGAAGAACAGGGACTAGTTTCCAATCTATTCACTTACGAGATAGAATTCGCAAAATTTTTGAGAGACCGGATCTTCTCCATTGAAATACTTCCTCTCATACATGGGCCGTTCTTAAATTCTATATTAAACAAACTGGATGAAAGGATCTTAAAATTTTCGATCCCAAAACTTTCTCCTCCTGTGCGCAGAATGGTGGAAAAGAATGTTTCTAAAAACAAATGGAAACAGATCTTAGATGGCCCTAGTAAAAAACCGGAACCGGGAGAATCCTTTCCTGAAATCGTGGAAAAAGAAATATTCAGACGATTTTCCAGAAGGATCTATTATGAAGAAGGGAATTTTCCTCTATACAAAGATTCTGTAGAAGACGAAACTTCCAAAACGGAAATCGAATTCGAAGCTGTCCCTGGAGAAAAATTCAATCTAAACAGATCTTCTAACGAGATAGAACTATATACGATCACCAAAGATAAGATACTTTTGCGTATCCTAAAATATATGGAAGTTATTCGAATCGATATTTATCTTTCCAAGAAGGAAAGAGATCAGTATGAGTTTTTTAAAATTTCTGCGGATTCTATTTTAGAGATCCCTAAATACGATCAGGCCAAACTGATCATAGGAGCAGGCATCAACTCGGAAAGAAAACCTTTGGAGTTTAGCCTGCTCTCTTTTTCTTACTAATCAGAATTCGGGTGTAAGAATTCTTTTTACTGAATTTTTCCAGACTCGGATCTCTTTTTCTCTTAAGCTGGAACTTAATTTAGGAGAGAATTCTTTGCTGGTTTTTTGATTTTTTTTCAGGTCATTTACGGAAGAATAAAAACCTCTTTCTAGTCCTGCGAGATACGCCGCTCCCAAAACGGTTGTATCCAGATTAGAAGGCCTTACGATCTTCTTCCCTAAAATATCCGCTTGGTATTGCATAAGCCAATTGTTTGCAGTAGCTCCCCCATCCACTTTTAGGACCTTGAGTTTGGAGCCTGTATCATTCTCCATTGCTTCCACTAGTTCATAAGATTGTAATGCGATCGATTTTAAAGCAGCTCTCGTAATCTGCTCTTGGGTGGTATCTCTTGTTAGGCCTAAGATCGCACCTCTTGCATTCATATCCCAATAAGGAGCGCCCAGTCCGGAGAATGCAGGAACAAAAACCACATCATCATCTTTAGTCACGGAAGAAGCCATCTTCTCGGAAAGTTTGGATTCTTTAAAGAATCTGAGATTATCTCTGAGATATTGGATCACTGCTCCACCGATAAAGATAGAACCTTCTAGACAATAGACCGTTTTTCCTTCCGGTCCGCAGGCAAGAGTCGTGATCAGATTATTTTTAGAAATTTGTAATTTGTTTCCCGTATTGAATAATAAGAAACATCCGGTCCCGTAAGTGTTTTTTGCTTCTCCAGGCTCGGTGCATAATTGTCCGAATAGCGCACCCTGTTGGTCTCCTACTAAAGAAGAGATTGGAATTCCGTCAGGTAATCCTTTTACACCTTCTGTTCTTCCGAATAAACTGCTGGAGTTATGTGTTTCAGGCAGGATCGCCTCAGGTATTTGCAGGATTTTTAATAGTTCCTTATCCCATTCCTTCTTTTCAATATTGAAGATAAGAGTTCTACTCGCGTTTGTATGATCCGTCTTGTGTGCTTTTCCTGCAGTCAAACGATATAGAAGATAAGTGTCAATTGTCCCGAAAAGTACCTTTCCTTTTTCTGCTTTTGCTCTAACACCTTTTACATTGTCCAGGATCCATCGGATCTTTGTTCCGCTGAAATAAGCATCTACGACTAGGCCTGTTTTTCTTCTGAAAATTGGTTCTAGACCTTCTTTCTTTAATCCGGAACAGAAATCGGAGGTCCTACGACATTGCCAAACGATCGCGTTATAAACTGGGGCCCCTGTGTCCTTATCGAATAATACAGTGGTTTCTCTTTGGTTGGTAATCCCTATCGCTACGGCCTTTTCGGGTTTTAACTTTCCGTTTCGGATCGCTTTTAAGATTAGTTTTTCCGTTTTAGCCCAGATCTCTTCCGGATCATGTTCAACCCAACCCGGTTTAGGAAAGTATTGTTTAAATTCGGAATAAGCGCTTGAGATCACTGTCCCGGATTTATTAAAACAAAAAGTACGTATGCCTGTGGTACCGGCATCTATTCCGATGATATATTCACTCATTCGATATCTCCCTGATCGATTGAATTAAAGATTAAATTTGGATTTCCAGACCTTCTCTTGCCATGATGATCTCCAATTGGTTGTCCGGATCAAACATTTCTTTGTATTTAATCGCACGCAGATATACTGCATCCAATTTTTCGTCATCATAAGAAGGATCATGGTGGAACATTACTAATTTTTTAACATTCGCTCTAAGAGCGATGTCTGTCGCCATGGAAGCAGTACTATGCCCCCAATCGATTTTCTGTAAGGACTCTTCGAAAGTATATTGAGTATCGAAAACCAGAACATCCGCACCTCTGAAATAGTTCAGATAATCTTCTATATTTTCCATCTCGTCCAAATTGAACTCAGCATCGGAAGCGAATATAAGCGCCTTACCGTCTTCCTCGAATCGATAGGAAAAACTTCCTCCAGGATGACGGACTGCCTTAGAGATAGAAGTGATTGAATCTGTGACTCTGAATGCCCTGCCTTCCGGAACATGACGGAAAGTTTTCTCCGCTTGGAAACCGTCGAATGGAACAGGGAAATGTGTGAATGTGTGCTGGTATCTTAATCTTTCTTCTAGATTTTCAACGGAACTTACGAATTCGAATTTATTTCCCGGAGTATACAAAGGAACGAAAAATGGAATTCCCTGGATATGATCCCAATGAGTATGTGTGAAGATCCAAACCGCCTTCCCTTTTCCGGAAGCGTAGCCTTCGTGTAAGATGGAGTTTCCCAGTTCTCTGAGACCTGTACCTCCGTCTATGATAACAAGTTTATCTTCTTTGTCTCGGATCTCTATACATGTCGTATTTCCACCGTAGGTGCTCCAGTTGGAAAGTGCCAAGGAGTCTAAAAAATCCTCGATTGCCTCCGGACTTTGCAGGTCGGACGGAGATGCTAAGCTTAGTATCCTAAGAATTTTAGATCGAATCAGGTCGCCCTGAACGGGGGAAGAAATGGAGCCCCGCACTCCCCAGAATTTGATCCGCATACAGTTTTAAATATCGTCCGAAACCTTTAGTTTCGCTACAAAATCGAGCACTTAGTTTTCCCGAATCAGTAGTTTTTGCGAGCGATTTCTTATTTTATTTGAAATAGATTTAGATCAGTTTTTGTTCTAAAAAAGAGTTTACCTCTTCTTTGCCACAAATTAGTCTATTGGATCGGGTTCCCTCCCGGTTTGGAAATTAATTCCGAGATTTCTTTCAGAGATCCGTTGTTTTCTTAACCCGAGGATAGTCAGAGAAATAGAGATCGGAGCCACTCATTGGAAGGTTTTCAAACAGACGTATCCCTAGAACAAGGGTCTTGTGTAGTTAAGATCCAGGGCAATGTAAGCCTAAAAAACGCATTTGCGTTAAAGGAACTCATCATTCGCCAGTTTGACGAAGGTCATAAGGATATCATCTTGGACTTCGAGGGGGACGTATACTTGGACTCTTCCGGGATCGGTGCCATCTTCAATACCCAAAAATACGTCACCGAAAGACACGGACATCTGAAGCTCAGAAATCTTAGCAGAGACGTGATGACCATTTTAAGGATCGCGAATTTAGACAAACATCTGGATATTATCCAATAACGAACCTTCTTCTTAGCCTGTCTAAAATCCATGTTAGATATTCTCAGGATCTATACGGACAGTCCTCTCCGAAATTTTACCTACCTAGTCAGAGAACCGAATTCTAAAAAAACACTTTCTATAGATCCATACGACCCGGACCAGATCTCTCAAGTTTTGAAGAAGAAGTCCTGGAACCTGGATTATATCCTAAACACTCACGAGCATAATGATCATACCTGTGGGAACGACGGTCTTGTTTCCAAATATAAAGCAAAGGTACTGGCCCATCCCGCCGGGATCGGAAAAATTCCGCATGCTTCTCATTCGTTAGAAGAAGGAGAAAAAATTCTCGAAAGTCCTGACGGAAATTCTTATCTAAAAGTCATTTATACTCCGGGACATACATTCGCTCATGTTTGTCTTTTGCAGATAGAGGACGGCTCCCCTTATGCAGTGTTTACAGGAGATACTATCTTTAATTCAGGCGTAGGAAATTGTACAAGAGGTGGAGATCCTAAAACTCTTTACGAAACTGTTCTGAAAGAATTCCAAAATCTTCCCGGAAACGTTAGATTGTATCCGGGACATGATTATCTCAAAAATAATCTAAAATTCAGCCTTTCTATAGATCCAAAAAATGAGGCGGCTACCAAAGCATTAGCAAAAGCGGAAGGTATGAAAGAAGACCAAGAATTTTGGACTACGAACTTCTCCGAAGAAAGGACATTCAATCCATTTTTCCTTATATTTGATCCAAAAGAAAATCTGGTATCCGGCATACGGAACAAGATACAAGATCAATCCTTAGCTTCGGATCCTCAAACTCTGTTTATTGCACTAAGATCTCTAAGGGATAAATGGTAGAAGGAGCCGAATCTTCTTTTTTTATTCCCCCAAAACCAGTACAAACAATATCTAATATTTTATAACAGCTTGTACTAGGAAAAGGACCAGACCTTTGGAGCCAGTGTGGCGGACTATGAGTAAAAGTAAATACTCAGATAAATTTTTGAGATTTATCTGAGGCTCTCTCCAAAAGAATCCTTTTCGTTTAGAAGGTTCTCATTCTCCATTGAATTAACCGCATGAAAAAGTATGATATTCTCGTAATAGGCTCCGGAGGAGGAACTAAGCTAGTCACACCTCCTTCTAAACTTGGTTATAAGGTAGCAATTTTAGAAAAAGATCGTTTAGGAGGGACCTGCTTGAACAGAGGTTGTATTCCTTCTAAGATGCTCATCCATCCCGCGGAAATTTTAGCACAAGCAAAAGATGCCTCTAAATTTCAGTTAGGAATTCCAGGTCCATTCTCCGTAGATTTTAAAACTTTGGTGGAAAGAGTTTCTGCCACGGTGGATGCGGACTCGGATAGCATCATACCCGCTTATGAAAAAAATCCGAATATAGACTTTTATCCTCATGAAGGAAGATTCGTAGAGAATAAGGTAGTAAAAGTAAATGGTGAACTAATCACTGCGGATCGTATCTTTATAGCTGCAGGATGTAGACCTTCTATCCCGAATATTCCAGGTCTTGCAGGAACTCCTTATATGACTAGCAGAGAAGCTCTTAGAAGAACTGAACTTCCTAAAAGGCTTTTAGTCATAGGCGGAGGTTATATTGGTTTGGAACTCGGATTTGCATATTCTGCATTCGGTTCTAAAACTACTTTTATCGTTCGGAACAGAATGCTTTCTCATGAAGACAAGGATATCGTAGACGGTTTCGAAAAAGCATTTTCTAAAAGAGAAGATGTTCGTTTAGGAACGGAAGTGAAGAAGGTAGACTATAAAGACGGTATCTTCCGCTTAGAGTGCAAAAATCCTTCCGAGACTTATATATTAGAAGGAGATGCGCTCCTAGTCGCTACAGGGATCAAACCGAATACCGACTGGCTGGACCTCCAACACACTGATATCCAAACGGATGAAAAAGGTTATATCAAAACAAACGAATACTTTGAAACCACTGCGGACGGTGTGTATGCCTTGGGAGATACTATTGGAAGGTATTTCTTCCGTCATTCTGTAAACTTTGAGGGAGAGTTTTTGTTTAACTCCTTATACGTGGACAAACGTAGAACTCCGGTCGAATATCCGCCGGTTCCCCACTCCGTATTCACCCATCCTCAAGTAGCAGCCGTAGGCAAAACGGAACAACAATTAAAGGAAGAAGGAACGGAATACATCTCTGCAATCAATCCATATTCCAGCAGCGCCACAGGAATGGCTAGACTATCCGAAGACCAATTCGTCAAAATATTAGTAAGTCCAAAAACTAGAAAAGTTCTGGGGGCCCATATTCTGGGGGACGAGGCATCTAACCTAATTCATCTTTTTATACTCCTGATGACCATGGGTGGGACTCTAGATGACTTGCTAAAGATGATTTATGTTCATCCCGCTTTGCCTGAGATCGCGAGAAATGCAGCCAGGAAAGCAAGAGAAATCTTAAGCTCTTCCTGAAGCCAAAAGATTGTCGAAACAGGGCTTGTTCAAAATCATAGAAATGGAGCGATTTTTCGGGAATGAACAAAGCCTTAGAGATAAAAAATTTAGTGAAGACCTATGCCGGAGGGGTGCAGGCCTTAAAAGGAATTGATCTGACTGTGGACGAAGGGGACTTTTTTGCCCTTTTAGGTCCGAACGGTGCGGGGAAGTCCACTACGATCGGTATCTTAAGTTCCTTAGTGAATAAAACTTCCGGAGAAGTGAAAATTTACGGAGCGGACATAGATACGGAACTTACATTAGCAAAATCTTATATTGGTGTAGTTCCCCAGGAATTCAATTTTAATATATTCGAAAGAGTGGAACAAATAGTCGCTAACCAGGGTGGATATTACGGTCTTTCCAGAAAGGTGGCCGTAGAGAGAACTCATAATTATTTAAACCAACTCGGTCTTTACGAAAAAAGAAAGGAAGGTGCAGGCAGACTTTCAGGCGGGATGAAAAGAAGGCTCATGATCGCAAGAGCCCTAGTCCATAATCCTAAAGTTCTCATCCTGGACGAGCCGACTGCCGGAGTAGATATCGAATTCAGACGTTCTCTCTGGGACTTCTTAGTGAAGTTGAACGAATCAGGGATCACTATCATTCTAACTACACATTACTTGGAAGAAGCGGAGAATCTTTGTAAGAAGATAGCGATCATAGACCAAGGAAAGATCGTAGAGAACACTTCCATGAAGGAACTTCTGGTAAAACTAGATACCCAGACTTTTGTTTTGGATCTAAAACAGCCGGTCCCTTCTCCCATTGATCTAAATGGATTTCATTTGAATAAGGTGGATGATCTTACCTTAGAAGTAGATATAGGGAAGAACAATTCATTAAACGAATTATTCCGGCTTTTAGATAAAAGCGGGATCCAAATATCAAGTATGAGAAACAAGTCCAATCGATTGGAGGAATTATTTTTGAAACTAGTGGAGAAAAAACTATGAACTTCCAGGAAAAATTCAACGCATTCTCCACAATCGTTCGAAAAGAAACGGTTCGTATTCTAAGGATTTGGATCCAAACATTGATCCCTCCAGGCATTACAATTTCATTATACTTTTTGATATTCGGAAAACTAGTAGGATCTCAGATCGGGGATGTAGGAGGTCATACTTATATCCAGTTCATCGTCCCTGGGCTTGTGATGATGTCGGTGATATTGAATGCTTACAATAATGTGGTATCCTCTTTTTTCGGAGCAAAATTCGGAAAGAATATAGAAGAGCTGCTTGTTTCCCCTACTCCTGCTTATCTAATCGTTCTTGGATATTCGATCGGCGGAGTGATCCGAGGCGTTTTAGTAGGATTTATAGTAACACTGGTGTCCCTATTCTTCACTGAATTAAAATTATATGATGCAGGAATTGTGATCATCACCGTAGCACTTTCCGCTTTGATGTTCTCTATGGGCGGATTTTTGAATGCACTTTATGCTAAAAAATTCGACGATGTTACCATCATTCCTACATTCATACTGACACCGTTGACCTACTTGGGTGGAGTATTTTATTCTATCAAAATGCTTCCGGATGCATGGCAGATCGTTTCCAGGTTCAATCCTATTCTTTATATGGTGAATGCGTTCCGTTATGGATTTTTAGGGGTAAGCGATATTGATCCGCTGGAGGCGATAGGACTTTTAGTGGTGGGAACAATTTTTCTCTATTCTCTCTCCGTATTTTTACTCAGCCGCGGTTACGGAACAAGGACTTAAAATGCAGGATATATTTATAGAAATGGAAAGACTTTTGAAAAACGGACTTTCTCCTTCGGAATTAAGAATAGAAGACTTTTCGGAACAACATGCAGGACATTCCGGAAATCCTACCCGTAAAAAAAGAGGCACTCATATTCGGATATTTATCACGAGTCCGCAGTTCCGAGGAAAATCACTTTTAGAACAGCATCGTTCCGTTTACCAGATCATGGATCCGTTCCTAAAAGAATGGGGTGTCCATGCCTTGGAATTAAAGACCTCAATTCCTTAGAAAAAAGATTGTCCGGGAAGAGATTCTAAAAAGTGCTGATAGTATTAGAGTCTAAGATATAACAGATGACTGTCCAAGAAATTAGGGAAAAAATCCAAGCGGGACTTCCGGGCTCGGAAGTAGAGATCCAAGATCCGTACAATGATGGGGTACATATCAAAGCGATCGTTAAGTTTTCCGGATTTGCCGGAAAGTCTATCGTAGAACAGCACAGAATGGTGTATGCCACTTTAAAGGACGAACTGAAGGCGGAAGTCCATGCTTTAGGACTGGAAACCACGGTATCATAAGAGCCTGTCCCAGGCTCTTGAAGCCCGAAGTTGGGTGCTAATTGATAATCTTAATTTTAAAACGGACTATAATCAACAGATAGGAATAAATATCATGGATAAAGAATTACAAGGTAAGATCGAAGGATTGATCGCTTCTAAAAAAATATTTCTGTTTATGAAGGGAACTCCTGACGCTCCTATGTGCGGCTTTTCCGCTGGAGTAACCAATGTTCTCAGAAGTTTGGGAGCGGATTATAACTCCTTTAACGTTCTTTCCGACATGTCGGTCAGAGAAGGCATTAAAGAATTCGCGAACTGGCCGACCATCCCTCAGCTATACATTGACGGGGAATTTATAGGTGGTCACGATATAGTCGTGGAAATGGCAAGAAGCGGAGAGCTCCAAAAAAAGATAGGTGTCTAATATGATGAAACTCTTCCAATACGATACCTGTCCTTATTGCGCTTATGTTCGGAGCCAATTTTCCGAAATGGGTCTAAAAGCCGGTAAAGATTACGAATTGGTAGAGGCCAGCAGAGGAACCCCAGGTAGAGAGGAAGTCCTGCAATTAGGGGGACTTTCTCAAGTCCCTTTTCTGGTAGATGGTGATATTAAAATGTACGAGTCCAGAGACATCGTGGACTATGTAAAAAGTAAGATCCAAAAATTAGGAACTGTAACCTAATACATCCAAAATTTTCTCTCCCACTTTTCTATTCTTTCCTGAATAAGGATAATTATGAATATATAATACAGGATTGAAGTTTAGTTCTAAGATCCTATAATCTCCTTCCGATTCCAGGTTCTTTACTATAATATCCACACCGCAAATTTTCGCTTCCACGGCTTTTGCGGCTTGTACTGCCAATATTTTATAAGAAGAATGCGCGATATCCGTTACATCCACTGAATCTCCGCCGGTGCTGATATTTGAATTTTTACGTACAAAAACGGTTTCACCTGCTGCAGGGATCGTATCAGTAGTTCTGCCGGATTCTTTTAGTACATTTAATTCGGTATCATCCAGTCTGATCTTTTCTAGAGGGGTCACATGCCCCACTCCTCTTCTTGGGTCCGAGTTTTTTTCCTCTATTAATTCACGAATATTCTTTTTGCCGTCTCCTGTTACATTCGCGGGAATACGATTGCATACTGCTACACATTCGTCCCCGATCACTAAAAATCGGTATTCATTCCCTTCTGCAAATTCCTCTACGATGGCGGTTTCCGAAAATCCAAGTGCAATTTCCAGTGCCTTCTTCTTTCCTTCTTGGGAAGAAGAAGGTGGAAGAATGCTGATCCCGATCCCGAAATTGGTAGTAACAGGTTTTACCACCATCTTACGATCGGAATTTTGATTTAAGAATTCCAATCCTGCATTTAGATCGGAAACTGCAGTTCCCTTAGGTACAAGTATATTCGATTCTTCTAAAATACGTTTAGTGACGGTCTTATTTTCCATGACCAAAAAGGTCATATAGGAATCCAGTTCCGTTTTGGAAGCCTCTTTTACAAGCCTTGTGACCCCTTGTCCTTTTAATCGTATAAAATGACTGGGTCTATCCAAGACTTCTACTTCCAGTCCTCTATTGAGTGCGTCTCGGATCACGATCTGTGTGGAAATTTCCAGATCCTCGAATCCTTTTAAGATGAATTCGTTCGGATCCAATTTTTGTCCTGCTTCCAGTTTATATTTCAATGGTTACAGATCCTTGCAGTAGGATACTTTTTTACTTTTTCGGATTCTTCTATTTTAGTTTTTTCCGAAAGTGATCTTTGGACTTCTTTTGCAAACATTGCAAATTTACCCGGTGTCAATTCCATCTGGGATTGGTTTCTGTAGTTTTCTTTTGCGAGATGTATTCCCAGATCCCTAAATTCCCAACCCTCGTTTATGATCCGATCCATTAGTTTTCCGGAAGGAGTGCAAGAAGCGTCTTCCCAACGTTTATTCATTATATTTAGAATTTCTTGGTAGAATCTTTTTCCAGTATGACGGTCTAATTCCTCCGCAATCGGCAAAAGACTTTGGGTGAATTCTTTTCCTCTAGTCAGGAAATCCTGTTCTTCTCCAAGATCATCCAAAACCTTTAGGCCGGGTTTTCTGCCTTCCCAAATGACACGTTTTGTATTTTCTCGGATCCTGAGCTTTTCTTTCTGATCAATGGATTTACTTTCCTTCAGTAGTCCATCAATCAGCACCATCTGTATATAACCAAGACTTGGCTTATGGATCCCCGTAGGAGATTCAGGCTGGAGGTCCAAACAACGGATCTCAATGTATTGGATCCCCCTGCTTTGGAGAGCATCCAATGGTCTTTCATCATTTTTAGGGATCTGCTTAGGGCGGATCGGAGAATAAAATTCGTTCTCTATCTGCAAATAATGATCGTTAAGTTGGTTCGGGATCTCACCATAAGATTGGTATTTAGCATAAGGAGTACTTACGGCATAACACATTCCGTTTATATATTCCTTTAAGGAATTATAATTGATAGGAAGCTCGTCTTGGACCTTGCTCGTATATCCGATCTCGCTCATTCTCAAAGAAGTAGCGTAAGGAGCATAGTACGTATGTTCTTTATGTTTTACGAATGGGAAATCGCTCGGAACCGGCAAAAATGTCTCATCAAAAACCGGAGTAGCCCCGGTTAAATATAAAATTTCCGGAACTCTTCTCATAAAATTCCGGGTAACGGATAGATATAATTCCGAAATTTCTTCCTTGGTGAATGCATGGATCTCTTTTCCTAAAATTTGTTTTAAGAACAGATTCGAAAAAGAAAAATTATAATGAACACCTGAGATTGTCTGCATTCTTCTTCCATAACGAAGACCTAAACCGTTTCTATAGACTGTTTTCCATTCTCCCGAAAAAGAATGACCGTATTGTCCTAAAGGAATCTCCTTATCTTCTTTAGGAAGAATGGGAGGCATACTAAAAGGCCAGATCCATTCTTCTTTCAAATGCCTGGAAGTGAAAATATGCAGATCTTGCAATTCCCTTACGATTGCCTCAATCCTAGGCCTAGGATTCGTAGCAAATTCAAGTTGTGGTTCCGAAAAATCAGTCTTGATAAAATGGTTTGTAAGACTGGAACCTAAGGATTCCGGATGAGGAGTAGTCGCAATTTTTCCGTCGAAAAAAATACGCATACTTTCCTTTTCCAAACCGTGTTTTGCTTTTACAGCATGACGCAGATTCGGACATACCGGAGTTTTGGCGGATCGATTCATTTTATATTCCTAATTCTTTTTTTTAATATTATTCGCCCAGAGGGATCCCATCTCCCCTTGGATCCGCAGCACCGTACAATATTCCATTTTCTCTTTTTACACAGAACAGTTTTGCCATATTATTACCGAGCCTTACCTCGTGTTTTTTTGCCTTTAGCTGATTGAAAGTAGCGGTATCGGTCGCAGGCCCTTCGATCGAAAGTGCGTCAGGAAAGAATTGGTGATGGATCCTTCCCCTTGCTACGGATTCATATAAGGTCAAATTTAGATCTAATGTAAATAATATGGATTGTAAAACCGCATTTACTATATAAGAACCGCCTGGGGCACCTGTTACCAAAAATGTCTCCCCATTTTTCAGAACGATGGTAGGGGACATGGAGCTCAAAGGAGTTTTTCCCGGCTGAATAGAATTAGCCTCCGCGCCGATCAAACCATAGACATTAGGCTCTCCAGGAGAACGGCTAAAATCATCCATCGTATCATTTAGAACAAAACCATATCCTTCCAACACAACTGCTGCACCGAATCTATAATTGATGGAATGTGTGGTAGAAACAGCGTTTCCTTCCTCATCCACTACCGATATATGAGTGGTCTGAGGAGACTCCGCCTTTAAATTCAATCTGCTTAAGTAAGTGGAACTAGGTGTCGCCTTACTTGGATTGAAGTCTGAAATTTTTTCCTTTGCATAGTCGGAAGAGATCAAAGTTTCTACAGGTATCTTTGTAAATCCCGGATCTCCTCCCAGGACCGCACGATCCGAGTATCCCCTTCTCATAACTTCCGCCAAGAAATGATAATAATCGCTTTGGGAAAAATCGAACATAGAATGAAGTTCTTTCGTTTCCAGCATCTTTAACATCGTAAAAAGATGAACTCCGGAGGAAGGAGGGAACATTGTCCGAATATTATAATTTCGGTATGTAATCTCTAAAGGTTTTTCTTCTCTTACTTTATAACTTTTGAGATCTGTCCAATGAATAGCTCCACCGTTGGAAGAGACCTCTTGTGAGAGTGCCTTAGCGATCTCGCCGGCATAAAAGTCCTTGTCCCCTGTTTCGGAAATGATCCTAAGAGTTTTTGCCAGATCCTTCTGAACAAACAGCTCTCCCGCTTCAGGTATTTTTCCACCTGGTACAAAGATCTTTTTCATCCCGGGACTCATGTCTTGTTCAGATTCTTGGATTGCCTCGGAAAGATCCGGATACACTACAAATCCTTCTTCTGCCAAACGTATCGCCGGGGCCAAAACATCCTTTAAGGGAAGTTTTCCGAACTTTTTATGGATCTGCACAAGACCGGCCACCATTCCAGGAACGCCTACGGATTTATATCCGAGTAAGGACTCTTCCTTGGGGCGGCCCTTATACATATTACGATTTGCTAAAGAAGGCGCCCTTTCCCTGAAATCAAAAGCATACGACTTTCCGGATTTGGCATGATGATATACTAAAAATCCGCCCCCGCCTATCCCTGTGGAAGAAGGACGAGTAACGGAAACCGCAAAGGAAGAAGCGACGGCCACATCTATCGTATTTCCTCCCTTTTTGTAGATCTCCAGTCCTACTTTAGAGGCGTCTATCGAATCCG
The DNA here is from genome assembly GCF_004770895.1 of Leptospira dzoumogneensis. NCBI lineage: Bacteria > Pseudomonadati > Spirochaetota > Leptospiria > Leptospirales > Leptospiraceae > Leptospira > Leptospira dzoumogneensis. The sequence goes on along the minus strand of NZ_RQHS01000018.1, from coordinate 334,216 downwards.
TAGAGATCATGATCTTCTTGGATTCCGCAAACAAAGTGTTGGGATCGATCCCGAATTTAGGAGCTACAAGGTTCTGGGTAGAAACTTCTCTGCCTTCGATGAATAGTACATTTTTCTTGCAAGATCCGAAAACAAGAAGAAGTAAAATAGAAAGTATGAAGAAACTTTTGGGATTAGGTCTAACCGTTCTAAAAGACATTATTTTTCTCTAGAACGGAAGACTAATTTCAGTTCCTCGTTTTGTATTTCCAAATTCACATCCCCGCCGTTTTTTAATTCTCCGAACAATATCTCTTCCGAGAGCTTTTTGGAAATATTGGAATCAATCCAGCGTTGGACGGGCCTTGCCCCGAATAATGGATCGTAAGATTTTTTAGCGATCCAAAGTAGAACATCCTCTCCGTAATGAAGTTGGATACTTTTCTCTTTCAATCTTACTTCCAGAAGTTCTAACTGTTTGCGCACAACCTTAGAAACGGTTCCCTCATCCAGAGATGCGAATTCTATCACTGCGGTCAGCCTGTTCCTAAACTCCGGAGAGAATTGTTTTTCGATGGCTTTTAAGCCTCTATCGGTCAAAGCAGTATTATCGAATCCTAATGGATTAGAGGCTCTTTCTCTGGCACCGGTATTTGTGGTCATGATCAGAATGACCTGCTTAAAATCGGCCTTCCTGCCGTTATTATCAGTGAGAGTCGCATGGTCCATGATCTGCAAAAGAATATTGTAAATATCTTCGTGGGCTTTTTCTATCTCATCCAATAGAAGAACACAATGAGGAGTACGAACGATCGCGTCCGTCAATTGACCGCCTTGTTCGAAACCAACATAACCTGGAGGAGAACCGATGAGTCTAGAGACAGTGTGTTTCTCCATATACTCGCTCATATCGAATCGGATGAATTCCACACCTAATATGGCTGCGAGTTGTTTAGATAATTCAGTTTTACCCACACCTGTAGGGCCTGCGAATAAGAATGAACCCACGGGTTTTCCTGGCTCGGAAAGTCCACTTCTGGAAAGTCGGATCGCCTGGACGAGTTCCACGACCGCCTTGTCCTGGCCGTAAATTTTACCTTTTAATTCTTCATCTAAATTCTTGAGCTTTTCTCGATCGTCTGCCTTCACTGTTCGTGGAGGAATTTTAGAAATTTTCGATACTAGTTCTTCTATTTCTTTTACACTCACGATCTTGGACTTGGAACTTTCTCTAAGTTTTACTTTTGCTCCGGCCTCGTCTATCAGGTCGATTGCTTTGTCCGGAAGTTTACGATCTAAGATATACCTCTCTGCAAGTTTTGCCGCTTCTTCTACAGCTTGCTGAGAATATTTTACGGAATGGAATTGTTCGTATTTAGGAAGAAGACCTTTTAAGATCTGGATAGTCTCTTCTACACTCGGCTCGTTTACTTCTAATTTCTGGAATCTTCTAGAAAGTGCATGATCCTTCTCGAAAATCGCCTTATATTCTTTATATGTTGTGGTTCCGATACAACGAAGTTCCCCGTTTGAAAGTGCGGGTTTCAGAAGATTAGAAGCATCTAAAGATCCACCGGAAACAGCGCCGGCACCTATAATAGTATGGATCTCATCCACAAATAATACATTGTCCGGATCGGAAGAAATTGCCTGAACTACATTCTTCAGCCTTTCCTCGAATTCTCCTCTGAACTTGGTTCCTGCGAGTAGAAGCCCCATATCCAAAGAATATACTTTCGTATTTTTTAATACATCCGGGACTTTTCCGTTTACGATCTGTAAAGCCAGACCTTCTACAATTGCGGTTTTTCCTACTCCCGCATCTCCTACAAAGATTGGATTATTTTTCCTTCTTCTTGCAAGAATATGAATGGTCCTTTCGAGCTCTTCTGCTCTTCCGACTAAAGGATCTAATTTACCTTGGCTTGCTTTTTCAGTCAAATTCACACAGAAATCCGCCAAAGCATCTCCACTTTGTTTTTTAGAAGTTTCGTCTGTAGGAGTTCCATCACCTACCTTCTCCCCCGACTTTTTGATCCCGTGAGAAATATAACGCACAACATCGAAGCGGGAAATATCCTGTCTTCCCAAAAAGAAAACCGCATGAGACTGATCTTCCCTGAACAAGGAAGCGAGTACATAACCTCCGTCCAATTTTTTCTTTTCTGTGGACTGCACATGGAACGCGGCCAATTGAAGTACTCTTTGAGCGCCGATCGTGTATTCAGGCTCTATCTCCCCAAAAGATTCCGGAACCGATTCCATTTCAGTATCCAAATATTCTTTTAATTCGGAACGCAACTGATCCAGATCCGCACCGCAGGCAAGAAGAACTTCCGCTGCAACAGGATCATAAGTTAAGGAAAGAAGAATATGCTCAAGAGTGATGTATTCGTTTCTTCTCTTAAGTGCTTCCGTTCTCGCTTGGTTGAGAGATTTTTCTAGTTCTTCGGATAATGTCATGATTCTTCCCCCTCTTCAATTTCCATCTGGCAATGCAAAGGATGGCCATGTTCCTCCGCAAGCATATGGGTCTCGTTCACTTTAGTTCTGGCAACATCATGAGAATAGACTCCACAAAGAGCCTTTCCGGTAGTATGTGCCTGCAGCATAATTTGTTCGCTCTCGACCTGGGTCCGATAAAACACCACGCGAAGTATCCAAACCACAAATTCCATAGGAGTATAATCATCGTTTAAGATCACTACCCTATATTTGGCCGGCTTTTTAAGTTTCAGTTTCTCCTTTGTGAGAACCTGTTCTTCCGTTTTTAGATCGCTCATTTGTCTTCGGATTCTCCCCGGACCGGTTCATCCTTCAATGGAGAAGATTGATTGGTTTCCCTTATCATTTCCTGCATATGCATTCTTTCGCTTTCTAAAAAACGTTCAATCGCATTTCGAGCCTGGTCATGGAAAATAAAATGAGAGCTATATGTAGGAACTGCAGGAAATCCTCGTAAAAACTTCTGCTCTCCCTGCGCTCCTGCTTCAAAGATCTCGAAACCGTTCTTGATCGCATATTCTATAGGAGCATAATAACAACATTCGAAATGTAGAAAAGGATAATGTGCGGAGGAACCCCAGTATCTACCGTACAACTTCTTTCCCTTTTTTAAGTTGAATGTTCCGCCTATCGTGTCTCCGTCCTTCTCCGCTAAAAATAATACCAGATTTTGGGAAAACTTCTCCAAAATGATCTTAAAAAATTTGCGATTTAAATAAGGAGATCCCCATTTTCTGGAATAGGTCTCCGTATAAAAGGAATAGATGGAATCCATATCCTTCTCCGAAATTTCCTTACCTTCTTTGCATAAGATCCGGATCCCGGATCCTTTTACGGTCTCTCTTTCCTTTTTGATCTGCATCCTCTTCTTGGATCTGAAATCTCCCAGAAAATTTTCGAAACTAGTATATCCTCTATTCTTCCAATGGAATTGATGGGTGATCCGAGTGGAAAATCCTCTTTTCTCTAAAGCTTTTGCTTCTTCTTCCTCTAAAAAAAGAAAATGGATGCTGGAGAGTCCTTCTGTCTTTGCATTTTCGAGTAACGGTGGAAGTAGTACATCCAACGCTTCTTCCGCGGATACATTATTTCTTCTGAATATTTTTTTACCGTTCACCGGAGTGAATGGATAGGCTACGAGACCTTTAGGATAATAAGAAAGTCCATTCTGAGAGAAAAAATTTGCCCAGGAATGATCGAAAATATACTCACCATAAGAATCGTATTTATGATAAAAAGGAAGAGAAGAATGGATCCCATCCTCGTCTTCCGCCACCCAATACTCCGGATGCCAACTGGTCCTTCCGCCTACGCAGGAAGAAAGTTCCAGAGAATGTAAAAATTCATGATTTGAAAAAGGATTTTCAGGATCTCCCAAAAGATTCCAATCCTCCGCCGAAATTTCTCGGAGCGACAGTATCCTGGTGATCTTCGTTTTACCGGGCATTTTCTATTTCTTGGACGTTTTTGAGCCTTCTATCGTTCTCTCAGACTCGGAAAAAAATCGTTTTAACTTTTCCAGAGAACGATGAACGATCACTTTTACATTGGATTCGGAAAGTCCGGTTGTTTCGGAAATCTCTCTGACCGATTTTCCCTCCAGCTTTGCCATGGTCAGGATCCTTCTCTGCCTAGGCTCTAAGACGTTTAGCCAGGACTCCAGTCCTTGTTGTACCTCCCACTTGTCCTCTATAGAAGTTTTTTCTTCCTGGGCAAAACCTTCCATCTCTGTAGAGACGATCCTGTCACGAGTCCCTTTCCTGCGAATATAGTCTATGGTCTTATATCTTGCGATGGAGAAAAACCAGGGTGCAAACGGCTTTTCCTTTCGATAGGTGGCCCTGGCCTTATGGATACCGATCAGAATGTCCTGGATCAGGTCCTCCCGATCTTCCTTGTCACGAACCTTAGAGCTCAAATGATTGTTTAAAATTTCCCTGCATTTGGAAAGTAGGAGTTCGTATTCCTTGGAATCTCCTTCTTGGGCTAAGCGCATTCTTTCCGAAAGAATTTGCCAGATATCTTGCTTTTCCGCCATGTAACCTTATGCAGTTTGACTCGAATGAATTAATGAGTCGTATAAAGAATAGCTATTGGACTGGATTTTTTAAGGATGTCCAATCTTTCTTATATTAAAGCGGAAAATCTACCAGGAGGACACATGTCATATTCAGAATCGGACAAAACCAAAAAACTGATCCAAACATTGAGTTCTAGCCTGGAAAAGGGAAGCCTGAACATTTATACACTTTTCCTTTCTTGTTTGGGTTTAGTAGTTTTAGGAATTGCACTTGGGTGGTCCGTTTCCAACTTAATAGGCCGCACGAACGCTTTTCCAGGCTGGTGGCCGGAGCCTGCATTATTATTATTTTGGGGAGTTGTTTCGGCTTATCTATTAAGCAAACTAGCCTTCCCTGAGGAAACTTCCGCTTGGATCTTTTGGACTGCGGGCGCTTTTCTATTCGTCTGGACCGTTTTTATTCTAAGCCGCTTTTTTACGGAAGAAGGTCCGGCCCATGTTCATGTAGGGCTTTGCTCGGTAATCTTAGCAACAACTTCAATTTTATTCGGAGCCGGAGCTTGGTTTATTTTAAGGACCATGGCAAGTTCCAGGCCTGGACTTTCCGGATTTTTATTCTTAAACCTTTTATTAGCAAGTTCTAATCTAGGTCTGAAATTTGTCTGCCCTGTCCAAGATCCTTCACATATTTTGATCTCGCATGTAAGCTTTACATTGGTTTGGATCGCATTATTATATTTTCCGATCCGAAAAAAGTTTAGCTGGTAAGTTTTAGTCTAAAAATTCCCAGGCAGTCCTAAGCTCTCCAGCTAATTCCACAGTCTCGAGTAGATCTTTAAAAAATTCGTTTTGTCCTAAAGTAGAACCGTCTCCAACCATCACTAAAAGTTTTTTAGCTCTGGTCATTCCCACATTCCATCTTCTTGTCTCAGACAAAAATCCGATCTGTCCTTCCGGATTAGAACGGACCAAACTGAAAACCACAGCATCAGATTCTCTTCCTTGGAAAGAATCCACAGTTTCTACTTCTAGCTGAGAAGAATATTCCGGAAGTATTTCTTCCAGTTTTTGTTTGAGTAAATATCTTTGGTATCTGTAAGGAGAAAGAAGGATCAGATTTTTGGGATCCCATCCGGAATTTAGGATCTTCTTCACTATATTTACTGTGAACTCTGCTTCCCAAGGATTTCCTAAACTTCCTTCCGAATTTTCCTCAGCAGTGTCCGTCCCGGAACTATCTAAGAAAACCAAACTGGAACCGAATGGTTCTCCTGAATCAAAGGGCACTTTTTCTCTAAGTTTCTGATCTAATCCTGATTTGAGTCGATTCTCATAAAACTTTAAATTCGGGAAAGTTTGGATCGGATCAGTCATTCTATACTGAGTGTCCAAAAGAAATACCCTTTCCTTGTCCTGGAAAACAGGAAGAAGCCTCTCCATTAAGGAAACCTTAAGCAGTGGATCTTCTGAGATCACCGTCGGAGGAAGTTGGAACGGATCACCTGCGATCACAAACTTATCCGCTTTTAAGATTGGTATCCAAGAAGAAGGTTCAATCGCCTGGCTTCCCTCGTCTAAAATTGCATAATCAAATTCTAAATTATGTAATTGGTAAGAAGAAGCTCCGGTATGTGTGCATACAATCACCGGATGGGACTCCAACAGATATCGGATGAGCACCTTCTGTCTTTCTTTGATACTTTTTCGCAAAGAATCCGCTTCTTTATAGAGACTTCTTCTTTCTTCCGCTTCTTCTTTGCCAAAACTTCTTTTGTATTTGCGTGCCTTTTTCAGTAATTCCTGGATTTCTTTTCTATCTCTTTCTATCAGTTTTGCTTCCGGAGAATGATTCAATTTCATCTCCAAAGAATTTTGGATAATATCAGGATGTATCCTGGCAGGATGACCGATCCTTAGAACTGGAACTTTCAGTTTTTCCAATGATTCTACAAGTAGATCTGAGGCTGAATTCGTAGGAGCGGATGCAAGTATCCTTTTACCGTCGGAGGCCAGTAGTCTGATCGCTTCTACTATCGTTTTAGTTTTACCCGTCCCAGGCGGACCATGGACTAAAATAAAATCTTCCGTCTGTAAGATTGCAGATACTGCTCTCTTTTGGGAATCGTTGAGTGACTCAGGAAGATTAGAAAGAGGTTTAAAATTCGGTTTAGTAACTTCTAATTGATTGGAGAATAGATCCGCAAAATATTTTTCTCTGGAACCTTTTTTAGCGGAGATCACTTTTTCCAAGGCGCGATCCCATTCCTTAAAACTTGTTTCGTCAGGAAGAATTTCCAGAGCAAGTTTACCCTCTTCTACCCAGTCTGGAACTTCTTCCATATAAACTAAATACGAATCTTCGTTTGCTTTGAGTAAAACGGAGATATATTCTTCCGATTCTTTTACGATCCGGACCGGTGTTCCAGGTCTGAATAGTTCAGGAATATTTTTGGATTTAGTGGGTTTGAGTAAAACTTTCCAGTTTCCGTCAGCGCTTAATTCTGCGTCTTCGAATACCAATGGAAATACTGTGAATCCGTCTTGGACTCTTTTGTTTAGATCGGAGGAGGAAATTTCTTCCTTATACTTATCCAGCTCCGCCTTTCTTTCTTTTTTTAAAGATTCACGTAAGGCGGAATAATAAGATCCTTCCATTCCAATTAGAGTCGGTCAGGAGAAAGTACTACGATCTTATAGCTTGGAGTTTTTTGGTCCTCACGAGTAGGAAGACTTTCCGCATAATGGATAGCAGAAGCAAGTGTGGTACCGGTAGTCAGTCCCGCAAAAATACCTTCTTTCTGATAAAGTTCCGATTGATAACGAAGAGCCTCATCCCTATCCACTCCAATGTACTGGTCGGTTACCTTTGGATCGAAAGATTCTGGAAGTCGGATGCTGGAATCACCTTGGATCATTTTGCGGATGAAGCGGGAATTTTTACTCACTCCCATAATCACTCTCAAAGAAGGTTTTTTACTCTTTAAATATCTTCCTACACCGGAAAGAGTTCCACCGGAACCACCTCCCGCAACAAACGCATCCACATTCCCGGCAAGATCTCTCCAAATCTCAGGCCCAGTAAATAAGAAATGTGCATTTGTGTTTGCCATGTCTTTGAACTCGTTCAGGATCACGCTGTTTTTCTCTCTGTCTTTAGCTGCCTTTGCAGTTTCCAAAAGAGAATCGTCCCAGTTACCTTTTGCAAGTTGTACAACTTCGACACTAGCACCGTAAGATTTTAATTCTTTGATCTTCTCCTGATCCGTATCAGGAGCTAAAAATACTTTGAACTTGTATTGACGAAGAGTAGAGATCCAAGCAAGAGAGATTGCGGTAGTATTATAACCGGCTTGGAAAATAGAACCGCCAGGTTTCAGTTCCCCTCTTCTTTCTGCAGCAAGAACCATAGAAAGTGCAGTCCTATCTTTTACACTTCCTGTAGGATTACAGAACTCTGCTTTTAGATAAATTTCCACATTCGGAATATGAGAACCGATCTGATTCAATCGGATCAGAGGAGTATTTCCGATCATTTGGAGAACATTCTCCTTGATCGGTTTAGCTACACTTAGCTCTCTTCCGAAAGCATTTTGAACATTATTCAAAGCCCCCAGAAGGCTATTGCCGAATTCATCTATAGAGCGAGAAATTTCGTCGAACATAGTCTTCTAGAGTCCTGTGTGATTTAGAAAATTACTTATGAGAAGCGTACAACCAAGGAACATCTTTTCGGTTTTTCTCTTCATAAGTAGAGATCTCCGCAGCATGCTGTAGAGTTAAACCGATATCGTCCAAACCATTGAATAAACAATACTTACGGAAAGAGTCCACTTCAAAATTATAAACGTTTCCGGAAGGACTGATCACATTCTGTTTGTCCAGATCGATCTTAATTTTGGCCCCCGGAGTCTTATCCACGATCTTGAAAATTTCGTCCACTTCTTCCGGCTTTAAAACAACCGGAAGCATACCGTTTTTGAAACAATTATTGTAAAAAATATCAGCGTAAGAAGGAGCAATAATCGCTCTAAATCCGAAATCTTCCAATGCCCAAGGAGCATGCTCTCTGGAAGAACCGCATCCGAAATTGTCTCTGGTTACAAGGACGGAAGCGCCTTTATATCTGTCTTGGTTCAGACTGAATTCAGGATTCGGTTTGGTTCCCTCGTCGTCCAGATATCTCCAGTCATGGAATAGATGAACTCCGAAACCGGTACGTTCTATCTTCTTTAAAAATTGTTTAGGGATGATTGCATCCGTATCTATATTTGGGCGATCAATTAGGACCGCTAAACCTTCGTGTTGAGTAAAGGGTTTCATGAGTCAGTATCCTTATTTCCAGTTCCGAATATCTACAAAATGTCCTTCGACTGCGGCAGCGGCAGCCATTGCAGGACCGACTAGGTGAGTTCTTCCGCCTTTTCCCTGTCTTCCTTCGAAGTTACGATTGGAAGTAGAAGCACACCTGTCTCCCGGTTGTAAAACGTCGTCATTCATAGCGAGGCACATGGAACAACCCGGTTGTCTCCATTCGAAGCCCGCTTCTATAAAAATTTTATCCAGTCCTTCCGCTTCTGCTTGGCGTTTCACTCTTCCGGAACCGGGAACTACGATCGCCTGAACCTTGTTGGAAACCTTCTTACCTTTTACGGTAGTCGCAGCCACTCTTAGATCTTCGATCCTAGAGTTTGTGCAGGAACCGATGAATACCTTATTCACAAAGACATCTTGCATCTTTTGTCCAGGTTTCAGGTCCATATATTTGAGTGCGTTTTCGATACTGATCTTTTCTACAGCGTCAGGTGCATCTTTTGGATCAGGAACAATACCGGTTACAGGAACTACTTGGCCTGGAGAAGTTCCCCAAGTCACTTGAGGAGCTATCTCTTCCGCTTTTAATACTATGCTAGTATCAAATTTTGCTCCATCATCTGTCACATAACGTTTCCATCTTTGGACAGCCAGATCCCATTCAGCACCTTTAGGTGCGAAATCTTTTTCTTTTAGATAATCAAAAGTGGTTTGGTCAGGAGCGATCAGTCCCGCTCTTGCACCCGCCTCGATAGACATATTACAAACTGTCATACGAGCTTCCATGCTGAGGGAAGAAATTGCAGATCCTCTATATTCGATTACGTATCCTGTTGCTCCGCCAGTACCGATCTTTCCGATGATCGCAAGAACGATGTCCTTAGCGGTTACATGAGGAGAAAGTTGACCATCTACTCTGATCTCCATTGTCTTTGCTCTTCTTTGTAAAAGAGTCTGGGTGGCAAGCACATGTTCCACTTCGGAAGTTCCGATCCCGAAAGCAAGTGCTCCGAACGCACCATGAGTAGAAGTGTGAGAGTCCCCACAAACAATAGTCATACCCGGATGAGTGAGTCCCATCTCAGGAGCGATCACATGTATGATCCCTTGGTCAGGGTGATTTAGATCATAAAGAGTAATACCGTTCTCATTACAATTCTTGATAAGAGTTTTCATCTGATTGGCAGAGATTGGATCAGCCAATTCCAGGTCACGGATCCGAGTGGATACGTTATGGTCCATGGTAGCAAAAGTAGCTTCCGGACGGCGGACCTTTCTGGCTGCCATACGAATACCATCGAAAGCCTGGGGACTCGTTACCTCATGGATGAGATGTCTATCTATATAAAGAAGATAAGACCCTCCGTCCAATTCACCGACCAAATGGTCTTCCCAGATTTTTTCGAACATCGTTTTCATGGTGCGCAGATCCCCCAGGGGGTAATTCAAGAGTAAAGATTAGACTTCCTTACGGAAGCTCTCTTCCATGCTAAAAATCAGGGGTTTTTCGTAAAGAAGGTTCCGGGAAGAAGGCCGCGAATCTATCATTTGCCTCGGAAAACGAGTAGAGCCTTGCCGATTCCAATCTCGTCAAAATCGTACAAGATCCTTGGTCTCAGAATTTTTTTGCCGTTCAAGAATGTTCCGGATTCGGAAACCAGATCGTATAAAATATAACGATTACGGACCTTTCTGATCCTTGCATGATTTTTACTGACAGATTGTTCGTATAAGACCAAATCACAAAGGTCGGAATTCCCTATATTGGTTTCCGCTCTTGCAAGTGAGTATTGTTTCCCTGGATTTCTTCCTTCTTTAAAAACAAGAGTGGCCTTTTCATACGATTCCCCTTGTTCGAATTCTTTGAGAGCAACAGGAGCTGCCCTTTCCGTTTCGATCCTGTCTTCTTCCGAATACACAAGCTGGTACTGGTTACCGTACATTTTGCGGTAAGCGTCTTGTTCGAACTCAATCGTATGAAGTCTCTCTTCCGGACTTACAGTTCCTTCAGGAGGATACTTTTTTCCTTTTTTCAGAACTACAATTAGAGCCACCAAAGTAAGAATTAATAAGAAAGTAAAACTAGGAAGAAAGATAGAAGGGTGTAATAAGAAAACTGCAAGTCTTGTACGGAAGGGAAGATCATAAGAAAAGCTGAGTCGTCTGGAATTTCTGGTCTCCAGTTCTACTTCCAAATTTCCGCTTCCTTGGAACTGCCATTCGTCTTGGAAAGGAGACTCATACACCAGGGACCATGGTTCTTTTCTGAAATAATCCAGGTCTCCGAAAACTTGGGTCCTAAAATCAGGGCTATTTAATGAATAGAATGTCCCACCGTATCTTTTGGCCAAAAACTTTGCACCATTGGATGGATAAGAAAGAACTTGGATAGGAATATTCGGAGTATATTCCCCATTCTGAGCCTCGTTGGAAGGGATAAGGTCCTGGTCATAAAAGATGGTCAGAATATAATCGGTATCTTTTAGACGAGGAGAGATCTTTTGGAAAACATAGTCCAGGTTGGCAGAAGTATTCCGATTGGATTTCCCGCCTGGGACCTTCGCTTCTTTCAAAGCGTCAGATTTGTTTAAGTCGTCTTTGGAGAAGAATACATCATCCGTAAAAAATACGAAGCTGAACCTATCTGCGGAATCCGCTCTTTCTACAATTGTCTTTAAGATCTCTGTGGCTTGTACATTATGATCGAAGGAGTTCGTCATCTGAGTGATCAGATAAATATGGATCGGTCTTGTGCCTTCAGGTCTATGGATCTTGAGAGGGCCAACCACTCTTCTAGAACGATTTTCTTTTTGTTCGGCGACAGTGAGTATTTCCTGATCCAAGGATACTCCCTTACCTGTCTTCAGTTTCAATTCTACTTTAGGATATCTGGAAATATCATATTCTTCTAAATGTATACTTTCCGCCCCGACAAACGAAGGATATACGAAAGCCGCTAAGATCAGAAAGTGTATGAAGAAGGATCGGATCATAAGGTTTTGCAATTTAAGCGGGATTTTCATCCAAAGTAAACAGTTTTCTGGAATACTCCAAATGCGGCTCCCAAGCCCCATTTGGACTTTTTAGGGTCTCCAATTTTTCTCCGCTTTTCATCACAGTTATAGTATCGGCTAACTCCCTGGCAGAACTAAGATCATGGCTGATAAATAGAAGCCCTGCTCCCAGATCTTTCACTCTGGTCCTTAATAGATCCAGGATCGACTTTCCCGTGGTCGGATCTAGAGCAGACGTGGGCTCGTCTGCCAAAATCAGCTCCGCTCCGGAATACACCGAAAGTAATACTAAAATTCTCTGTCTTTCTCCGCCGGAAAGTTGATGTGGCCTCGCCTTCCAAGACGCCTCCGGATCGGAAAGTCCGAATTCTTTTAGGAGTCGAATTCCAGTTTCCGGGTTTGCAAATTCCGGTTGGATGACAGAAAAATATTCCAGGATCTGAGATCCAATGCTTAAAAATGGATGCAGACCAATCGCTGCAGTTTGAGGGATAAGACTGATCCGTTTTCCCCGCCAATTTTTCCAAAGAGAAAAATCTCCGCTTGGTATATTTTGCGAGAAGATACTAAATTTTTCCCAGGTTACGGAAGCTTCTTCATTTAGAAGTCCGAGTACTGTGCTTGCAAAAGTGGATTTTCCGCTTCCGGATTCTCCCACAAGTGCATGAACTTCTTTTTTAGAAATTTGGAAATCGAAGTTTTTGAGAATAGTAGAAGACCCAATTTTTACATTCAGGCCTTGTATAGAAAGAATAGTCTCGGATGATTCTCTCTCCAAGTTTTATCCTAACTGAAAGAGTTCATATTCTACAATCGAACAAACAATATGACCTATCAGAATATGGGACTCTTGGATACGTGCAGTTTCTTTTCTAGGAATGATCAGATCCAAGTCCGCCATTCCTTTCATCTTTCCACCGTCTCCACCTAAAAAAGAGATCGTTTTCATCCCGATCTTTTTAGCTGATTCCAAGGCCGCGATCACGTTTTTGGAATTTCCGCTGGTGGAAAGTCCTACAAGTAGATCACCCGGTTTTCCAAAAGCTTCTACCTGACGAGAAAATACAAACTCATATCCGTAATCGTTGGAACAAGCGGTGAGAACTGCTGAGTCGGCATTCAATGCCAATGCAGGAAGCGCTCTTCTTTCATTTCCGGATTTATAACGGACCACAAGTTCTGCTGCGATATGAGAAGCATCACAAGAAGAACCACCGTTTCCGCAAAATAGGATCGTATTTCCTTTTTTTAATACTTCAGAAGCAATTTTACCCGCTTCTTCAATCTCCGGAAGAAGTGTATCCAATACTGCTTTTTTAGTCTCAATAGAGTCCTGGATCTGTTTGGATGCGATTTCTTTTAAGTTCATTCTCATTTATCCTTTTTAGACCGAATTTTAGAGAGCACTGACTCAAAATCCTTTTTGGCCGAATCAAATTCATACAGTGTCAAATTTTCGGAATGCGGAGAATTCCTATTCCCGCTTACGTTTAAAAAATACAGTTCTTTAGAAACGATCTGCTTCACTCTTTCAGAAGAATTTGCTTGGAAAACATCTTCGAATTCTTTTCCTAAAAAGACGAGTAACACTGCGATTGTGCTCGGCCTGAGATTAATCAATATTTGCTGCTTCCAAATTGGATCCCAAGTTAAGATCTCTTTCCAGGAATCTACAGAACGTTTTAGGTCAGGCTCTTCTTGTAAAACGGCCCAAGACTCTTCATCCCAATTCGGGGTATTGATCCCTGATAAGATGCTTTTTAGACTCTTATGGTCCCCACTCAAAAGTCGGTTTAGATCAGCCTCTCCTAAAAAAATCACTCCGCTGATCTTATCACCTTGCTCCGTTAGATAGTTTCCGGTTGAAACAACCAAAGAATACTCTCTACCTGATTTTTCCTTACCTTCTAGACGGAACAGATTGCGGTTGTTTTTGGTAAGCTTAAGAGATGGATTTTCAAAAATAACTCCGGAAGATTTTTTACGGGTCACAAAAAAGCGGTCCGCCTTTTCTCTTAGGTCTTTTAATTCCCAGGTATAACCTCGGCTATCTCTAACTGCTTCCTTTTCGGTTTCGGCTGAGACATTCTTTTTCTTTCTCCAGAAAAAGAACTTACTCCAAAACCTTGATTTTTGTTTGCCCTTGGCCATCTTAGTTCCCGTAATCTTTTCGGAGATTGGAAGGGCGTTCTATCAATTTTTTCCCCATTTCGTAGACCTTTGCTTCTTTTAGAAAAGTGGAATATGCAGAAGAGATTGCGATCGTAAATCCGGGGAATCCATCCAAAAAACCTAATTTGAAAAAATAAATTTCTACAAATTTTCCGAATGGTTTTGTGATCGTGCGGGCCAGGGAGAATTTTTTATTCTTCTTCCAACGGGTCCAGGAAACGATAGATGAGAATTTATTGATCGTATCTACTTGTTGGGAAAGGTCCGCAAAACTATAATGTAATATATCCCCTTTTATCTTTTTGCCCTTCCCCTCTACCACTAGATAGTCATGAGGATTTTCACCCATCCATTTGGACTTTGACTTTCGAATGATTCGATACTTGGTTTGAGGATACCATCCCGAAAAACGGATAAACCTTCCCATATGGAAAGTCAGTCTGGAAACTTTAAGTCCGTTCAAAGAAGGATCTTCAGGGCTTTCTAAAAAAGTACGAAGAGAATTTTGGAGTTCTTCACTTAGACGTTCATCCGCATCCAAAGACAGGATCCATTCGTTCTTACAGAGAGAGATCGCGTCATTCTTCTGTTCCACATGTCCCTTAAAATTCTGGGAAGAGAATTTTACCTCGGGAAAGGACTCGCTGATCTCTTTGGTTTTGTCAGTGCTATTGGAGTCTAAAACGATGATCTCGTCCGCAATATCCCTGCAGGATTTGATACAATCCCCGATATTCGCCTCTTCATTATAAGTGATGATCGCAACTGAAAGTTTTTTTAGAAATCTTTCCCGGACCTCGTTTCTGCTGAGAGGTGCCTTAGTCTTAGATTTCTTTTTTTTAGGGGAAGAAGATTCCTTGGTTTTAACGGATTCTGCCATAAGTTAGAATTCGCGGAAGCGAATGAATTCCTAAAATAGTAGGTTTTCCTTCTTTGTCAGCGGTTTTTTCTGGAAATCTGAGAGGAAAAGGAAAGTCTGGGGCCTTGTGAAAGATACCTTCTTTTCTAGGATTTCCGAGACCTCCGGAAAGATCTCCTTTTATTCCTTATTATTATTTTTAGCAGCGTTTCCACTTTCCGTTTCCGCGTCTCAAATCTTGGCGGGCCTAAGCATTTTCTGTTTTATATTCTCCCCAAAGGAGAATTTCCAAAAGGTCAAAAATTATCTTCTGCCCTGGGGATTTATTTTAGGAGCGTACTCTCTTGTATTCATTTCATCTTTGTATCATTGGGTAGAATATTCCAATTTCTGGAAAACATTTGCAAGACAGTCGGAAGCAGGAGATTTCTGGCTCTCGATCTTATTTCCGATCGCCGCCGTACATTCTTCAGAAGAAAAAAATAGAAATCTGATCTATAAATATCTTTGGATCTCTTTTATTCTAGTTTTGATCTCAGGCATCGCATCCGTTTTCAGCGAATATAGACTTGGAAAATATATCTCCAACGGTTTTACTCCGGCTCCAGGAGATAGAAGACAACATCCTGCAGGGCCACTTTTCGGCTTAGAAACTTATCTTCCGATCGGGTTAATGAACACTCATTTGACCTATGGTGGATTAATTTCTTTTTATATTCCGGGACTTGCACTTCTTGTTTTACAAAAGATAAAGAAGAAGGATCTAAAACTCGCAGCGGTTTTTAGCATTCTACTTTTATTTGCATTCTGGGTATTTTTACTCAACCAAAGCAAGTCCGCATGGCTTGGAGTTCTTGCAGTAACAGTTTATTTTATTCTGAGCAAATGGAAAGATTTCTCCGGTAAATTTCCTAGGATTACTATGGCGCGAGCCTCAATTGTAATCGCAGTTTTGATCGTACTCGGAGTGACTATTCGATTCTTCTACCAAAGGAATTGGTTATTACAGAGAACACTCGCCCAACTCACAGAGATACAAACACCCGAAAACCAAAGATATTGGATCTATAAACTCAGCCTTCCTCTACTTACAGAAAATCCAATTTTGGGAACAGGAGGAGGAAGATTCAAAGAAGCAAGTTCGGAGGTTTCTAAATCATTTATAGAAAAGAATGAACAACTTTGGTATGAGTTATTCATTACTCCGAATAAACATGCACATAATGATATTTTAGAATTTGCGATCGTAGGAGGATGGTTTTCCGGAATTCTATGGATCGGATTCTTCTACCTTTTATTTAGAAAAATCGCAGGTTCCAGTTTGGAAGAAGGGAACTTTCCCTTAATAGGAGTTGGATTTATCTGGGTGGCCGGATTTTTCCAATGTTATCTTTTGGATGATGAGGTTGCGCTTCCATTCTTCGCTTTGGCCGGACTTTTATGGGGAAGGGAAAAGGAAACTTCTTCTAAATCCTATTCTGCTCCTACTATCTTCTTAAGCATTACCTTACTTTTGAACGTATCCTTTTGGATTTGGAGACTTTCTATCCCTCCGGAACTTGCGTATGGAAGACAGGTTTTTGCCTCTTCTCCTGCTCTTGCTAAAAAAATAGAAAGGAGTATCCTTCCTTTCAGGAATCAAATCGAGGAAAGAAAAAAAAGAATTTCAGATAGTATACGAGTCTCCGCGGCAGATGCAGGATCTGAATTTTCAGTCGAAGGTTGTCTCACTCATAGATATCCAAATCCTGCAAAACTAAGAGAAGAAGAATATTCTTTCGGGATCTATATTTCTACTGAATGGAAAAATCCGCCGCACAAGATTGGCGTTACGGTTTTTTCGGAAGAATCTTTTGATGAGGACAAACTCTATTGGTCTCATAGAAAATATGATTTAGGAACTAAAGAAATAGATCTGAAACCCGGTTGGAATTCCTTCATTTGGAAAGAAACCATGGGACTTTCTAAAATTACGATCTTTCCGGATATCGTATATTTTAGGAGTTTTAAGATCCGTTATGGAGGTTTTGATCGGGAGAAGCAGATGGATCTGCCGGTCTTAGACTTAGGAGATCTCTGCGATTTTAAATTGAATTAAGTTGGTACCTGGAGCGGGACTTGAACCCGCACGAGCGTGAACTCACAGGATTTTAAGTCCTGGGTGTCTACCTATTCCACCATCCAGGCGTTTGAGAGACTCTGCCAGGCGTCGCCCGGATTCGAACCGGGGATCAAGCTTTTGCAGAGCCATGCCTTACCACTTGGCCACGACGCCGATATGAGGTATGATTTTGTGTATGGGCAAGGTGTCAATAGAAAAGTGGAGGAAAGACTTTGAGGATCTATTTCTATCGAATTGACGCAAGCGGCAGACTTTTCCACGAGGATTCCGAGCTGACGGACAAAAAGTTTCTAGACTTCTTTTTCACTCATCTAGAAAAAAACCGGACAGACAAATATCCTGAATGCGCCTATATCTCTCCCTGCGGAAAAGAAATGAATTTTGTGAGAACGGAACATTACCCGCTGCTCTTCAAACATAGGATTGGAGATAAACTTTATTACGGAGGAGAAAAAGGGATCCAATTCCAGCCGGAAAATTTAAAATTCGATCCTTTTGGAAATCTACTCCACCCTTTCCAAAAAGAGATCTGGGGAAGAGTTTCCACGGAAATATTAGTAGATCCTGAGTTAGAATGGAGAGAAAATCCTGAAAATTGGGATCTGATCTGGAATGGGAAAAATTTCCTGATCCCAAAACTCAGGTCCGATCTTTCAGATTAGGCTTAAACTCGGAGTGGAGAATTTATTCCCACTCGATCGTGCCTGGCGGTTTGTTAGTGAGATCGAAAAACAGATACTCTATCCCGGGAACTTTCAAAACTTCAGAAACGAGTTCCTCCAAAACATCTTTTTCCAATCGAAAAAAACTAGCAGTCATCGCTTCTTGAGAATCCACCGGTCTAAGAACGATACTTCTTTTTCCGGATTCAGATCCCAAAGGAAGAAGTACCACAGGCATTTGCCAAATTTGATCGTAGATCTTTCTTTTTTGGAGAACCTTTTCGACTGCAGCGTCAGCCTCTCTCAAAATATCGGAATCTTTTTTGTCCAAGTCGATCGACTGGAATTTGAAGTTTGCTTTGGAGAAGGATCCGGACTTTCCTAAAAATAGAACGACTCGGTTTACGGAAGAGATTTGGTTTGTGATCGCTGTTGAAATTTTATCCAGCTCGTCCCAGGTCTTATCTCCAGAAATCGCAGCACAATGTGCGTAAGATCTCTGGTCCCCTTTTACTCCCACGGAAGCCACAGGAAGAAGTTTTGCTTGAAGTGAATTGTCTGAACCTACTAGCTCATCCAGCTTTTTCTGAACGGATCCTTCGACAGGTTTTTCTTGTGCGATCATTCGGACCACAAGCCCAGGTCCCGGGAAAGGATGTCTTCCCGTCCATTCTTTAGGAAGTCCCAAATAGTTTCCAAGTTCTCGGACCTCGTCTTTGTAAAGGTCTTTGATCGGTTCTACTACCTTACCTTCTTCCATTAATTTTTGGATGGCTTCTACCCTATTATGATGTGTCTTGATCGTATGAGAATGTTTAGTTCCGCCGCTTTCTATGGTGTCCGGATAGATGGTTCCTTGTCCGAGTAACCATTCGTCCGCATTCAGTCCTAAACTTTTCGCACAGTCTGCCTGTGCTTGTAAGAATAAATTTCCTACAATTTTACGTTTTTCTTCCGGATCTTTTTTACCTTTTAGAGCGGAATAAAAAAGTTCGGAAGCGTCGTGGACATGCAACTGGATGCCTTGTGGAGAAAGTTTTTCCTGAAGACTTGCAACCTCGTCCTTTCTCATAAATCCGGTATCTATCAGAACACCCTTCACTCTGTCTTTTCCTAAAGCTCTGGAAAGAAGAAGGTACGAAACAGTGGAATCCACTCCTCCGGACACGAGTAAAAAAATCTTTTTGTCTGCAGGAACTATAGAATGTAACTCTTCTTCTTTTAGATCTAAGAATTGTTTTAGATTCCAGGTGCCTTCTGCCCCTGAAATTTTTACGAAGTTTTCTAGAAGTACGGAACCTTTTTCCGTATGGGTTACTTCCGGATGGAGTTGTATCCCGAACCATTTCTGGGTTGGATTTTCAACCACTGCGTATTCGCAGTCTTGGCTGGATGCAGTTCGAGTAAAGCCTGCCGGCAAACGAGTCACCTCGTCTCCATGGCTCATCCAGGCGACTTCTCCGCCTTGGAAACCTTTGAGTAGTTGTGTTTTGGATGTATCAATAAAATCTAAAGCAGCTCTTCCGTATTCCGCTATTCCCGCTTTTTTAACTTCTCCACCTAAAAGTTTCATCATGAGTTGGTGGCCGTAGCAGATCCCTAAAACTGGAATTCCTAGTTGTAAGACTTCGACCGGCAAGGAAGGAGAATCCGGTTCGTATACACTTTCAGGTCCCCCGGATAGGATGATCCCTGAAAGTTTGGAATATGTTTCAATAGGTTCGTCGTTCCCTAAAATTTCGGAATAAGCCCCTAAACGACGAATTCTGGACGCGATCAAATGGGCGTACTGCCCTCCAAAATCCACGATCCCAATTACATTTTGGTGCTTCATTCCAAGGTATCCTTAACGTTTCCTTTATGTGAGTTGTAAAAAGATTCCCAGAGACAAAGTCCGGAAAACTCTGGTTTTAAAGAGGGAATCATGAGTAATCAACAAGAGTCGATCGGAATTTCCGCTTATGAGGGAAGACAGGACCATATCCCCAGCCTAAAACTTCCCGAGATAGAATCTTTCGCCAATGTGTACGAAGGTAAGGATTACACAATCGATTTTACCATTCCGGAATTCACCGCGGTTTGCCCAAAGACCGGACTGCCGGATTTTGGAGTGATAGAGATCAGTTATATACCAAAGGCAAAATGTATAGAATTAAAATCCCTGAAAGAGTACATTCTCGCCTACAGAAACCTGGGCATCTTTCATGAGAATGTGGTAAATCATATCTTAGAAGATCTGGTCCAATCTGTGGATCCAAAATATATCAAGGTCAAGGGCGATTATAATCTAAGAGGCGGGATCAAAACGATAGTCACAAGAGAGTACACAAGCAAATGATAGATCCGATTTCTTTACTTGGATTTATCGCTTGCACTTTGACTACTCTGGCATTTCTTCCCCAGCTCATCAAAGTGATCCTGGAAAAAAGGACCAGGGATATTTCCAGGAACATGTATCTTGTTCTTTCAGTGGGAGTATTTTTCTGGCTTTGTTACGGGGTATTAAAGAATGATTTTCCGATCATTCTCGCAAATGCATTCACCTTAATTTTCACCACCACAATTCTTTGGTACAAACTTCGTTCCAAAGAAGAAGTATAAAAAAAGCCGCTTCCTTACGGAAACGGCCCTTTGTTTTTTCAGAATGAAAATCGGAATTATTTAGGAGCCGCCTGGTCCTTTAAAGACTTACGCTGGTTTTCCAATTCTTTCTTGGCATCGTCCATAGAAGATTTTACTTTTTCTTTCTCTTCTTTGCCTGCCTTTTGGATGGCTTCTTTTTCCTCTTTTCCGGCACTCTTAGCTTCTTCTAGAAGTTTACGGTTCTCTTCTTTAGCACCTTCGATCAATTCTCTATTTCTTTGTTTTTGCTCTTCTAATCCTTGGAGAATTCTCGCCTTATTCTCTTGGAAATCTTTTAGGATCTCTTGGATACGAGCTCTTTGTTCTTCCGTAATGGATTGGATGGTAGCGGAATCATCTTTTAATTCTTGGGCTTCATCCTCTGTTAAAGGTTGTTCTTTGAATGTATCTCCGTTAGAACTAACATTCTCCCCTGCGTCCGCAATCGCCTGGCTTTCAGGATTATCCGCATCTGCTACTTCGACCGAACCGTCTGAAACTCTGGTGCTTGTTCCTTTACCGGATTCTTCTACTATGAACTCTGTTCCTCGAACGGAAGCCACGACTGTCGGAGTTGAAACGATGAACTTGGAAGTTTTGCTGAGTTTGCCCCCAACCTTGGTGAAAATTTTCCCCTTTGTCAGACCCAGATCCGCGAAGGTTTCTCCATTTGCGGAATCTATAAAAATTTTCTTCAAAGTGAGACTCGTGTTTTCTTTGATCCTAACAAGAAGTCCCTCGGTCAACTGAAGGTCCGCATAAGAATCCTTTCCAGTCTCTATCTTATCTTCCGGTAAAAGGAAAGTATCAAGAGATACCGCTTTTTCTTTTCCGGCCTTATCGAAAATTTTTACAGTTCCCTTGGTAAATGTGATCACTCCACCTTGGAGATCTTCTTTGGCTTTCTTACAATCTACAAATACAATGCTTAGGGCCAGAAAGAAGGTTATGGCAATCCGTTTCATTTAGTTCTGATTCTCCCTTGAAATAGGTTTAGGAAGAATATCGATGAAAGAAATTTCCGTCCACATTTTTACTCGGACCTTTTGAATTATTCGGGATGGGACTTGTCTAATTCATATAAGGCCTCAAATCCCATTGAGACTGGCAATCAGCGGCGGAATCTGAAAGGAAAAGGTATTGCGCCATAGCCCCAGTCTAGAAATTGTAGCCCTAGACCGCCAAATAGAAGAACTAAAAAGTTCCAAAGGAGTGACAGAATGAGCAAAATAGCCTATGTGGATAAGGACAACTGTACTTCTTGCAACCAGTGTGCAGACAATCTACCTAAGTACTTTCAAATGGACGATAATGATACTTCCGAAACTCATATCGGAGGAGAGAGTGTAAACCAAGCTCAGATCCCTGAGGAAGATTGGAAAACAGTTCAGAAAGAAATGGATGAATGTCCCGGTGAATGTATTCACTGGAGAAAGTAATCGTTTTCCGATTTCTATATTCTATAAAAGAAAAAGCGGGAATCTTTTCCCGCTTTTTTTGTGTCTTGATAGGCTCTTGATCTAGATCAAAAGTTTCTGTTAAGGCCAACTAGATCAATATTCTTGTTCTGATCTAGTAGAACCAAGTAATTCGTCCGGAATATCTTCTACCCTATCTCCTATCTGGATAGCGAGTCTATTTCCAACGCGTCCAGGAAGACATTTGAACTTCTTCCTTTCTCCTACTTTTACGAGCATATCGGATCTAGTAGTTGTGT
The DNA here is from genome assembly GCF_004770895.1 of Leptospira dzoumogneensis. Classification (NCBI taxonomy): domain Bacteria; kingdom Pseudomonadati; phylum Spirochaetota; class Leptospiria; order Leptospirales; family Leptospiraceae; genus Leptospira; species Leptospira dzoumogneensis. The sequence continues at coordinate 312,233 of NZ_RQHS01000018.1, read as the reverse complement.
TCTCTAATTTTACGACATCGCCCACAGTTAGATTCATAAAGTCCAAAATGGAAATATCTACCGAACCTACTTCCGCGATCACAGGGATTTGCACCTGATCCAAACGTTCTTGGATAATAGCTCTGTTCTCGTCCAACTCACCCTTACGAATGGAGGAATACCAATACTGAGCGGAAAGTTTATTAATGATCGGCTCTATCGTGATATACGGAATACAAAGGTTGGTTAGACCCTCTACCTCTCCGATCTTGGTCTCTAAGTTGATCAATACCACCATGTCATTCGGAGGTACAACCTGAGCGAACTGAGGGTTTGTTTCGATGTTTCCCAAACGGGGTCTAAGATCGATCACAGTCGACCAGGCCTCCCTCATATTCCCTAAGATACGAACGATAATCCCTTCCATTACGCTCATCTCTATCTCGGAAAGTTCTCGAGAGATCTTTGCAGTCTCTCCCTTACCGCCGAATAGACGGTCAATGATCGTAAATGAAATAGAAGGATCTATTTCTAAAATTGCGGAACCCCTAAGCGGGTCCATATTGATCACAGCGAGTGTGGTCGGGTTCGGAATGGAACGAATGAATTCTTCGTAAGTCAACTGATCCACAGCGGCAACGTGAACGTGGACTAAAGCTCGTAACTGAGCGGAAAGCCCGGTTGTCGCCAAACGAGCAAATGTCTCGTGCATCATCTGTAGAGTACGGATCTGGTCTTTAGAAAATTTATCAGGACGTTTGAAGTCGTAAATTTTGACCTTCTTCTGTTCCCCTACGGAAGAATACTCATCCTCCGCCACCTCTCCGCTGGAGATCGCGTTTAATAATGCGTCTATCTCGTCTTGGGATAATATCTCGGTCATTTTCTTACCTTCGCTAATAGATTAGCCACTTTCCAGAACATTCCGTTTTCTTCCGGCATTCTTCTTAAAGTAAATTCGTATTCGTATCGGACAGGGACCTTATTCACTCTTCTTTCCACTGCAACTCTAACTTTGGAAAGATTGGAATTCACCTTTTCCATTCCCAGGATCTTATAATATTGTAACACGCCGGATCTGTTTTCCGCCAGATAATTTCTGAATTCTTCCAGAACAAAATCTTTTTCGGCTTCTTCCGATTGCTGCCAATCTCTGGCAAATCTGTCATAGGCTTGTATGTATTCAGGGAAATGGATCCATTTAAAATGGAGTTTCCAGTTTTTCTTTTTTTCGGCGCCTAAGAATAGATGGATCACTTCTTCAGGTTCCAGTCCGTCTGTTGCAGGATCTTGGTAAGGAACTCCAGGCAGCACCCAGTCTTTTTTACGTTCTTCCACGCTGAAATAAGGATGGTTTTCCGATCTTACAAAATGGTCCCCATATTCGGAGATATTAGGATAGAAGTAAGCGGTTACGAAATATTTTTTACCAGGCTCTAACTCGTATAGATGGTCTATACGGATCTCTTTGGAGAATGTCTCGTCCTTGTGAAGAATGATCTCTTTGACCTCGTCACCAACCAGGTTCTCTACTTTATTCCTTCTTCTTAAGACAGGATCCTGTTTTCTTTCTTCTTCAATTCTTGTGACTGTTCTTCCGTCTTCATCTCTTACGATTACTTGGAAAGAACGAAGATCTTTTCCATACGGAAAAATTCTTAAAACCTCGTTTCCAGTATTCCGAACGGAAAGTACAGCGGAGATAGGTTCCTTTTCTCGGAACTGCATTTTAGGAAGTTTGATATCCACTATGCCTTGGGCTTGGATATAATTTTCGGAAACTTCTCCCCTTGCATTTCTGTTGGGATATGATCCCAATCCGAATGTGCTGAGAAGAATTAGTATGATCAGAATTCGTTTCATTCTAAAATTTCAGTCCGTGTGGACGCAAAATCTATGGTCCTCTTTTAGATTTCGGCAAAAAGAGACAAAACCTACTAAAAAATACGGGAAATTATGTAGGAAACTAAGGCCTTTCAGCCTTCTGCGTCTTCTATAATATAGTCTGCGATCCGGATCAGTCTCCCGAGTACAGGTTTAAGTTTACTGTATTCCTGGTAACATTCCTCGTATTTTTCCAGAATTGGGCCGATTTGGGCCACGGACTTAGGAGAAAGATTCAAACTGGCAATATTGGATTCGGAGAGTTTTTCCGCGGATTCCAAACTATCAAAAAAACGGGTGATCTCCTTTAGGATGGACTCATCTGCCCTATCGTTCCTTTCAAAATTGGATTCGATTTTTAAGATATAATCCGTAAGAGTTTGTTTCAGCCTTACTTCTTCTTCGTTTGCTTTTCGTTTTGCAGTCAGGTTGTTTACCTTACTGTAACGTGCCATTGCTTCTTCGTAAGAATGGCTGACTGATTGCCTGTTTTGTTGGATGAGACGCACGAGTAAAATCACTGAACGAAAATCCCATGCGGTGTCTTTTTTGCTCCGGATCTCAGGGAACATTTCGCCACCTCGTGAGTCATCCACCTGCAATCCGGAAAGTTTTTCTAATATTCTTCCCGTGGACCCGGAGCCCTGTATCTCTCGGGCCACCGAAAGAAAAATAGGATTTTGGTCCAGGGAAGTACTCATTATTTTGCCCTCTTATCGTAGATGGACAATTTGCGAATGGTAGTTTTACCGTTTCCGGAAGCGATTATTTTATCTACTACATCAGCACCTTGGATGATCTGTCCGAAAACAGTATGTAACCCGTCCAAATGAGGGGTGTCTACTTGGTTAATGAAGAATTGAGACCCGTTTGTATTCGGTCCTGCATTTGCCATCGCAAGAGCACCTTTGATCGCCTTCTTACTTTTAACTACATTATTATAACGATACCCTAATCTGTAGAGGATTTCCATAACGGAAAGATTTTTGGCCTTCTCCAAATTACTTTCCAACTCTTCTCTTCTTTCGTCGGCTTCTCTTTGGCTGCGAATTCCAAGTTCTCCACCGATATATCTGTATAAATAACCTGTGTAATATTGGGACTGGCCTACTTTAACTTGGTCTAGACCTAAACTTGCAGCATTGATCTCGTCCGCAAATCTGTATCCTGGAGTTCCGGATCCGTCTCCATAAGGACATCCACCTTGGATCATAAAACCTTCGATCACTCTATGAAATGTTAATCCATCATAGAATGGCCTTTTTTGGGGTTGGCCGTTACGAAGTGTGAATTCCTTCTCTCCTTGCGCGAGATCTATAAAATTTTGGACCGTTTTAGAAGCATCCTTATCGTACAATTCGAAAAGCATGTTTCCTTGGGTGGTCTCTATCAGAGCATAGATTGCAGGTTTTTCGGGAAGAACAACGCGAGGTTTTTCTTCCTTTCTAACTACAACGTCGACCGGGCTATATGCTTCCGGAACATATCTTTGTTCCGCATACGGATTTGCCTTACAGGCAAAGGAAAATAATAAAATCGTAAACCATGCTAAATTCGATTTTATATTCTTATAATTCATTTCGTATTCCTTTGGATTGATTTGATAGATTGTTTCGCGAGTTCCAATTGTTCTAACTGTCTAGTTCTGGAAGTTCCGCCATAACTGGATTTTTTATCCGTAGAAAGTTCCAGACTTACCGCCTTGGAATATTCTTCTCCGATAAAATATGGGGAAATTCCTTTTCTGATATCTTCTGAAATTGTGAATAAATTCTCTTTTCTTTCCACACATTCGGAGACAAGTCTTCCTACCAGTTCATGAGCCGTTCTGAATGGGACTTTTTTCTCTCCAACCAGGAAGTCTGCCAGGTCTGTTGCTGTTGCAAATCCTTCCTTCAAGGATCTTTCTCCCCTTTCCGGTCTGAATTGCATTTCGGAAACCATGGCTTCTAAACCTTCCAGGCTCAATAGGACGGTTTCCACAGCATCAAAAACGGCTAACTTGTCTTCTTGTAAATCACGATTGTAGGTAAGAGGCAATCCCTTTAAAAGCCCGATGAGATGATTTAAGTTACCCGCCACCCTAGCTGATTTTCCGCGGATGAGCTCCGCAATATCCGGATTCTTTTTTTGGGGCATGATAGAAGATCCGGTGGTGAGTGAATCCGGCAATTTTACCAAACCGAATTCCTGGGAAGAATATAGAACGATATCCTCACAAAAACGAGACGCATGGGACATTGTTTGGACTGCGGCAAATAAGAACTGCAAAAGATGATCTCTATTAGAAACACCATCCATACTATTCGGAGAGATTGAATCCACTTTTAACTCAGAAGCCAAAAACTCTCTGTCGTTTTGGTAATTCACTCCAGCCATTGCACCGGAACCGAGGACCAGAATGTTTGCAGTCTTCTTTGCAAATTCAAAAAACTCCAAGTCTCGAGTGAACATCCAAAAATAGGCCAATAAAAAATGAGAAGCACGGATCGGTTGCGCAACTTGTAAATGAGTATAACCTGGAATGATCGTATCTATATTTTTAGAGGCCTGTTCGTATAGAGCGCCTCTCAAGGAATCGAGCCGGATTAGAATTTCTTGGATTCGATTTCTTACATAGAGCCTCGTATCTTGGGCGACTTGGTCGTTTCTGGATCTGGCAGTATGTAATTTTTTCCCGACTTCTCCTTTCAGTTCAGTAAGTCTGGATTCCACATGCATATGAATATCTTCCAGCTCTCTACTAAATTTGAAATTTCCGGATCCTATTTCTTCTTCTACTTGGTCTAATCCATCTAGTAGTTCTTTTAATTCCGGATAGTTTAGGATGCCGATCCTTTCCAGCATCCGTGCGTGAGCCCTGCTTCCTTCTAGATCTTCTTTGTACAATTTTTGGTCGAAGGAAATGGATTCTCCGATCCTTTCCATGATGGAAGAAGCTTTTTCTTTAAATCTTCCCCCCCAAAGTTTTTCGCTCTTGTCCTCAGGTGTGTTCATTAAAATGATTTCGATGCCTTATTGATTTTCCGCAAAAGTTTGGAGCCAGTCTTTTAGGATCTCTATTTCTTCCTGATCCAGTTTAGAATTAGAATGTAAGAAAATATAATCCTTGGGAGGCATATGACCTTCTTCCACTTCTTCTAAGATTTCTTCCGCAAGATCCGCCTTTTTTTCCGGTTTTAAACTTTCCCATTCGGAAAAATTTAATTCTTCCCTGCCTTCTTCTACATGATGGGAGATATATAAAGAAACCGGAAAAACCTTGGAATACCAGGGCCATTGAACTAAATCAGAATGGCAGTCATAACAAGACTTTCGAAAAATCTTTTTGACGCGTTCTTCCGTTTTGATTTCATTAGCATTCTTTCCCAACGGAGGTTGGACGGGGATTAACTGAAGAGCAAGGAATATGACTAACAGTCCAATTCCGAGACGAATCCAAATTTTTCTCATCACTCCCGCTAAGAATATGGACGGGAATGTTTTTGAAAATAGAATTTTTCCCCCTTCTTCTACCTAAAACCATGGACTTTTTGCAAGACGGACATAACCTCTCTTATCTTTGGATCGCCTCCGGGATCTTACTCATGCTTCTCGAACTTTTTGTCCCTGGAACCTTCGTATTCTTTTTAGGACTCTCTGCGGCAATTATAGGAAGTATTTCCTATTTTTTTGAAATCGGATTTTGGACCCAGGCAATCGTCTGGGCGGCACTTTCAGGAATTCTGATCTGGATAGGAGGGAGTTTCCTTCGAAAATTTTTCCCTTCTTCTTCCGAAAGAGCGACTCTCAATCCGGAAGAAGGTCCGGGAAGGATCGTTTTAGTTTCCAAAGATATTCTTGTAGAACGGAAAGGTGGAAGGGTCGTATTCCAAGGAACTGAATGGGATGCGATCAGCAAATCCAAACGTATCCCTGCCGGAAAAAGAGCCAGAATATTGGAGAGAGAAAATCTTACATTTGTCGTGGAGCCGATCGAGCTTCCTGAAATTTAATCATTAATAAATAGGAGTTAGAAACTTACAAAATGGACCCATTTCTATTTTTTACGCTGATCTTTATAGCAGCAATCTATCTCATAATGAAGACTTGTATTGTAGTTCCCCAAAACTATTGTTTTGTTGTGGAAAGACTTGGAGTGTTCCGTGGAGCACTCGGTGCAGGGTTTCATTTTTTGATCCCGATCATTGACCAGATCAGATACAAACAACTTCTGAAAGAGATCGCAATCGATATTCCTCCTCAGACTTGTATCACTAAGGACAACGTTTCCATTTTGGTGGATGGTATTCTGTACATCAAAGTTATGGACCCCTACAAAGCTTCTTACGAGATCGAGAACTTTAGAAGTGCAACCATTCAGTTGGCCCAAACTACTCTTCGTTCCGAGATAGGTAAATTGGTATTGGATCATACATTCTCCGAAAGAGATGATATCAATGCAAACGTGGTTCGAGCATTGGACGAGGCAACAGATCCTTGGGGAATCAAGGTAACTCGTTACGAGATCAAAAACATTTCCCCGCCTAAAGAAATTCTTCATGAAATGGAAGAACAAGTAAAAGCGGAACGTGTAAAACGTGCCGAGATTACTATCTCTGAAGGTGAGAAAGCTTCTAGGATCAATCGTTCCATGGGAGAAAGACAGGAAGCGATCAACTTGTCCGAAGGTGAAAAGATCAAAAAGGTAAACGAGGCGGAAGGTAAAGCCAAAGAGATCGAATTTATCGCCCAAGCAAAAGCAAAAGGGATCAAACTTATCTCCGATGCGACTGCAAATGAAGGCGGAACAGAAGCAGTGAATCTTCAGATCACTGAGGATTATTTGGCTGGTTTAGGTATTATCCTAGAAAAATCAAAAACCACAGTTCTTCCTACAGAGATGGCAAACGTGGTCGGTTTCTTTGAAGGTATCTCTAAGGTGACCAACAAATTCCCAGGACTGGATTCGGAGAAGGAGTAATACCAATATGTTTGTTTCAGTATTTTTATCGATATTCTGGCTCGGGTTTTTACTCTACTTCGCATATAAACTGTATCGTTCTTTGAGAATTGTTTCCGCTCAGGAATGTATCATTGTAGAAAGACTCGGAAAATACAGCAGAACCTTGCACGCAGGGTTTCATATTCTAATCCCTTTTATAGATTATGATGCTTATTATCATACTCTAAAAGAGCAAGCGATAGACGTTCCTCCCCAAACTTGTATCACTAAAGACAACGTTAAGGTAGAGATGGACGGGATACTTTATCTGAGAGTTTTGGATCCCCAAAAAGCAAGTTACGGGATAGAAGATTATAGATTCGCAGTTACACAACTTGTGCAAACTACTATGAGAGCGATCATCGGGACAATGGATCTGGATACAACTTTTGAGACCAGAGAAGTGATCAATAGTAAGATCCTAGAAGTTTTAGACCAAGCAGGTGAACCTTGGGGAGTTCGAGTCAATCGTTATGAGATTGTGAACATCGCACCTCCTAAATCCGTGATCGAAGCGATGGAAAGAGAGAAAAAAGCTCAGATCTCCAAAAAGGCACAGATATCCCTTTCAGAAGGAGATAGAGATTCTAGGATCAACCGCTCCTTAGGTATTAAAGAAGAAGCGATCAATAAGTCCGAGGGTGAAAAACAAAAAAGGATCAATGAGGCGGAAGGACAAGCCGCTGAGATTGAATCCATTGCAACTGCTACCGCAAAAGGTATCGAGTTACTGGCAGCATCCATCAAAACAAAAGGTGGAAAGGAAGCGGTAAAACTCAGGATCGCCCAGAGATTTATTAAAGAAGTGGAAAAATTAGGAAAGGATGGAACAGAACTTGTTCTTCCGCTAAACCTATCTAATTTTAAATCTGTGATGAAGTCAGTACTCGGAAGCGAGGACAAAAAGGTTTAAAGATCAAAATCGTATCCGGAATGGATTTCCGGATACGAACATTCACCTTAGAGCATTCTTCTAGAAGGATCCACTATCTCGGTGATCCGAATCCCGTAATAATCATCCAATAAAACCAGTTTTCCTTTTCCAACCAGTTTGCCGTTTGCTAAAATATCCAGATCTTCGCCTACAGCATTGTCTAATTCTACAACTGCACCTTCGTTCAGACCTAGAACATCTTTAATGTACATATTGGTCCTACCTAATTCCACAGTAAGAGCGACGTTTACATCTAGTAATAGATTTAGGTTCGCGGTATTGGAAGAAACAGAACTAGAACGAGCACTTGCTTTTGGAGGAGCCGGGGTAGAAGAAGGTCCCAAGGCCGCAGCAATATCTGCGAATGATGGAGCGCCTCCAGATGCCGGAGAAGTAGAAGCGCCTGCCCCACCGGAATCTCCTAATAGTGAATCCAATTCTCCGCTCAGGTTAAAATCAGCCGAGCCACCGCCGCCGCCCCCAGGACTGGACCCGGTTAGTAATGCGTCTATATCGTCTTGTGAAAGGGAGCCTTCACCCATTAGGACTTGCCTCCAAAGGTTCTTTCTAAATTCTTCGACAGAACCGAAAGATTATACAAGAGAAATTCTAGGGAAGAAAGAATGAAACCTGAAGATTTGACCAGTCCCCTCCCCCGAAATTCCGGAAATATCCTGGATTTCACCCAGGCAAAAAACCTGCTCTATTCGGAACTAAAGGGTTTAGGAGTCAAGGACCCCGAACTTCCCGCATTTGTACCTGATAAAAAAGATCTAAGGATAGAATTCCCGATCCCAGGTGCGGACAAAAGCCAACTTTTGGACTGCCTCCAGATCGTTCGCAATCATATAGAAAATCTAAGGATCCATACATTCGAGCCCGGATATGTTTGTCTCCAAGCATTGAATGAGAATTTATTCGAAACCAAAAATATTCTAGACAATGCAAAGTTCCGTTTTTATGCGGGAAGGAACCAAAGCAAAATTGAGATCACTAAAAAGGGAGATTTCCATAGAGAGGAAATTTTTTCCGCAATCGATCTATTCAAATATCTCAGACTTTCCAAACAAGAATCAGTCCAGAATCCGAAAGAACTTTTACTTAGACTAGGGATCGATGTATTCGATCCAATAGAAGCAAAGAAGAAGGGAGACTGGATGACATTCGAGACCATCGCAGGTTATGAAGATGTCAAAAGACAAATATTAGAATCCATTATACTTCCTCTCAAATCTCCTGAGACCCTAGAGGAACTTTCCAAACTCACACGAAAATTCCCAGGTAGAACAAAACCTAGGGCAATTCTTTTAGAAGGAGAACCTGGGGTGGGAAAAACCACGATGGCAAAGGTGATTTCCTGTATGACTGAAATCCCTCTCATCTATGTTCCAGTGGAATCTATTTTAAGTAAATATTATGGGGAAAGCGCCCAGAATATGGCTTATGTCTTCGACGTGGCTTCCCTATTTCCTTCCTGTCTTTTATTTTTGGATGAAATAGATTCCTTGGCCGGGTCCAGGGATGACGGCTTATTCGAGGCAACCCGGAACATTCTATCCGTATTATTACGAAAACTGGACGGTTTCGAAGGGGGACAAAAATCAATCACCCTGGGTGCCACCAACAGAAAACAGGACCTGGACAAGGCCTTGGTTTCCAGATTCGACAGATCCGTATTCTTCCCACTGCCTAACGAAAAAGAAAGAGCTGCGATATTAGGAAATTATGCTAAACATTTACAGGATTCAGAGCGTTTAACAATTTCGCAACGATTAGGATCGTATTCCGGCCGGGATTTAAGGGATTTCTGCGATTTTGTGGAAAGGAGATGGGCGGCCAACCTGATTGAAAAAGGATTGAAACCGACTCCTCCCCCCTATGAACTGTATCTGGAAACCAGTTCAAAATCCGGAAAATAAACGTTTTCCGTGCGAAAATGTAAGTCTTGGATTTAATCGGGAGTCTATTTTACCGATACTAGAGACAGGGTATTCCCGACTTTCGGGGAAACCTAAACGCAGAAGAGACCAAGGAAATAGGGTACAATGAAACGCAAAATCGCATTTTGCCTGGCAATTTTTTCAATCGCAGGCTTACTCAACGCTCAAGACAACCAAGGCCAAAAGAAGGAAGACCAACAAGTTGGTGCGGCCATTTTGGATACTGAAAAAGGTCTGGATCAGAGAGCTTCCGCTCTAAACGAAAGACTAAAACGTCATACCGTACTCATGAAAATGAAAGTACGTATTCTTCCGTTCAGAACCGTTCTTTTCAAAGGAAAAGCAAACAACGACGAATGTGTGCCTGCTAACAGCAACGCGCAAGAAGATGTAGCAAACAACTGTATCCGTGTAGAAGTTTACGATTTCATTAAGGACGAAGAAAGAGGACAAGGTAAGATCGTTCAAGGTGGACTTTCCAAATATATGGAAATCTACTTCGAAGGACCGAACACTAACGATCCGGATCCTAGAATGGAACCTCCTCGTAAGATCAGCAAAATTATCAGCAAAGTTTATAAGAATAACTTCCTAATCGAAGATAAATCGGTTTCCGAGATCATCGACAGGGCTCCAAACGATCAACCAGGTCATAACGACAAGATCGAACTTTTCTATCAAAAGAACGGTTATCCTGAAGGCGGTCGTCCAGAAACTCCTAGCGAAAAAGGTGTCGGTAAATATGTTCTTGCTAACGTAGAGAACACTAAGACCCACCCTATCCGTAACTCTTTCAAAAAGACTTTCTACATTAAACATTTGGATTCGTTCGACAGATTATTTACCAAAATTTTCGATTATAACGACCAATTGGGTAATGAGAACTACAAAGAGAACGTAAACACGCTCAAGGAATCCCTGAAATACTAAGCTAAGTGCGGTATATTCTTCCTTGTTCTTCCTGCGGCACCGAACTCAGGATTCCCATGGATTTGGGAAAACTGACTGTTCGGTGTCCTAGATGTTATCATTCTTTCGTTTTTGATCCGGAAGACCCGGCCAGTTTTAGAGGCGGAAGATACGATCTCCCCGGAGGAGACTCCGGTTCTAAGAGTCCCCGTTCCGTACGGGGATTTTTTCGTTTTTTAGAAGATAAATTCGAATACATCAAATCCAGATTTAGCCGCAATAGATCCTATGGCTGGCAAAATCCGGGAGAACGTACTCAATCATTCGAAAATTATAATGATCCGAACCGCACCGGTTTCGGCCCGCTACTCGCAAAATATATTCTATTCATTTTGATCCTGATCGGGATCGCAAGAGCCTGTTTCTTTTCTTCCCAAAACTGGAATGATTCCGTTCCCAATTGGAATACTCCAGAGACACAAGAACCTTCCGTTCCCACTCCTAATGAAGAAGATGATAAGGCTCCCCAAGTAGAAATTTAAACGTATGAATTATCTAATATTGGATCCCTCTCAGAAAACAAATTCTGGGGAATTCAAGATCTCTAATCAAGATAGGATCGTTCATATTCTAAAAGTTTTACAAAAGAAAGAAGGAGATAAGATCAAATCTGGTCTCCTAAATGACAGCTTAGGAATTTTCAAAATTCTAAAAATAACTCCTCAGGAAATTTTAGGATCTTATACTCCGATCATTAAACCTAAAAGAAGAAGTCCCGGTATCAATCTGATCGTTTCCGTCCAAAGACCTCCCACTGTGGAAAAAATCTTAGAATTAGCAGGTGTCTGGGGAGTACAATCCCTGGAATTCAGACTTGCCACACTTTCGAGAACCGAATATCTCACCTCCCCCGTTTGGAAAGAAGAGAATATAAAAGAAAAACTGATCCTTGGAATGGAACAAGGTGGTAATGTTTTTCTTCCTAAGTTAGATCTCGGATTTGTTCCTCCTGGCAAAAACATACCTTTTGAAAAGAAGCAGTCTATTTCAGAGCGAGTGTCTTCTCCCCAGACGTTTTTATATTTAGATAAGAAGGGAAAATTTATCCAAGAGTTCCTTCCCTTGGAAGAAAAAGAATATTCTATTTTGGTTGGGCCGGAACCTGGTTGGACAAAAACAGAACTGGAAATATTCAGAAAATACAATATTCCAGGAGTCAGGCTTTCCTCTTCCGTTTTGAGATCGGAACAAGCTGTGTCCTTCTTCCTTTCCCAATGGGAAAACTCCGTATCTCGATTAGAAGGACAAAGAATTAGAAAATAACACTTTCTGCTCGTCTTGGGCTACGAAACTATTAGATGTGCTATCGTAAACCCATCTACGAATATCCTGCACTCTGATCGAAATGAATCCGAGGTTGAGAGCAGCTTCTATTGCTCCGACTGAATTATCATCCACCTTGAATGCGTCCTTATTCTGATCAAAATTTTTACGTGTATAGTACCCGGAGATCATGAATAAGGAACCGATCGGGAAATATAAACCCACGAATATCCTAGAATTATTCGGCCCGGAATAATTCTCATAGTTAGCTTCCAGGGAC
>NZ_RQHS01000017.1 GCF_004770895.1 Leptospira dzoumogneensis | reverse complement strand
TATAGATTTTCTCATTCTTCCTCCTTGAACTATATTTATTGTAGTTTCGTAAATTGAAAGCGTTATTACGCCTAACGTCCAACGCTTGGCGACGTTCCGCGAGTCCGTAGGACTTGGCACGAGACTTGCCTTGCAAGGCAAGTGACAAAGCGGAATGTGGCGAAGCCCAAGCAAGGGTTGCGCAGCAATCCCGAAGCGACGCGCCAGAGCTGTTAGTTAGGCGAAGTGCTTTACTTAATGAAGATGTTTCCTGCAATATGCAAGCTTCATTTGTTGAGCAGGTCTTAATTTCCCCTCATACTTACTTAAAATAGCTACAACCTTAAAATAATTCTTCTCTCGAAAAGCATTCGCAGCCTGTTCTATCGCAGTTTCTATTTCTCTACTTTCTTCCTTTAATTTCCATTCAAGTTGTATTCTCTCAACGTTTGCTTGAATGATCTTTTCTGTATTTTTACTAATCGGTAAAATATTGCTAATATTCTTTTTCAATCCTAAAGCTATATCGCTAAGTATTTTTTCCATAAACGCAGTGTTTAATACAAATTGACTTCCAGAAATTACGGTCCGTTCAATTCCCATTGCTTCATATATCTGCCAAAGGGCGTATTTCGTTTTACCTTTCTCGTATATTATCTGAATAAATGATTCTCGATCTCCATATGAAATTTCAAAGCTTTCTCCCTTTAATTCATATTTTTTTGAGGCAGAAAATATCCAAATATTCTGAGGAAATGTAGCTTTATCATACGTTGAATTGCCTTTTCCAACATCAATTATTCGCTCCCCCTCCTGAAAACCAAGGTCTATTGAAAGGAATAAAAAGTTTTTCTCAACAGCTGAATAAAAGTATTCTACCAATTCAGGAAAAGGGTCGTATCGTTTGTCTTCCATAGTTTGTATAAAGGTAATTTTAAAGCATTTCGCCTAACGACCAAGGTGTTCCGACGTTTGCGATGGCACGAGTTTGCTCATGCAAACGAAGTGACAGAAGCAAATGTGGCGAAGCCCGAGCGAGTGGTCGCGTTAGCGATCCGCGAGCGGAGCGGAAGCACCGATAGTTAGACGAAGGTGCCAATTATATACAATATTGAAGAAATATCATTATTCGACAAAAAGCGAAAAAGATTAGTGCAAGAGTAAAATGCAAATATAGATTTCTTGTCTTATTTGTTTTCGAAAATGCATGCAACATTAAAACAAATGACCAAAGTAAAAAGCTAGTATATAGAACCAAATATACACCGCCATGAATATTAGCCATAGCGGTAACTCCCCAAAGAGAATGTGATAAATAAAATAATGAAAAATGTCTTCTAAACTTGACATTGGTACGATAAACCTCATCATTATTATCGTTCAAAATCAACTCACCAGGATTAGAAACTATTTCAATATAGTAACTTATTAAACACGTTAATAATGGAATTACGAAAGGGATTAATAGAAGCGTAATTATTATATTCATAATTATTTCCCTTTTTTCCTAAGCAGTAAATCGATCCTCTTGAGCATCCAATAATAGAATGTTTCTTCGGATTCATTTAAATAAATCTTCCCAAGAGGAGTAATCGGTGGTTTATAATAATTTCGAAACAAGCCATCATCCCAATCAACGCACGTAACAGTAATGAGGTTTAAGAATCCTTTTTTATATAATTTTTCAACATTTGAGTTATTCGTTGGGATTGGCAAAAAGTAAGAAATGGGAATTGCAACATTTCTCTCTTCTTGGTAATACGCAATTATATTATCCGAAAGAAATTTACTAAAAATAATTGCATTATTTGCGTTAGGTATTCCGTTTCGCTGAATAATAAATATAATATATAAGGAAGTATAAAATATTTCTGTGGAATAGTCTGACTCCAGCTCATATTCAAATGCACTTTCGCCAATTAATTCGTTTATCTCTTTAATTCTAGTTAAAAGGTTACTCTTTGAAATTCCGACTGGCTCAAACTTATCTTTTGCCAAATTTTCCAAAGAGACTAAATTGCTCTGGAATAAAGTTCTTTCATTCTTTCTGAAGTGGCTAGTTCCTTGGCTATAGTCATACATCAAACTATATATGTTTTCTCGACGATTTTGGAGAGAATAATCTTGAAATGTCTTAATAGTGATTTCTATCATTTTCTTTTGTATTATTGGTAAATTAATTGGCACTTTCGTCTAACGACCAAGGTGTTCCGACGTTTGCAATGGCGCGAGACTTGCTCTGCAAGACGAGTGACAGAAGCAAATGTGGCGAAGCCCAAGCGAGAGTCGCGCAGCGATCTCGAAGCGCTGCGGAAGCACCGATAGTTAGGCGATGGCAGTCATTTGATATTTTGTACTTCTGAAATCAAAGTATCGGAATATTTGCTACCTTTGTAAACTTCTAATATCTCAATTGCAATAAAGGAATAGAAATGCTTTTCAAAACCTGTGCTTTCATTCGAAATTCCTTTTAACTGATAGATGGGAATAGTTAACTTTTGATAATCGTTGACATCGTTCAATTCAACTTCCGATGAGCCTAAAAGTTTGTTATTGTGTAAGTTAACGTTATCAAGGCCAAAACTGAAGCCTTGTGCTTCAAAAGCATGTATTCTTATTCTTTTTGGTCTATTATTTTCAAAAAACGAATTTTCACTTCTTCCAAAACCTATCCAAATTTTTATTGGCTTTCGAATATCTACAATTGCAATAAGCATCTCTCCAATTCCATCACCCTCCTCTCCTTCCGACCAAGCTGTCGAGGAGTCGCCATCCATCGCATAATACGCGGAAAATCTACATGAAATTAAATCTCTTCGTATAACTCTATCTTCATCCGCCGGCTCTTCCATTCTTAAAGTCTTGGGAGATAAAGTAGGAACATTCTTCAAATTCAATAACGTGGACGTCGCCAAATATTGACTATGTGATATATCCGGTCCCTTACTTTTTCGACCAGATATATTTGAAACGCCAACCATTATCTCAGAGATGAATCCTTTCTTAACTGATTTTTTTAAAGATAGATTCGGGTTCTTTTTACACATCTCCCCATCATAACCTTGTGAGAAGACAAAATCGCAAAGGAGAAGTGTGAATATTGCTACAAAGAATTTGTATTTCAATTTTATCATCCTCAATAAAATTCATGACTGCTTTCGCCTAACGACCAAGGTGCTCCGACGTTCGCAACGGCACGAGTTTGCTTTGCAAACGAAGTGACGGAAGCGAATGTGCCGAAGGCCAAGCGAGCGAGTCGCGA
>NZ_RQHS01000016.1 GCF_004770895.1 Leptospira dzoumogneensis | reverse complement strand
TAGCTTCGTTAAAATAGGAATATTCAATGAACGTAAGAAAAAGGTATCTAGGATATTAAAAGTGTAACCCATGTCTCTGGTTTAAACTGTTACCTATGTCCCAGGTTTTTCACTGCGTTGGGATTGGGGGGAGAGGCTCGTGGGAGAGCTCGCATTCCCATATCACAGAATTCCATTTTCGACGAACAATTTTTCTGCGCTGATTGTAGGAGTTCCTACAACGAGATTCCTATTTACAACCCGCGAGGGATCGAGCCGGGGTCATAAAAATCGCGGATGCGATTTTTATGACCGGAGGTGAGAGCCCGGTCCGAGCCTTGCTGATAAATTTGTACGTCCTAAATGATCCTTCGCCTATCTCCGGCTCATTCATTCCCTACGGATTTTTCGCGAGGACGCGGCCAACCTTAAAAAATATAAATTCTTGTTGGAATTCCAACATAAGGAGGGAGGGATTTTTTGCCTTGACCTGGATTTGGAGATGTCTAATTCCTGTAATTACACATGTGTATTTACATATATGTAAATACACATTATTTCTCTTGGGAGATTCTGTATGGAATTGACGATTGATAAACCGGTGCTTTCCCCCTATAGTTTTGCTAGGATCCGTTTTCAGGATTGTGATCCTTTCGGTCATTTGAATAACGCAAGGTATATGGATTACTTTTTGGAGGCTCGCTCCGAACAGCTAAGGGAAACTGCCAATTTCGATTTTTATGATTATGGTTCTAGTTCAGGTAAGTCATGGGTGGTGAGTAAGGTGGAGACTCAATACTTGGAACCGGTCAAGCAGAATGATGTGGTGAAAATTGTAACTCGTTTGATCAAGCTGACTCCGGCGACTATCCATAACGAATACTTACTTTTGGATAAGGATGGTAATCGTTTGAAGGCCGTTTTGAGGGCTCAGTTTTCTTTTATTGATCTTCAAAAGGGACGTCCCGTTCGCCATGACCAAGAGATGATGTCTTTTTTGGGAAGTTTCATATTCGATGAGCCTGGTTTGGAAGAAGGTTCTTTCGAAGACAGGGTAAAACAGTTGCGAAAACAAGTATCGGAGGGAAAATATTCCCAAGACTGATAGTCTTTTTGATCCTATGTCCAAGAAGTCTCTAAACACCACGGCTCGGAAGTCTGAAAAATTTCCGAGCAAAGCGGATATGCTTAGCGCAGGTTTAAGTTGTGTGAACTTTAATCTGCGCAGGGCTTCTAGAGCGGTCACTCAATTTTATGATAGAGAATTGGAGAAGGCCGGTCTTACTTCTCAAAGATTCAGTTTATTGCATACTCTTGGTGCCACGGACGGCCTTGGTCTTGCCGAGTTAGCGGACCTTCTCGTTTTAGATAGAACTACTTTGATCCGTAACTTGAATCCTTTGGAAGAGTTAGGCTATGTTGCGGATGTTCCTTCCGAAAATAAAAGAGCTAGAAAAGTGATCTTAACCCAAAAAGGTTTGGAAGCTTTAAGGATCGCTTATCCGATCTGGGAAGAGGCCCAAGCTGCAGTTACGGAGGCGATGGGAGAAGACGATCTGAAAAGATTGTTGAAAAGACTGAACTCTATCGTTCGTAAAAGAAATTTTAAAGAATTTTCCAGATCGGAAGATTAAACCCTGAAATTTATTAGTTTATTTTTCCATAATATGGAATTTTAGGGTTCGTATCGGTTTCTGAGAGCCATGAATAAAAACTTTTATCCCATCCTTTTGATCCCGATTGTTCTTTTTTTTGCGTATTACTTTTTCTCTCCAAGTTGTGTTTCAGGTGATTGTAAGAACGGTGTCGGGACTAAGGTTCTATCCGGATCTTATCGTTATGACGGCAGTTTCCAAAACGGTTTAGCTCATGGGAAAGGTAAACTTGTGCTTGCCGGCGTGGAATCTTATGATGGGGATTGGAACCGAGGCAATAAAGAAGGCATCGGGATCTATAAATACGCTGACGGCACTGTTTATGAAGGTGAATGGAAATTGAATAAAAGAAACGGTTTAGGCAAGTTGACTGATTCGGAAGGGAACTTGATTTTCGAAGGCGAATGGAAGGACGATGCCCAAATTTCGGTTAAAAATTTAAAATGAAATATATTATATTTTTATTAATTGTTTTTTCGGCTTCTGTTTATGCGGAAGAACATGGCCTTCAAGTCTCCAAGATCGGAACAAATGTCTATGTTCATACTTCTTATAAACTTTTAAAAGACGGTTATTTTCCTTCTAACGGTCTTGTGATCGGAACGGAAGAAGGTGTAGTTCTTGTTGATACTGCTTGGGGAGAGGAGCAAACTTCTCAACTTTTGGGCTGGGTTTCTAAAAATCTGAAAAAGCCGGTAATTGCCGTTATTATCACTCATTTTCACGAAGATAGAGCGGGCGGGATAGAAATATTAAAAAAATTAAATATTCCTTCTTATGCAGGCAAAAGAACTATTTCCTTTTTAAAAGAAGAAGGTAAGTCTCTTCCTGAAAAGTCCCTAAAAGATAACGATAATTTGGTTTTTGGCAAAACTAAGATGGAGATCCTTTTTCCCGGTCCGGGCCATTCCAAAGATAATCTGGTTGTTTGGCTTCCTAAATCCAAAATTTTATTCGGCGGCTGTTTAGTGAAAAGTGCAGAGGCAAACGAGATCGGTAATACCAAAGACGCTGATCTAAAAGAATGGCCTAAAACAATTCGTAAATTAGAAAAGTCGTTTTCAAAAATTTCAATCTTAGTTCCGGGACATCAGTCTTGGGGAGGAAGAGAAGGTTTAAAACGGACCTTAGAGCTATTAGAAGTTTCCAAATAGTTTTTTTATTGCGAATCTTCGCATATACACATGTGGCGGAAGAGGGTCATTTCCGGATTGGGAGAAATGTGTAAGTGTGCTTTTCTAAATTCTCCTTGATTCCTTACTTTTGGTTTCCATATTCTACAGTTAAGATCCGGCCGATCCGATCCCGGCGAAAAAATGGCGAAATATTTCCCTTCCAAGATCTTACTAACGTGCAGCATCACAGTTACTCTTATAGTTTTGGGGACTTCTTTATATTTTTTCTTTCGGAATAGCTCCGGTGATCCGGTCTTTACGGATCGTTTTGAATTCAAGGGCCTAACAAGGGCAGAGGCGGAAAAATTCGGTATCCTCGGAATTCCGAATGGTGTATCCGATTACTTTATCAAACGCTGTGGATTCAGAAAATCTTGGGTAGTTTTTTCAAAATATAAGGTAGAAGTCCCTGAGTTTAGGAAGTCAATTCTGGAAGGATTCAAAAACCATCCCGGTTTGGATCTCAGATTCGATTCTTATCCGAGCGATTGGCCTGAAAATTTCGATCAGGGGAATTGTAAGCCGGATTGGTGGGAGCCTTGTCCTAAAGGTTTTTGGGCGGAAATTTCCAAGAGCCCCGATATTATAGCTTATAAAGACGGGTTCTATCTCTGCGAGAGCGGTAAAGAGCTGAGATGGTTCGTTTTTCATTTTAGAAATATCTTATAATTGTTTATTAATGAAAAATATATTCGAAAAAATTAATACTACGGAAAAACATTTGGCATACGCGAGTTTAAGCAGGAGAGTTTATGCTCAGTTCTTGGATTTTTTGATCCTATGCCCTGTTTTGATCCCTCAAATTATGGTTTTTTATTATCATAATAAGACGGTATATGAGCTGTTTCCCTTCTATACCGCCTTACATTCTTTACTTTATATCGGGTATAGATTCGTAATGCATGCGTTATATGGTAGAACATTCGGTAAGGCATTTGCTGGGATAATTGTTACCGATTCTTGTAAAGGGCGCTTAGGATGGATTAGATCTTTTATCAGGTCCTTACCTGAACTCGCTTTGTCATCGGTAACTATCATGAGTGCGGTATATGATTCCAGGATATTTATGGAACATCAAGCCGAGATGGAAGGATTACCCTTGGCCGGTGTTCATAGGATCTTAAATAAATGGAATCCTTTGGATAATTTTACTTTTTGGGATTCGATTGTATATTACGGGATTTCAGTGCTTTATATCCTTTTTTCTCACAAAAGGACGGCAATACACGATCTTTTTGCGGGAACTAGAGTGCTTCGTTATAAAGGAGAAAAGCCTTTTTAAGCTTTTACGGAAATAAATTTCCTATCCACAATCTCTTGACTCATATTCCGTAAATGTTATACTACGAAGATGCGGATCTTCGATTCTCATTTCCATATCATAGATCCAAGATATCCTTTGGTGCCCAATCACGGCTTCTTACCGGAGCCCTTTACGGTCTCGGACTATAATAAGCAGGCGGATTGGCTTAGGATCAAAGGGGGCGCGGTTGTTTCCGGTTCTTTCCAAGCCTTCGATCAGACTTATTTACTGGATACACTCTCCGTATTAGGAAAAAATTATGTAGGTGTGACACAACTTCCTGCAAACACTAAGGATCCCGAAATTTTATCCCTTCATAAGGCGGGAGTGAGAGCTGTTCGATTTAATGTAAGAAGAGGAGGCTCCGAGGAAATTTCTAAGATCAAAGAGATGGGAGCCAGAGTTTACGATCTTGCAGGCTGGCATGTGGAATTATATATAGATGCCAAAGAGATAGACGAGTTTTTAGAAGAAGTTTTGTTGTCCTTGCCTAAAGTTTCCATCGATCATTTAGGATTATCTAAAGAAGGATTTTCCACCATTCTGAGATTGGTAGAAAAAGGAGTAAGAGTCAAAGCAACCGGATTCGGCAGGACCAATATGGATATACGATCCGCTTTGGTGGATGTTGCGGAAATTAATCCGGATGCTTTGATGTTCGGGACGGATCTTCCCTCCACCCGTTCTCCTGCTCCTTTCACTGAAGAAGATCTACATCTGGTTACAGACACATTCGAAGGTGAGTTATTACAAAAAGTATTATATTCGAACGCTCTAGAATTTTACGGTGTAAACGTAAATGTATAACTCTTCTTTGGAAACGCTGACTACTGCCGTTTTTGTAGTGTTATTCGTTTTCATTTAGCTTCCTTTTCGATTTTGCAATAGATCCCTGATGATTTGAAATCTGTCAAAGCCTTTCAAAATCTGAAAAATCTAGCTTGCTCCTTTCAAAAAGGAACTTAATATTCCCGTAATGTCTCCTTTATTCCAACCTTTAAAAACATATTTGGATACTAAACTTTCTTTGATCGATAAGATCTCTAAGGAAAGAAAGATCGTACTTTCTTCTTTTGCGGATTTTATTCTGCAATCTTTTGAGACCAAACAAAAAGCGAATTTAGTTTTTATATGTACTCATAATTCGAGAAGGAGCCAGATCGCTCAGGCATTCGCGGCATGTATTCCTCATTATTTTGATTTTCCCGGAATTAAATCTTTTTCAGGAGGAACAAGTGTCACTGAGTTTCATCCAAACTCGGTGAATGCTTTGGAGAATTGCGGATTTCGTTTGGAAAACCAAGGCCCTCCTCGCAATCCTAAATATTCCATATGGTGGGCGGATGGAACTCCTCCCTTGATCGCTTATTCTAAAAAATTCCAAGACGCTCCTAATCCCGCCTCTGAGTTTATCGCTGTTTTGGTTTGTTCCCAAGCGGATGAATCCTGTCCTTATGTTCCAGGAGCGGAAGCGAGGATCTCTCTTCCTTTCGAAGATCCTAAATCTGCGGACGATTCCGAAAATCCTTTAGCACGATATTTGCAAACTTGCGATCAGATTTCCTCTGAACTTCTTTATACATTTAGGGAAGTGAAACAGAAACTTTGAGATTCTTTCTATTCTTGTTGGAATTCCCACATTTATCGTTTGCCATCTAATTTCTTTCTGTAGAACTAATATTTATGACGGTTCGTAATAAAGAAGATCTGGAAGCATTACAAAGGATCGGCAAGATCACCGCAGAGACCTTGGTCAAGATGAGAGAGGCCGCTAAACCGGGGATCAGCACCAAAGAACTGGATCGTATTGCATATTCTTATTTTTCTAAATTTGGAGCAAGAAGCGCTCCTCAACTTATGTATAAATTTCCGGGTTACACTTGTATTAGTTTGAATACCGAGATCGCTCATGGAATTCCAAACGATCGTATCCTAAAAGAAGGGGATCTTCTGAATCTGGATGTCTCTTTAGAGTTAAACGGATATTTTGCAGATACCGGTTTTACTCTCATCGTCGGAAAGGATGAAAAAGGTTTAAGTAAACTTTTAGATGTTTCTTCTGAAGCGTTAAAACTTGCTCTTTCAGGCGTAAAGACCGGAGAAAAACTGAATTCAATCGGAAGAACGATCGAGAATACGGCTAAGAAGAACGGATATAAAGTAATTCGCACATTATGCGGGCATGGTGTCGGGAAATCTCTCCATGAAGAACCATTCGATATTTGTAATTATTATGAACCAAGAGATAAGCGGATACTAAAATCGGGACAGGTAATCGCGGTAGAAACTTTTGTTTCGACCGGGGCGGAAGACTTTGTAGAACAATCTGACGGATGGACTTTAAAAACTCCTGACGGTTCTTATACCGCTCAGTTCGAACATTCAGTGATTGTTACCGAGAATGGACCGATTATTCTAACAGCGGCATAAAAATAAAGATGATCACTATAATTTTAAACGTACTTCCAATCCTAATTTTCATTCTGGTATTTATTGTTTCTCTTTGGGATAGAAAACAAAAGGAAACTTTTACCCAAAAATATTTCGGCTCCTTCTTCCCTGCTATTTTATCCGGAGAATTAAAAACGGATCTAAACTCTGCTTCCACTCAATTTGAAAAAGCGGGATATATTGTTCAAAAGGAAGGGGAAAAACTTCTTTTTCAAAACGCTTCTCAATTGGCGAAACATAGAAACTGGTTATGGTCTTTCGGTCATGCGAAGAAGACGGAGAATGGATCTATCCGATATAAATTATTCATCAATCTGGGTTCAGTGATCACTGTTCCTGCGGCCTTATTTGTGGTAGCGTTCTATGGAATGTTGGTGCAGAATAATATTCCGAAAGAACAAGTCTCTATAGCGCCTTATTTTTTCCTTGGATTCGCATTTTTCTTTGCGATCGCTAGTTTTATTTCTCAAACGATCAAAGAGAGAAGTTTCCTTAAAAAAAGTCTTTCTCAAAATTAGAAAATGTTAATACGGATCGTGCTCATCCTTCTTTCCCTTTCCTCCATGTACGGTTTGGGGTTGCGGATAGAAAAAAAAGAATTGGGCTCTTGGTCTAAATTTGTTCCGATCCTAATATTCGCATTCTTTTGGAATTTTGGGATACTTCCTGTTTCGGTATTTTTTTCGGGAAAACTTTTAGGAGTATCCGAGTTTGTATTCGCGGCAATTTTTCTTTGTGCCGCTTCTCCCGGAGGAGCGTCCGGGGGATTATTCGTTTTAAGGGCAAAAGGGAACCCCGCGTTGGGCGGAATGTTAATCGCGCTATTGAACGGTGCGAATACCATTCTCACTCCTTTGATCTTCTCCATCTACCAAGGTGGTTCCGGATTCGATTTCGATCTTTTCCTGAAACTTTTTTTGATCGGGACCTTTTTGCAGGGTCTGCCGTTACTTCTAGGACTCTTAAGCAAATATTTTTTTCCTAAATTTTCCGATCCGATCGCTCCTTGGGTGGAAAGGTTCAGCAGTTTCTGTTTAGTATTATCAATTTTACTTTTGATCTTTCAATACGGAGAATATGCACTGAGTCTAGGCTGGATTGCTTGGATCGGTGCCGCTGTTGCGGTAGGGCTTTCTCTTCTTCCCGGGATCTTTTTGTTCAATTCTACTCAAGAAGTAAGAGCTTCCTTGTCGATGGTTTCCGGGATCAGAAGTCTATCCTTGGCTTTACTTCTCGCAGAACTTCATATCAAACAAAGTGAAACATTACTTACTGTTCTTATGTATGGGACCGTAATGTATTTATTAAGCGCAATTGTCGCGGAATTTTGGAACGGAAAGAAGAAGATCCAAATATGAATTTTTATCTGAATGCGTATTCAAAATCCAATTTTATAATAGATGTTTTAGTAATTATCACATTTACATTGTTCCTGTTTCTGTTTTTGGGGAATAAGAGAAAGTTTGTCTTTTCAAAAGAATGGGATCTTTCCTTTTTTAAAAAATTTTTAATTCTTACATTCATCTATCTGATTCTTGCGTTTACGGTTCCGTTCTTTTTGGATGTAAGCTCTTTTATTCGAGTTAGAATTGCTTGGACCGTTCTTACGATCGCTCTGCCTCTGTTTGGTTTAGTTCATTTCGTATTTTCTAAGAGAATTGTTTTCTTATTCGTTTCTATCTTTTTGGTTGGTATTAAATTTTACTCCGAAGTTTGGGAACCGAATCATCTGGATGTGGAACGTATCCTGATCCGATCGGATAAGATAATTTCTCCCATCAAAATTGTACATATTTCGGATCTGCAAACGGATGATATTAGAGACCTGCACTTAAAAGTTAGAGAAGAGGCGAATCGTTTCCAACCGGATCTGATATTGTTCACAGGCGATGTGATGAATCATGTCTCCTTGTATCCGATCGTCACTTCTTATCTGAAAGAATTCAAATATAATAATGGATTCTTTTTTGTTACAGGCGATGTGGATCATATATTGCGTTATACTGATTTTTCTTCTAAGAGCGGATCTGTTCTCTGGGACCGAAAATCTAAGGTTCTTCAAGTCGGGAAAAATAAGATCGGTTTGATCGGACTCGGTTTGCCTGATTATAGGAATAAAACTTTGATCTGGAGTTTGAAAAGAGAGATCCCAGAAGACATATATTCCATCCTGATCAGTCATTATCCGGATTCGGTTCTTCATCAACCGAATGAAAAAGTGGATCTGGTCCTGGCCGGACATACTCACGGTGGACAGGTTCAGGTTCCGTTTTTCGGTCCAATCTTAACTCTTTCCAGGGTTCCTCGACATATTGCTGCCGGGGGATTGAACGCTTATGAAAATACTGATATTATTGTCAGTAGAGGTTTAGGAGCAGAAGGTCATGTGGCGCCAAGAATCCGCTTCGGCGCGAGGCCTCATCTGATTTTGTTGGAACTCTTACCGGCGAATTCCAGGAAAGAAACCGTGAAAAACGGGATCTAAAATTTACTAAAAAAGGGTCCGATCCGATATGCGGCTCACTTCAGTCTTTCTATTCTGTTTGTTCGCGGTTTTTATAACCTGCCAATCCGTAACCGTAGAATATCCAAAGTATCCTGCTACAAAAGAAGGAAGGGACTTGAAACATTTCTTAAATGGAGTGAAGACAGTCGCGTTTGCTTTGGAGCCGATGGGCTCGGAAATATGGGCCCATGAAAGTAATCGTTCTTTCGTGTTAATGGTCCCTGCAAAAATTTATGAGAGTTTTTCAGAAGATTCTTATTTTAAAATTTTGGATCTGAAAGATAGGTCGGATGTTCTGGATGTGAAAGATATTTCCTTAGAAGGAATACAAAAGAATAGAAAAAAGATCGGTGAAATATTGAGTGCGGATGCAGTCCTATATGTTTCCGTCAAACAGCCTGAATCCCAATGTTATGTAGAAGCTAAAATGGACTATCTCGCTCTTGGATTGGCGGTTTTGAAAGTAGCTACTGCAGGAAAGGATAGAAATCGACAGTATAGCAGAGCCGCTTCTTCTCTTGTAAATGATCCGATTGTAAAGCCTACTGGTGTCCGAAAAGTTTATATTCCTATCGAAGCGAATTTGATCCGGATAGATTCCGGAGAAACGATGAAGACTATCCTCAGTAAACCTTCTATCATTTATAATGGAGTAGGGGACGTTAGTTGTCCTAGTATGCTTCCTTCTCTTTCCACTGCGTTAGATGAGTCCATCTCCGAAATACAAAGAAGGCTTTCTCCTAAAGTTGAATCTGAAGATATTTCTATTTTTACGGAAGATGAAAATCCCGAAGTAGAAGCTCTTCTTTTAGAAGGATACGAAGAGATTACAGGAGAAAATCCGAATTTCCATAGAGCAAAAATTTCTTGGGAGAAAGCGGATCTAAAAGCAAAGGGAAAGTCCTGGGCGGCCAAAGCAAATTTAGCTACTTATTATTTTTCGGAAGGGGATTACCAAAAGGCGATCCAGTTTTATGATGAAGCGATCCGTTTAGGCGGCCCGGAAGATGATTATCTAAAGGAGCTGAAAGAATTGATGGCGCCTCCTCCGATAAAAGAAGAGGCAACCGAAGAGAAAAATTAATTTCTCCCTTTTTCTCCTCTTCTCAAAAAAGCAGGAATATCATAATCTTCTTTCATGTTTCCGGAAGGGCTTTTGGATTTAAGCGCCCTGTATGCTTCCGGGTCATTGCTGATCCTTTCCGGTTCCGTTTTGAAAGTCTGGAGGGGTTCTTCCATTTCAGGAAGTCCTACCACTTTCCTTTGAGGTTGGGATTGTAATTTAGGAACAGATCCGATGCCTGCAGCTCTTTTATTAAAGCCGGTTGCGATCACTGTGATACGAATTCTTTTTTCCAGCTCAGAGTCTTCAGTTAAACCGATGATGATGTTCGCGTTAGGATCCACTTGAGACGTGATGATCTGAGATACTTCATTCCAATCGGAAATAGTTAGATCAGTTCCACCTGTAACATTGATCAAAAGAGAAGTTGCACCTGCGATGGAGCGGGAATCTAATAGAGCGTTATCGATCGCAAAGTTCACGGCTTCGGAGACTTTATTTTCTCCGTAACCTTCTCCCACTCCCATGACTGCGTCACCTGTATCTCTCATGATCGCTTTTACATCCGCGAAATCCACGTTGATGATACCTGGATTGTTTACGATATCACTGATCCCTCTTACTGCGTTCAAAAGAATATCATCTATCACTCTGAATGCTTGGTCGATAGGAGTATCTCTTTCTACAACTTGAAAGATGGATTCATTATTCACTAAAATTAATGTATCTACATAAGAACGAAGTTGTTCTATACCTCTTTTGGCGAGTTCCATCCTTCTTTTTCCCTCGAAAGAAAAAGGAATAGTGACCACACCGACTACTAGGCATTTCTGCTCTTTTGCGATCTTTGCAACGATAGGTGCGGCGCCAGTTCCGGTTCCGCCTCCCATTCCTGCAGTTACAAAAACCATGTCTGCGCCTTGGATCACGGATGCGATTTTTTCTCTGTCTTCTTCCGCTGCTCTTGCGCCTAGTTCAGGATCTCCCCCTGCACCCATTCCTCTAGTAGTTTTGGAACCTAATGCGATTTTACTTTCTATCTCGGAACGTTTTAATACCTGTTCGTCGGTATTCATAATAACGTATTCCACACCTCTTAGGCTGGAATTCGCCATTCTTGCGACTGCGTTCATTCCGCCGCCGCCGATCCCTAAAACTTTAATAATAGCAGGGTTTGATTTTTCTTCTTCTTCGAAACGTAACATGATCGCTCCCTTAGAGGTTTTCCTCTATCCATCTCCGAATTTTTTTGCTCCAGGTTTCGCTTCTGTCCTGGGATTTTCTTTCCATATCCCCTAATCTGGAGGCGTATTTGATAAGTCCGACTGCGGTAGCAAATTCAGGAGAAGATACTCTATCCGAAAGTCCGGAGAGCCCCGCGGGTCTTGCGCGAGTTACCGTTAGACGAAATACATCTTCCGCCAGACTTTCTATTCCTTCTAAAAGGCTTCCTCCGCCAGTGAGGATGACTCCCCCAGCGAGAAATGATTTTTTTCCGGACTTGATGAGTTCCGCATCCACCATTTCGAAAATTTCCCTCATACGAGGTTCGATTACATGGACTAATTCTTCTCTAAGAACAGCTCTGGCAGGTCTTCCGCTGATTGGTGGTATCTCTACTGTTTCGGTCGGATCTATTTCTTCTAAGGAACAATGACCGAATCTTTTTTTAACCAGCTCTGCGGTCTCGATCGTAGTCTTTAAACCGATGGAAAGATCGGAAGTAACATTATATCCACCGAATGGAATTACGGAAGAATAAGCGATCCCCCCATCCACATAAACGATCAGATCACAGATCCCTGCGCCGATGTCTAATACTGCAGTTCCCAGATCTTTTTCGCCGGAAGTTAAAACTGCATCTGAAGAAGCTAAACTTGAAAGAACTCTTGTCTCTTCCGCCAAGCCGGCTGCTTCAATACATTTTTCTAAATTATGAAGTGCTGTTAGACCTGCTGTGACTATATGAACTTCCGCTTCTAAACGAACTCCTGTCATTCCGATCGGATCTTTGATGGAAGTTTGATCGTCTACGGAAAATTCTTTGGAAAGAACATGTAAAATTTCTTGGTCGGCAGGAACTCGAACTGCCTGTGCGGCTTCTATCACTCTAACTATATCGGGCTCGGTTACGACTCTATCTCTGTTGGTGATCGCAACGACTCCTTTGGAATTGTCTGCACGAACGGATTTGCCAGTGACGTTTACAACTACATAACCTATCTCTTGTCCGCACATAAGTTCCGCTTCGCTCACTGCTTCTATGATGGAACGAGTGGTTGCTTCTATATTGATAATGGATCCGTTTTTGATCCCGGAAGAAGGGAACATTCCTGTTCCGATAATTTCAGTTTCGTATTCGGAGATAGGACGTCCTACCACCACTTTTGTAAGTGCCGATCCCAGATCCAGAGAGACTATGATTCTTTCAGAAGATTCCATATTCTTAATGGTAGACCGCGTCTTCTCCTCGTATGTCCACGAGTTTGGGGCGGACTTTTTCTTTTTCAAGATATGCTAATACAGCGTATAACTTTCTGACCTGTTCCGTTTGGAATAAGGTCCCGACTTGCACACGAACGGACAGAGGAGTGTCCGCGTAGACAAAAATTTCTCCGTCTTCATGCAAGGATACTTCGGAGATGCGGGTCTTCAATGCAGGATAAGAACGAAATGCATTCTCCACAGAAGTATGAAGATCTTTGAATGCAGCACCGATCACTTCTCCTTTTTCTCTTGGAAATGTTCCGGAAAGAACGGTGAGTCCTTGGCTTCTAACATCATCCATGGAAATTATTTTGAGATCAGGATCTATTTCAAAAAGATGACCGTCTGAGTTCACAAGGTAATTCGGTTTTCTTTCAGTGATCTCCACCAATAATTGGTCGTCCGTTTTTTTTTCCAAATGTGCGGATTTGATTCTGGGATGTGAGGTAAGTCGGTGTTCCATTTGGCCGAGGTCGTAATTTTCGAAAGAGGTTCCCGGTTGGATACCCATGATCTGAACTATTTCTTCCGTTCTAAGAGTTTCGTGTCCTGTCAGTATGAGTTTGTTCAACTCCTGGGGAAGGGAACCCCTTCTAAATCCCCAACCTAAAGTGCTCGCCAATAGAAAGAGGAAGGCCAGAAGCCACCAACTCGTTCTTTTTTGAACGGATTCTTTCAAAAAGTCAATTATATTATGTCTCATAGGCGTTTTGAGCAGGTTTTTTCTTCCTTTCCCCTAGAATTATCGGGAAATTCTCCAAAATTTCGCCCATCTATTTTTGATTTAGAAGGATTTAGTTGATCCGAATCCAAAGCCGAAGTTTCTAATAGAAGAAAGTATGAAATTCCCGATCCCTTCTCCCATACATCTAGGTTTCGTTTTCTTTTGTGCTTTTTTCGTACTCTTATACCAATCCGTGATCGAGAGATCCGGTTCCGAAGAAGATTATCCTTATACTTTAAAAATTTATTATCCTAAGTCCCAAGGGATCCGTCCTGGAACTCCAGTCAGTATTTTAGGATTAGAAAGGGGAATCGTTCGAGATGTGGATGTGGTCGGGATAGAAGAAGTTCCCGACAAAAGATTTTTGGACAAGAACAGGACCAAGGCGGTGGAGATCACGATCCGTCTTGCGGAGCCCATCACATTGTATTCAAACTACGATATCAGTTTTAGGACAGCTACCGTACTTTCCGGTCGGACCATAGATATCAATCCTGGGAATGCGGAAGAAAATTCCAAACAGACATTCTTCAAACCTACATACAAAGAAGAAGATGGTTTTCGTCCGGACTTCGCTCCTTCTGCCAGATACTATGACGACTTTTTTGCGGCTTCCACGGGTGTGATCCGAGAGAATAAACAAGATATCACTTTGATGTTCGCAAATATGGAAGAGATCTCTTATAAACTCAAAAGTAGTAACGGCTCCGTCCCAAGATTTATCAATGATCCGGATACCTACGATAATCTGGCAGAAACATTGACCGATATGAGAATTTTAGGAGACGATGCGAGAAGGTACGTTGAAGGATACCGCAAGATAGAAAGAAGTGCTCCTATCCCTTTCTCCATCAATTTATATCGTAGGACCACCATCATCGGTGGGATTTCCAGCGATTTCTATCTGAACAAACTATAACTCCACCAGGAACCGCTCCGAAAAGGCGGGGACAAACTAAGCTACCCTGCCGATCCTAGTATCTATGAAAGTCGCAGTGATCCATGATTGGCTGAATGGAATGAGGGGAGGAGAGATCGTACTCGATTCTATCCTTAAAGTATTTCCGGATGCGGATCTATTTACCCTTTTTTATGAAAAAGGAAAATTAAACGAAAGAATAGAAAATAGAAAGATCGTAACGGCATTCACTGATAGTCTTCCTTTCAAATCCAAATACCGTTGGTATCTTCCTTTATTTCCCACCGCGATAGAATCCTTGGATCTAAGAGGATATGATCTGATCCTATCTTCTTCTCATTGTGTTGCAAAAGGTATAATCCCCGATCCGGACGCGATCCATATCAGCTATGTACATTCTCCCATGAGATATGTTTGGGATCTGTATTATGATTATTTTCCTGCGAGAAGCGGCCTGAAGTTTTTCGCATTCCAACTTGTTTCCAATTATCTTCGCAACTGGGATTCTGTTTCTTCCAATAGAGTGGATTCATTCTTATGTAACTCCGAGTTCGTAGCGAGAAGGATCCAAAAATTCTATAGAAGAGATTCCGAGGTAGTGTATCCTCCTTGTTTGCCTAAAGGGTTTCAGGTCAAAGCGGAGAAGAAGGAAAACTTCGACCTGATCGTTTCCGCATTCGCTCCTTATAAGCGGATCGACTTGGCGATAGAAGCATATCGAAAGAATGGTAGATCTCTTAAA
The DNA here is from genome assembly GCF_004770895.1 of Leptospira dzoumogneensis. Taxonomy (NCBI): domain Bacteria; kingdom Pseudomonadati; phylum Spirochaetota; class Leptospiria; order Leptospirales; family Leptospiraceae; genus Leptospira; species Leptospira dzoumogneensis. The sequence goes on along the minus strand of NZ_RQHS01000016.1, from coordinate 203,491 downwards.
ATTTTAGGAAGCGGCCAAGAATATAAGAAACTTATAAAAGATCTTCCCCCTAATGTGGAGATCCTACCTCATAGGCCGAGAAACGAAGTGCAAGAGTATATGGCCAAGGCAAAGACATTCATTTTTCCCGGGATGGAAGATTTCGGGATCGCACCTGTCGAGGCCCAGGGGTATTGTACTCCTGTTCTAGCTTATGCGAAAGGTGGGGCCTTGGAAACGGTTGCCTCCGGAAAGACCGGGCTATTCTTCAAAGAGCAAACAGTAGAGGCATTGAACTCGGCCATAAAGGAATCCGACCGAAAAGAATGGAAAACTAAGGACTTTCAGGCCTCGGTAAACCGTTTTACGGAGGAAAAATTCATCATCCAAATCCAAAAGACGGTCGAGACTATAAACAAGAACTCTGGAAAAAGGAGGGGCGTTTGATTACTTTACATAGATTAAAAGGAACTGAATTCGTTCTGAACGCCTCTCATATAGAATGTATCGAAGCTAATCCGGATACTACGATCACTTTGTCTAATGATAGAAAATATGTGGTCCAGGAAAGTATACCCGAAGTGATCGAAAAAATTTTGGAGTTCAAAAAACGAGTGCTGGTGTTTCCTTTGGGTTCCGCGCCGGATCAATTTAAGAGGGCAGATTAAACTACAATGGATATAGCTACAATCATAGGTTTCGGCTCTGCAGTCGTAGTATTCGCTTTCGGGATTCTTTCCGCCGGTTTGAACCCGATCGATATCGTGGACGTACCTTCCGTATTGATCACATTCGGAGGAGCGACCGCTTGTACGGTGATGGCGGTCCCTTGGCAAAATACATTGGAATTAGGCAAGGTAACTCGTAAGGCTTTTAGAGAAGAAAAAAGCGATCTGATCGGACTCATTAAAACATTAGTTTCCTTCTCCGAAAAAGCAAGGAGAGAAGGTCTACTCGCATTAGAAGACGACGTGAACGAACTTCCTGAAGAATTTTTAAGAAAGGGAATTACCCTCGTAGTGGACGGAACAGACCCTGAACTCGTTCGGAATATTATGGAAACCGAAATGAGTAATATTGCATCCAGACACGGTGCCGGAAAAGCTTGGTGGGAAAACTGGGGAGCTCTCGCTCCTGCATTCGGGATGATCGGAACTCTGATCGGACTCGTTCAGATGTTAAAGAACCTTGGATCCGGGGACGCAAGTGCGATCGGAACAGGGATGGCGGCAGCTTTGATCACCACATTATACGGATCTATGGGTGCGAACATGGTCGCTATCCCTATCATGAAAAAACTCATGCGTAAATCCGAAGACGAACTATTAGTAAGACAGATCATGATAGAAGGTACACTTTCCATCCAATCGGGAGACAACCCTCGTATCGTGAAGGACAAGCTCGCAAGTTATCTGCCACCTGGCGAACGTGGCGTATTGAAAGACGAAAACGATTAAGATTTATTTCGGAAGAAGAATATGGCAAAACAGAAATGTCCAGAATGTATCCAGAATATTCCAGAGTACATGCTTACTTATGGAGACATGGTTACGCTTCTTCTTTGCTTCTTCATTATGTTATACCGTACAGGTAAAACGAACGCGATAGAGATGCAGATCATTCTATCCGCGTTCAAGACCACTACCGGTTTTTTTGACGGTGGACAAACTCTTTCCAAAGGAAAATTGGAAGAGATGGGAATGAATATAGAAAGTCTTCCTTCCATGACCACAGGAAAGGCACTTTCTAAATCCAAGAAGACCGCTACGGAATTATTCAAACCTGAGATAGAAGCTGGGAAAGTGAGAGTAACGGAAGACGAAAGAGGTCTTGTGATCAGCTTAGTAGGGGCAGATTATTTTAATCCAGGCTCCGCAATCTTGCAGGAACCGATCAAAGGTACATTAAAAAAAGCCAGCGGACTCATCAAAGGACTCGAAAGATTTGTACGGGTAGAAGGTCACTGCGACGCTGATGCAGTACTTCCCGGCGCGAATCCAAACAGGGAAGAAAGAACATATTTAAACAATTGGGATCTTGCAGGAGCAAGAGCGATCAACTCCACCGATTATGTTGTCGGAGTAGGAAAGTTGGATCCTAGTTGGTTCCAAGCAGTGAGTTTCGGATCTTATAGACCTCTGGTCGTGGAGAACCAAGGAACTCCGGAAGCAAAAGCATTCAATAGAAGAATTGATATCGTAATCTTAACGGAAAAATCCACCAAACGAAGTGAATACGAATCCAACTTCGGCCTGCCTAAGAGCCGAGTTCCTGGTTCGGAAACTTCCACCGAAAGTGGATTATAGTAGAGTAAAAGGAGAATACCCATGGGCGATCCCGAAATAGACGAGGAAGAAGGCGGTTTACCCGCGGCGGATGCCGGCGCCGGCTCGTCTCCGCTCATCAAATGGCTGATCTATATTGCCGGTGCCGTATTCGGAATTATAATAGTTGTACTTGTTTCCATGTTTGTTGCGAAACAGGCGGCGACTAGCACTTTCCGTGAAATGAAAAACGTGGCTTTAGTAAAACCCCCTCCGCCATTAATGACCTTCCAATTCCAGGAAGAGTTCAGGATCAACACTGCGGATAAAGGGGAAACACACTTCGTAAAGATGAAATTATCTTTCGGAGTAGCAAGAGATGATGCTAAGATCACTGCGGAACTTGCGGAAAGGATCGCTCAGATGAGAGACTTGGTAAACCTAATTATAGGAAGAAAAACCAAGGACGATCTGATAGACGTCGAAGATCAATTGGATTTGAGAGAAGAGATCAAGGCTCAGATCAATCATATCCTCTCCGACGGAAAGATCCAAGAAGTTTACTTCACAGAATTTATCGTCAACTGATGACAAAATCGAAAATCCTAGGGGTCATACCTGCAAGATACGGAAGTTCCCGATTTCCCGGCAAACCATTGGCCAAGATCGGGGACCTTCCTATGATCGCTTGGACATATAAAAATTCTCTAAAGTCTTCTCTTCTTCATGATGTAGTAGTTGCTACCGACGACGAAAGGATCTTACAGATCGTTTCGGATCATGGCGGTAAGGCGGTAATGACTTCTCCAGATCATCCTTCCGGAACGGATCGAATTAGAGAAGTCGCACTCAAATATCCCGACTCAGGAATTATCATCAATATACAAGGCGATGAACCTGGAATAGAATCGGAACTGATAGACGGAGTGGCAAAACTTAAAACAGAAAGACCGGATTGGGCGATGAGCACTGCAGCAGTTCGATTAGAAGAAAACGAGATCCAAGATCCGAACAGGGTCAAAGTGGTTCTGGATAAAAACGGAAAAGCGCTCTACTTCTCCCGTTCCGCAATCCCTAGCCAATTTAAAAAAACTGTGCCTGCTTACAGACATCTGGGGATCTACGGATACGATAGGGACTTCTTACTTGGATATCCTGATCTTCCCCCAAGCGCGTTGGAAGAATCGGAATCACTCGAACAATTAAGAGCGATGGAAGCAGGACATTCTATCGGAGTGTATATAGCAAGCCGCGCAGCATTGAGCGTGGACACGCCCGAAGATCTGGAATTAGTAGTAGAGGATTTTAAGAAGAAGGGATTGATCCCTTAACTAAGAGCTTCTTGCAGAGTGTTATGGATCAGAACGAAATCCGTAAGACCGACTATATCCATCACTTTTCTGAAATGATCGTTTAGACCTGCAAATTCAATTTTAGAAGAAGATTCACTTGCTTTGGTGATCAAACTGATCAACGTAGCAAGCCCCGCCGAATTGATGTAAGACGTTCCGTGAAAATTCAAAATCACCCTGGTCCTACGTTGTTCGGGTATGGACTGGTATTTTCCTAAAATTTCGTCATCCGCCTCGGAGGTAATTTCTCCAGAGATATGGATCACCGGAACATTAGGTTCAAGATCCACGTTTATTTTGAATTCGTCAGACATCTGCCTTATTTAGCACAAAAGACCTTCCCACTTGAAGACAGTCAATCCCGTTTCCTGGGAAAAACCGACCGTCTACTGGAAGGTTCTCCGATTAAACGTAGTGCTCTAGCTCCTCCGGAGAAAGTCTGTCGAAAATCTGGCCGCACTGGGAACATTGAAAGGAAACAGCGGTAGGTTTGGAAGAGATCCCGAAAAGGATCAAAAACCAGGCCCATTTGCCGTAAGCTTTCACTTCTCTAGAAAGAGGGGATTTTCTGTCTGTTCCGCAACTGTCGCAATGTGGTAAAGAAGAGGATTGGCTCACAAAGCTAGGTTGAAATGGGGGTGGAAAACTTCCAGAAGAAAAGTGGGAAAAAATCAAGAAGGGAGTCCTTTCGGACTCCCGGAGAATTGGAATTAATTTTGGTTTAGGTAGATTACGTACTTAGAAATCTTTTTAAGTTTTTCGTCGCCTAAGAACTTGTAGGAGGTCATCACAGGGTTGCTTGGAATTCCGTTATTCAAAGTTTTTAGAATTCCTGCCTCTGTAGGACCATTTTTCCACTCGTTAGCAGGTGCTTTGTAATTTCTAGGCTTTGGATTTAAGCTAGCCGCAGCTGCTCCGTCTCCAGCACCTGTATCGCCGTGACATGCGTTACATCCGTTTTCAAGAAAAAGTTTTTTACCTTCTTCTACTTCAGGACTTAAAGTTGCTGCTGCACTTGCTACAGGTGCAGCTTCTTCTTTCGGCTTTTCTTTATCTCCGCAGTTCAATAGGAAGATGAGGGAGAGAATGGAAACAAAAAGGGAAATCAGGATTGCCCGAGTCTTCATGGATTACTCCTTTATATTGGTTCCAAGTTTCTTTTTCAGAAAGAGAAAGCAAAGAACTTTTTGTCACGGTATTGTCGGCGCGGATTCCGCAAAGGATTTCGGGTAAAGTGTAGAAGGAACCGAAAATTGACTTTTGTCAAAGCATCCGGAGATGATTCTTAATATCGATTTCTGAGAATGGAAAAGAATCGGACTTATTGGTTTTTTGTAAAACAAAAGCGGGGGAGTCCCACCCCGCTTCCTTTTTAGATCAAGCGGGTTTAAAAATAAATCCCGTCGAAGTTTCTGTTCTATCGAAAAGAACAGGCATATCGATCGCAACGGATTCAGTGACAGGTTTACCTTGGTATTCTCCTTCGATAATACTCATGGTTTTTGCACCTTCTTCCAGCTCGATGACTGCAAGAACGTAAGGCGCTCTTGGAGCCAAATGACCGAAACCGACATGAACCACAGTGTAAGTGTAAACTTTTCCTTTGCCTGAAAAAGTTTTAGCTTCCACATCATCCGATCCACAGCTTGTGCAAGAAACAACAGGATCAGTAGCTTCGAATCCGCAGGACTTGCATTTTTTTCCGGTTAAAGAATGAGCTTCCATAATCTCCGCCATTATTCCCCCCTCTGCAGAATATGCACTATACTAACTGCACCCGGGCCGCCTAAAACATGAGTTAAAGCAGTGCGGGCATTCGCTACTTGTCGTTTTTCGGATTGGTCTCTGAGTTGGTAAGTCATCTCCACAACTTGACCAACGCCTGTAGCACCAACCGGATGGCCTTTTGCTTTCAAACCGCCTGAAGTGTTTACAGGAAGTTTTCCGCCCAATCGAGTATGGCCGTCTTTAGTGAACTGGCCGCCTTTTCCTTTTTCTACAAAGCCAAGATCTTCTATATTGATGATCTCGGTAATCGTGAAGCAGTCATGGCATTCCAGAACATCGATGTCCTTTCTTTCTATACCGGCCATTTTAAATGCCTCTGTAGCCGCTTGAACAGATGCGGGGAAGCTTACTGAATCTTTTTTAAGAGCCACATTGAAGTAGTCTCCACCGATCCCGGAACCTTTTACAACAACATAGTCCTTACGAACGGATTTTGCCTTTTCCTTAGTAGTGATCACAACCGCCGCAGAAGCATCCGTAACCAAAGAAACATCATGAAAACCGAATGGAGTAGTTACCATTCTTGCTCTCATAATATTATTGAAAGAAATCTCTTTTTGTTTATGGGCAAATGGATTTAGACTGCCGTGGAAATAGTTTTTTTCAGCAACAGTTGCTAACATTTCCTTAGTAGTTCCGAACTCATGCATATGACGGATCGCGTTTAGCGCAAAACCGGAAGGACCGGAGATACAATAACCGCCTTCTACATCTTGGTCTTGGCCTCTTGCCACGATTTCCATCGTGGTTTCAGGATCTAAACCGTTCATTTTTTCCACGCCCAGAACTAAAACAGTATCGTACAGGCCGGATGCAACAGCAAGAACACCCTGTCTCATCGCAATCCCGCCGGAAGCGCAAGCTCCTTCGGTTCTGATAGCTGGACGATCACCTAATCCGAGTAAGTTGGCTGCATAAGAACCCATAGTGTTTTGAGCGTTAAACTCATTACCGGCATAATTCCCCACATAAACAGCTTGGATCTCTTTTCTGTCTATGCCTGAATCTTTGATAGCACCGTTACCGGCTTCAGTAACTAGATCGCGTAAAGTCCTATCTTTATGATTACCGTGGACCGTTTCATAGGCCCCGATGATTGCTACTTCTCTCATGGATAACTCCTTACATTCCGATACCGGCGCCGCCGTCTACACGGAGGAAAACACCGGTGATATAAGATGCTTTGTCTGAAAGGAAAAATTCAACAGCGTTAGCGATCTCTTGTTGAGTACCAGGTCTCTTCAAAGGAATGAACATAGGATCGGTAAGTTTTTTTTGGACTTCTTCCGGAAGAGAAGCAGTCATGTCTGTTTGCACGTAACCAGGGCAAACTGCATTTACTAAAACGTTTCTGCCTGAAAATTCTCTCGCGGCAACTTTAGTAAGAGCGATTACAGCAGCCTTAGAAGAAGAATAGTTGGCTTGTCCAGGCTGACCTGAAAGACCTGAAAGAGAAGAGATGTTCACAATTCTACCGGAAGGAGCTTTTAAAAGAAGTTTAGAAGCATACTTGGTCATTAAGAACACACCTTTCGCGTTTACATCCATCACGAAATCATACTCTTGCTCGCTCATTCTGATGAAAAGATTATCTTTCAGAACACCTGCGTTGTTTACTAAGAAGTCCAATTTACCGAATTTCTCTTTAACAGCATTGATAGCAGCGTCGCAGTCTTCCGGTTTAGTAACGTTTACCGGAATACCTAATGTTTTAACGCCGAATTCTTTAGCGATATCAGCAGCTGCTTGCTCGATATGCTCTTTATTTAAGTCTACAACGACCACATCTCCACCATCTCTTGCGATAGTATTGGCGATAGCGCGGCCTAAACCTCTGGGAGATGCAGCTCCCGTAACTAATGCGACTTTACCTTCGAATTGTTTTGCCATTTGGATCCCTCTTATGTCCTCGGATAACGAATTTTGAAACTTTCGGATCGTACAGATAGAATTTGATCTGTTTGAAGTAGAACGATTGTTCTGGTAAAAGATGGATTCTACCTGGATTCCCGACAAGAAAAATTCATTGGATTGTAAGACCATGGAACACTGTTCGTTTTTATTGAACATTTGTTCGCAAGATTTAGGGGGAGGACGGTTTTGTTGTGAACGGTCGGTAATGGTAGGATATGTCTCATTTTTTAAATGATTTTATACTTAATTGGACTGAGAGGGATAATAATATATTATAAATATTTAATATATTATTGAAAAAAGATGTTTTAGTGCAAGAAAAGATGCAAGTTGAGTCTTCCGCAATAAAATCGATCTCTATATGATGAAAATGTATGAGTTCATTCCTGAATTCTGAGGAGAATATCCGTTACCCTAAATGAGGTAACCGTATCCATTAAGGAATAATCTGAATCTAGTGTGAAAAAATTCATGAATGATTCTCCTCTTGATCGAAATCAAGAGGAGAAGAGTGACTTTATGATTTGATTCCCGAACTATTTGCAGACAATTCAATGAGTTTATAAATAATTAAATTCCAGATATTAGGATTTTTATATTATAAAAATATAAAATATAAATTTTTATCAAGAATTCGACATATAAATATCCCATATTAGGATAATGTAAAATATCCATTATGGGATAGCCGCTTATTGAAGTCCGTTATCCCATTTGATAGAAAAGGTTCCCAAATTTTTCTCCGTTAACCGGATTTTGTTCTGATAACTGCCTGTTTTCTTAACGTTTCAAAAATTTTTTTAAGTCTCCCGCAAAAAATTAGACAAAAATGGGAACTTTTTTCAAACGTCCATTCAAACGCCCAAGTTCTGTTTCGATTCAAAGATGAATCTGACAAAACTGTGAGTAAAGATTTGAACTCAGTCAAAAAAGTAGACTCATGTCGAAAAATTTGTCCGGGATGTTTTGTATTTTGGATTTGGTTCTTTAAGTGATGGGGAACCGGAGGTTCGTTCGATGTTCGATTTGATCGTTAGGATTGTTGTTAGAAAAGTTATTATAACTTCTGTTGTACTTTCTTTTGCAAGTTGTTTAAGCGACTGGGGTTTTGGCAGCGGAGATGTGGATTTGAAAAAAGCCACATGGTTAGTTGCGGAAAAGGTTCCTCTAGTGGTAGATAAGGGCGGAGTTCCTATTCCTGGCGGGAATGGTGGAACACCAACAACTCCGGTAAATAACCTTTTTAATTTGAAACCGGGAACAAAAGTAAGCGCTCAAGCTTTTGGCGGCGCAATTGATCCTACCGGAACTACAATCGTTAACGATTTCGATGGAGATGGAATATTAAACATCAATGAAACTACTACGAACGTATGGGTAGCCGATTATCCCGATATTGACACAGTTGTCGCACCGCCAGTTACCATGAAGATCGCTATTTTAAAAAGTAGTTCTGGTGAAAGTGACGAGATCGTAAGCGAGATCAATTCGAACGATCTGGAGTCCACTAAGAATGAGGGCTCCGAATCAATTCACCAAAATGAATTAAATTTAAGAACAGTTCAATTCCAAGATCAATATAAAAGGGAAGTAGAAGCAAGCGGATCTAATCAAGTAGAGGCTAGTGCAAGCGTTTCAGTTTCTGTAGGTGGATCAGAATCTCCTGCTGCGATGTCTGCTTCTGCATCAGCGTCTTACAAAACCGCAAATAGCTGGGCTGCTAGAAATTTAGACGAAGCGACTACGACAAAATGGGCAGATAAACCGTTTAAGAACGATATCGATAAAGAAGCAAAAACTGTTAAGTCTGATTCCGCAAGTAATAAGGCTAGGAAATATAGATCGGAAAAAAGTTCTAAAATTAACCAGACTTCGAAAGTCGATGCAAATGCAGGTTATGTAAGGGCCGCACTATATATTAAAAATAGATCGGTTAACATGCCAGTTAAGCTAAGCAATATTCTTTGCACTTTAATGTTTGAAGATGCTCGAGGAGATTTAATTCCAGTTCAAAGTTTCCGTTTGAGAAATGACGATTATAGTTTATTCCAAGTAGAAGTTTATGGGGGAGATGATTTCGGACCATATGTTGTGGAACTTCCGAACTTAAATACTGCAGAAATTGAAAGTGCAATTGCTTCCGGTTATACTCCAAAAATTTTCATCGTAGATTACACGATGACTCATGTTGCGGATTCGAATTATAAATCCGCTCTATTGAATTTTTCGGGTGATAACTTGAAGATCGTAGAGGAAAATTCCAAAGGAAGAACAAGTTTAATTAAAATTTACGGGCCACAATATAGAGAAAAATATAGAGTTGCTGCCTTTGATGATTTAAGTTCGAATAATCCTTGCGTGACGACTACTGCTACTACATTATCTCCTGGCGTAACACTTAAGAAAGCATTAGAAAGGATTGCCTGTTCAGGACCCCAAGTAGAGTTTCAAGATTATGTTCTTGATTATAGTGAGTTTGCTCCATCCTTAGGTGATTCAAAACTACATATTAAGGGAATTAAATCTATAGCAGGAATCCCAACGAACTTGCCTTGCGTAAATCAGACATTTGCAGGTTCTGATGGAGTCAGCCGTACTGCTTGTGTTCAGAAGCCGATCAATTCATGGACAGAAGAAGAAAGAAAAACTGCAGGTGTCTGGGCAATTTACTCGCATGGTAAATTTAACGCACCCACTGAATATTGGGTCGATGGTTCAAATATTCGTATTTTTGATCCGGGTAATATCCGTAAGGCTCAAATGGTAAAAGGTGTGGATTCAATTATCTGGGCAGGCGACTATTATGACATAGTTTATATTACTGTTAAAGACCTTGCTAAAAATGAAGAGAATCCGCCATACGGAGCGACACCAATCGGAATTTCCGGTTCCAATCTGACAGGTGGATCCATCAATCCAAATGATCCTAATTCATTCTTTAAACTGAATACTCAGTGGGATCTTTCTCAATTCGGCGAGAATCCATATGAGCCGGACCAAAAATCTTTCTATGTAGGAAAAGTAGGATTTAACGAGAAGGTTGTATTTACGGTTAAGCTGGATCAGACCAAATATTTGAATCCAAGTTTCGGATTACCAGAAAACGGTGGCTCTTACCAATACTTTAGCGATTTCAAATATACTCCTGCCATTGCAACAAAACGTTTCAATATCGACCAAGTCATGGATTTTGAGATCAGTTTAGGTTTTGGAGGGCAAAGAACGGATTGGGTTCATGTTTACAAAGACACTGATGATACGGATGCTTATAAAATACGTAAGATGTGGATTGATACTTCCGGTTATGCGGATCAAACATTCCGAATCTGCTTACGCATGCCTCAGTTGAGCAACATAGTCGATCCGAATAATAGTTTAGTGAACATCTATGTTCGCCCAGCTTTGAACAGTGCATATCGTAGGACCATTTGGCCTTTGAAATATACTGATGTGAAAAAGATGAGAGGAGAATTGAGTTCTCCAGTGACCGTAGGAGACACCACTCTCTATTTATCCGGAGTATATGGGACGATAGAAGTAAATGATTATATTTATGTCAGCGGCGATACTTACCCTTATATCGTAGTAAGCAGTCTCCCAACTCCCGGCTATCCAGAAGGTTCCTTTACGGTTGTCTTGGATACGGCAATTAAGAAGAAGAACATCAAGACGACTCCAGTCTCTATTCCAGGTGCATTGCTTTCTCCTGATGCACGCTTAATCGTGGATAATTCCTTCCTTGCAGATTGGAATACTCAAACAACAGGAACTCCTGCTTCAAATTATTCTCTTCCTCAGTATCTTCCTCTACTAACGTCGGGGACAGTATCTTGTTCGGGAGCTAATCTCTTCCATCCTTCTGGATGCCTTGGATACAATCCGGATTATCTCGCAGTAAACTGGATGGGGAATTACAATAAAGGGGTTCCTTATTGGAACTCATGGACTGATGCTGGAGGATTCACAGGTTTCCTTTCCGGTGGAATGTTCCAACTGGCTACGAATAGCGGTCGTACTTACAAAGCAGGCACACTCGCAGCCGATACAATCTTAAGTGATCCTGGAACTGCGGTTCCGTTGGGCGAGCCAGTATCTGTTACCGAAGGTGATGCGACCATGGTAATTTGGAGGAGAGATACCAACCTTTATGGTAAAGTATTCCAAGTTTCTACGGGCAACGTGCTTGCTGGTCAGTTTCAAATTAACACAACTGCGATTACCTCTCCGGGGGAATTAGTTGTAAAATTGGATAATGGAAAAGCGGTAATTGTTTGGGAAAACGCCAAAGATATTTATTTGGCGGTCCGAAATATGACGACGTATGCGGCGACCGTTGCAGAGACAAAAGTTACCACAAGATTTTACGATCTAGGCGATTGGTCAAGGATAGATGTGGCTGTAAGTTCAGATCGCGCTATGGTTGTTTGGGGAGATAGCCAAGGGTCATATCCTTCTATTCACAAGCTTGGAAGAGCACGTATCTATAATACATCAACTGGAGCTGTTACAGTAGATACTTTTTTGTTGGATGACGTGGTCCATCCGGATAACTCTACGGGCAGATTCGAGTACCGAGTAGACAGCGGAGCGGGTAATACCAATGTCCTTTTTCTTGGCCACTATGTGAACACTTCTACTGGAAATATAGGTATTGGATATAGAGTTTATAATATCCTTACTGGTGCTTTGCTCACAGGTAGTAGTTCTCTTGACGTAAACGCTGTTACGATTCCTGGTCCAATGATTGTCAGGGCAAGCGGTAATAGGGGATTCGTGATTTGGAAAACTACAGCAAACGTTTGGTATGCAAGGGGAGTTGATTTAAGTACAGGAGCTAAATTAGGGACGACTGACTTGACTCTTGTTTCAGGTGTTTCTGATGTGAATGCGTTGCAGGCATCTTTATCCGGAGGCCAGGTATTTGTAACATATTCTAGGTCTGGTGGTATTTATCTGAAAGTTCTGAATCTTGCTGATGGGCAGCTCTTATATACAAATGAGTTGTTAATTGGTTCACTTTCTGCGACAGCAACCCAAAAGCCAGGAAAAACGATTCTTTCCGGAAACACAGTTCTTTCTGTTTGGGAACATTTTGAAAATAATAAACGGACCATCCGAGGAAGAACTGCTACCTTATCACCTTTTGCACTGAAAGGGAGTGGAGAATTCTTCGTGAGCACGACTAACCAAGGAGTGCAGTCTGGAGTAGCTCTTGGAGTGTATGATACAAAAGCTCTTCCGGTTTGGTTCTCTCAAGATACTGCTCAGCAAGTAATTCGAGGGTTTAATCTTGATTTGGTGAGTCCTGGATCTCTCCAGTTCGGTTTGAATAACTTCTTTATCGCTCCTTTGATCGAGAGAGATTACACGCTTAGCGTGCAGATCGTTCCATAAACAAACTCAGGGTGGCTTTTGGTTAAATCTGAAAGCCATCCATTCCTATTAAAAAAATAAAATATAACAGAACGGAAAAAGGTATGTTTGGAAGAAGATTCTTGATTTCTACAAAGAGTCCGAATCGAAAAATCGCTTCGCAGAAACAATTGCAAAGTTTTTTCAGACTTTCGGTCGTATCTATAACCTTTTCCTTCCTCCTTACTTCCTGCTCCGGTGGATCGAATATGATGAATCGTCTGTTCCAATTCGCTGGAGTCCTTCCTTCTGGAACTTCCTTTCTATCTCCCGGTTCCGCACCTTCACCGGAAGGAAGTGATCTATTTTCTATTTCCACAAACTACAGCGAAACAATAGACGATCCGGAAACGAAAGCGGATGCATTAGCAGGAGCTATGTTTATCTCGCCGCCTGAACCGAATAATTTTGGAGCAGTTTCTTTAAGTTATCCGATACAAGTTCCTGCGGGAAGAGCGGGAGTTCAGCCAAATCTAGCGTTATCCTATTCTTCCACTGGAGGAGATGGATGGACTGGGATCGGTTGGAGCATCGGACTTGGAGCGATTACGAGAACTCCTGAATATGGAGCTTTGTTCTACGATTCCAGAGATACATTCACTTGGAACGGGAAAAGACTGATCAAAGTTTCCGGTTCTACTTCTAATGAGAATGGTGTGTATAGACCCGAGATCACGGAAGAAGATTTTGCATTATTAAAATTAACGAATATAGAGAACGGAGGGACTTGGGAGGTTTTAGATTCCGGCGGAACTAAAACTATCTTTGGTGACTCTTCTTCCAATCGGATCTATGATCCAAACCAAATTTCCAGAACATATAGCTGGTATCTTTCTAAAACGGAGGATCGGAACGGGAACTATATGCAGGTCACTTATGATACTTCCCTGTATTCCGAAAAACGGAACTTATATGTCCAAGAGATTAAATATACCGGAAACAGCAGAAGTGGATTTCCCGCAAAACAATATGTGAAGTTTATCACAAAGCCTAGAGGAGATTCGTATGTAAGTATGGCTCCCGGTTTTACCATGACCATGGATAGGCTTTTAGATAAGATAGAAGTAGGTTGGACTGGCGGCAAACTTTGGACGTATTCTCTTATATACGATACTTCTTTCGATTCAGGAAGACCGATCCTTAAAACCGTAGATTCGGATCGGCATACAACTAAACCTGAATTCAAGTATAGTTCTTCTTCCGGAATATTAGCCTGGCAGAATATAACAAACCAAGCTTCCAGCGAACCGGAAGTTCTTCCTGATTCTACCCAATATTTTGAAGGAGATTTTAACGGGGATGCGATTTCGGATATCGTATTCTTCAATCCTCAAACCGGAAATTGGAAAGCGGCAGAAGGAAGAAGAGAAGGCGGATATAATTTTAAAACATATGGGAATCGTTATAAAAACTATGATGGTCCTTCTAAGATCCGATTTTTTAAAGGAAATGTAAGCGGTGACTTTAATGGAGACGGGAGATCCGATATTGCATTCTACCTGCCGGAAACTAAAGACTTCATAGTCGCGGAACATGACGGACAAGTATTCCAATTTCGTAATTATGGAAGATTGATGAGCGGGATCCCGGATATTTTCCGGATGGAGTGGTTTCCCGGCGATTATGACGGGAATGGTCTTTCCGATTCCCTGCTCTTCGATGAACCTACCGGCCTTTGGACTTTGATGTTGAATAAAGGTGGGAGTTTCGAGTTCTTAAAGATAGGTAAAAAATTCCAAAATGTTTTCAGAGGAGATTATTCTCCGAATGCGAATTTGGATAGTGTCAGCACAAACGACACGAGTATAGATGGAAAGGATAGAAGTAAGGTTAAGTTCCTAAGCGGAGATTATAACGCGGATGGACTTACTGATATTTCTATCTATGACCAAAGAAATGGAAAATGGTTTGTAGGAGAAAATTTTAGAAATCCTAATAAAGCGGATCCGATCTATTTTATTACCAACTGGGTGCTATACAAAGTATTCACTGCCCCCGAGCAGACTTTATTTTCTAACGATCAATTTTCGGGAGACTTTAACGGAGACGGAACTTCCGACTTTTTATTATTCGATCGTTCTTCCGGTGAATGGACCTTAGGAGAAACTTTAAATCGGACTATTAATTTTAAGATCTGGTCCAAAGCTCCTCAATTCAAAACGATCACTCGTTGGCTCCAAGGAGATTTCAATGGAGATGGTGCAACTGACGTAGGGTTTTTCTCTGAGACGGACGGAAAGTTCTGGATCGGAGAGGCAACATCTAACGGATTCAGATACAAAATTTATAGCGATATGAGCTATGGCCCGAATCAAGACAGAGTCATGAAAACTCCTCTTCCTTTGGATGAAGTGAAACCTACAAAGGGATTCGGTGTATTCTCTACTTCTTCACATACCAAAACTGTTCTTTTAGATTATCAATACGATGGGAACTCCAACCCTGGAAAAGGGGAAATTGCATATCCAGGATGTTTTACTACAAACGATTGTTCTGCTTCTTCCGAGCTGCTTCTTTTTGATAGAAAAACCGGGGTGTTTGATTTTAAGAAGGGTTCCACATTTACAGAAGCAGTTCTTACGGGTTTTAGTCCGGAGACAACTGGGATTGTAACGGTTAACAATGGTAAGGTGGATCGTTATACTGTAAACACTCGTGATGAAGTTTTGTTTTTCGGTGATTTCGGAACTACAAGCAAATTTTTTGTCGTTACCCAAGATAGTGGAAACGTTTTTAAAAGAACGGACTTTGCAAGTATCGCAGACTCTCAGGTTGTTTCTTTCGATCTCAATTCAAGTGCATATGCTATAGATAATTTCGATTCTACTAATTCCAAGTCGGCTTTGGTCTTGAATGACCAAACAAGCACAAGCGCCCAAAGATTTTTACTTACAGGCCCAAGTGGAACAAAATATCTAACAGTTACCGGAGATGTATTAGATTCGTATCTACAGAATCTTTTCCAAGTAGGAAGTGAAACCAATCGGAACAGAAGAACAAGTTTCAGTATTTTTTCCGGAGATTTTTCTGGAGTTGGAAAGGCCCAGATCTTACTCGTAGATAGAACCGGAACTACTCATAAATGGTATTTAGGAACTATCGGTTCTACTGCAATCAATTTCAAACTTCTAACCGGTTCAGTGAATATTCCTGTATCCACTACCGTTTATGATAAAACAAGTCAGGCCGGGATCCAATACGCGCTCTTTCCGGAAGTATCCGGCAATTCGATCGTTTATGAGGATCCGACAGACACTGCTTCTGTTGTATTTTCTAAAATTAGAATTACTGCAACTACTATTGCGAGAACAGTATACAACCCCGGGCTTGTGGGATTTTCGAACCAATTCGATCATAGAGGAAATCCGATCGTTGTCTCCGATGGAGAGAATAAGGTCTATGATCTTTCTCAGAGTAAGTTGGTTACTGCGGCTTCTCCCGTGTTTGCCTTATCTATGGATCGTCCGGATCTAATGAGTAAAGTGTATCCTTTTCAATGGATCCAAGGGGATTATAATGGGGATGGACTCGCAGATATTGGTATTATTCATCTCAAAGAGCCTACTTGGTATTTTGCTATGTCAACAGGCACGGTTCCGGATGTGATCGAACAGATCAAGAACGGGATCGGTGGGACTTACACTTTAGAATATGATAATTCTACTAAGTTTGATAATAATGGTGGAGATAATATCCCGGACCTTTCGATCAATTACAGAGTCTGCACAAAGATTACCTTAGATGACGGACTTGGGAACACCATCCCTAAGAATTATAGTTATAAAAACGGGGTTTCTTTCTCTGCTTTCATTAACGGCAAAAAAGAAACGGACGCATTTGGATTTACCGAATTCACAATGACGGATGCAACCGGTTCCAGAACGGTTCATTCTTATTTCAGCCAGCCTTATTCCAACTTTATGCATAACCGTGCTCTTGCTGGCGCTGAAAAAGAAATGCATATCCTTGGTTCGGACAATAAGGACTACGGATCTTCTAAAAAGACATATGAGATCCAACAGATTGAAACTGTCTCAGGAAAGATCAGTTATCTGGCTCGTTTAAGTAAAACACAGAATTTTATCAATGGAACTGCAACAACCACTTCCGAAGGTTCTGTGAATTTTAACGGATATAATCTCACTAAGAAGACGGATATAAGCACGGATCATTATGCAGATTCGGCACATTCTTCCCAAAGTTTTACCTCCGTTACGGATTTCGAAACGGATTCCACAACGAACCAGACCCGTCCTAAAAAGACTGTTTCCTTATCCGGTTCTTCTCATGAAACAACAAGTAATCTTACTTATGATTCCCAAGGAAATCTAACCCGTAATTCTGTAACGTATACGGGAAGCGGGCTCCCTTCTGTTTCTGCAAACATTACGGAATACGAATATGATACTTATGGAAATAAGATAGTAGACAAAAATGTAAGTTCAAGTCCGGCCCGTGGGACCTCTTATGTTTATGATGACCAGCTTCATCAGTTTGTAAAAGAACAAACAAGTTTTGGAGGATCTCTCCAACTTAAGACCAGCTACACTACGAACTATAGTAAAGCTTTCGGTTCTCCGGAAGATTCTACGGATCCAAACGGGAACAAAACTTATTTTGAATATGATAATTTTGGAAGACTCGTTGAGTCCAGTGCAGATACGGATTCCGGAACCAAAGTTTTAGCAGTATATGAATATGGGTCTAGTTTCCCTTATAGTGCAAAGACTAGCTTTCCTACCGGAGGAGCCGATCCGAGTTTTGCAACTCGCAGTTACAAAGACGGTATGGGCAGGATCATCCATACAGTTAAGACAGGGTCTAACGGACAATTTGTAAGATCAGGAAAAATCTCGTACAATGGAAACGGGCAAGTCATTCGTTCCGGCCAACCGGATTGGGCAGATGCAGGTGAGATAGATACTTTTGTTCTCCATACCCAAGAAAGAAATCCAAGTTATATCGATTATGATGCCATCGGAAGAGCCAAAAAAACCATCCTTCCTGTTGCAGTTGGAGAAACAGAAGCAACTACGTTAACCGTTACATATAACGATCCATTTGAGACGATTGAGACCCATAGCGGTGGAACAAGCAAGAGAACGGTAAAAGATGGAAAAGGCCAGGTTCTTTATATAGAAGACTTCGGTTCCGATGGGACCAATGCAAAGATCGGTTTCTGTTTTGATCTTGCAGGAAAGATGATCAAAAAGTCGGACCTGAATGATGGCGGAGCTTTGTCCTGTGATACAAGCGGGATCAATGTAAAAGATACTTCCGGAAAAAACCAAGCGTATTGGTTATATGATGCTTTTGGAAGGTTAAAGAAAAACAGCGATCCGGATTTTGGAGTTAGCACAAGTTCCTATAATGCATTTGGAGATACTACCCAAACTACGGATGCGCGTGGAATCACCACAAGTTTTACGTATGATCCTCTCGGCAGAATGATCACCAAAGATACACCGGAAGGAACCGTATATTTCGATTACGATAGTGGTTCCGGAGCGGAGAATGCACTCGGCAAACTCGTGCGAGTAGAAGACTCGGTCCAGATCAAAACCTTCAGCTACGACAAATTAGGCAGAGCGAAGAAAGAAACTAGAAACATCAAAAATCTGACCATAGAACTCGCAGACGGTCCCTATATTACGGAATACAAATATGATCTACTGGGACGTGTGACTTCTATCAATTATCCGGAACATCCAGTCAACCATACTCGGATGAAAGCCTGCTACACCTACGGAACCGCAGGTTATATCACAGGAATTTCAGTACAAGTAAATACAAATGGAGTGATCCCTGGCTATTGCAGCAAAACCATCGTTGAAAATATTACTTATAATGAATTTGGACAAACTTCCGGTTTTGGACTTGGCAACGGAGTCCAAACCAACTATACCTATGACGTAAAACAAAGATTAGTCCGGATCAATTCCGTTGGAGATGTGGATGGAACCACAAAAACACTCCAAGATGCAGTGTATGCTTTTAACTCCCAAAATAATATCACAGGGATCACAAATACATCCAGCGAATACACAACAGCATACAATTATAACTACGACGGATTAAACCGACTCACCGCCGCAGACGGTCAATACCAAGAATCTGCGGACAATTATACGAAAACCTTCCGCCAAAGTTTTGCTTATGCAAAGAACGGGAATCTACTCGCAAAACGAAATCATAACTTTAACGATAATACCCTCATAGACGAGTGGAATTACCAATATTCCAACCACCAAGTCACTCATATAGATTCCACCCAAAGTGGAAACAATCGTCTGGTAATGAGCTACGATTCCTCCGGGAACATGACTTACCAGCGGGACAATTTTAAAGACCTGACCAAGACGATCACAGTAGATTCTCAAAATAGAATTATCCAAGTCCAAGATGCACTCAGCACCACTATCGGTAACTATTATTATGACGAAGGTGGATTCAGAGTTCGTAAGAAAGCTCTAGTTCCAAGTGGAGCTTCTGTCAAAAACCAGGAGATCCTGTATCCAAGTAAGTTCTATGGTTTAGAATATTCTGAAGAAACCAATATCTTAAGTTCTATCAATAACGTTTATTTGAATGGGGTGCGGATCGCTGCTCTAAATGAAGATGGGGTTACTGCATATTTCTTAACGGATCAGGTAGATTCAGTTGCTCATGTTCTAGATGAAGGTGCTCATACTCTCAGCAGAATGCAGTATGAACCTTATGGGGAGACTCTTGTACAAAGAGGAACGTTAGATTTTGCTCCAAAGTATAATTCTCAAGAGCTAGATAGAGAGACGAATTTCTATTTTTATAATGCAAGATATTATGATCCGCAGATCGCGAGGTTTACAAGTGCGGATAGTGTTATTCCAGAGCGAGGTGCCGTTACTCAGAACTGGAACCGCTTTATGTATGTTGCTGGAAATCCGATTCTGTATAAGGATCCGACGGGGCATGTCCCAATGAAAGAATGTGGACCCGAAATGTGTGGAAATCCTATTTTTCCAGCAAAACTTGAAATTGTAAGTGTTTCCGCAGAAGCTACTTTAGGTGCTGGGTATTTGGCCGAATTCGGGATGTATAAAGAAGATATAGATGTGGGTGGAGATACAAAACGAGCTCGAGGATTATTTATCAACATAACTCCTACAATTGGCGTAAACGGAGGTGTTGGAGTAAATTATTATGACGTAAATGATACAAAAGAAAATTATATAGACGGTGAAAAAGAATATCATACTATAAATGGGAACTTTGGGCCAATAAGTCTTGGCACTACCATCATGGTTGATGAAAGATATAGAAATAAGTCCAAAAATAAGGATATTGTTTTAAGCACAGGCTTACCTGTGAAATTTCGCGGATTAAAGTTAGGTTTACCCTTCGGTTTCTCAGGATCGGCGAATAGGGAGGGAAGTATTAAGTCTTCGGATGGGAAAAGATCAGTAGATGGCCCTACTGCTTCTAGACGGTTTTTAAAATTTGATGATTTCTGGTTGAGCGATTTGAGAAGTAAGAAAGAAAATGATAGAATTATGAAAAATTATAATAATAAAAACAATAAGTCTTTGACTACGGGAAAATAGCTAAATTGGATTAGTGGTTTTGCGAAAAATGAAATATTTTTTAAAATCTATGCTTGTAATTTATTTATTGATTTTTTTCTATTTTGATCCTTACGAAGTAAATGGTAAAACATTAATTCCTTTTCCTGGACTGTATTGTATTTATAATCCCACCAAAAATCATCCTATGGAAAGCCCGTCTATTTGCAGTACAATTAAAAAATCTGGATTTAAAGAAAAATATGGAGTAATTAATATCAGTGCAGAGAAAACTTTTTATGTCATGTTTCCTGGTTATTTTGACTTTCAAGAAAAAGTACTTTTGAGCAACGTTTTTTTCGATTTCTTTTCTTTCTTTGCGATGGCATATTTATTATTTTCTCTCGTTTATAGGAAATCTCCTCCTCCCTCCTGTCCTTAGCCCGTTATAAAAGTTGAAGCAGGGCGATATAAAGGTGCTTTTGATAGAAAGACTTTACTTGAACCAGTCCGAAGATCGTAGGATTATAATTTCATTTGAGATACAACCATATCATAAATTTCTAATTTTCCAATCAAGCTTCCTTACACGCCTCAATATAGGAATTCCAACAAGCTGCAGTTGTTCCTTTCGGTAAGGAGGGTTTTGCGCACCTTCGCTCATGCAAGCGCGAGCCCCTGCGCCTTAGCGGCTCTGCGTGAGAATCGCAGCTTTTTAAAATTCCGAACTATAAAGGATCCGGGTCCGGGGTTCGCAGCCAGCAAGTCCCCGGAGAGGGGGTAGCGGAATCCGGCTCTTGCGTTTTAAAGGGGTTATCCTGAAATGGGATATGATTTAAGCAAGGGCTGGATGAAGCGAGGGGGAGACCTCCCCCAACATATCCATACTCAGCTTAGGCAACGGAGTCCAAACCAACTATATCTACGATGTAAAACAAAGATTAGTTTGCATCAACTCGGTTGGAGATGTGGACGGAACCACAAAAACACTCCAAGATGCAGTGTATGCTTTTAACTCCCAAAATAATATCACAGGGATCACAAACACATCCAGCGAATACACAGCAGCATACAATTATAACTACGACGGGTTAAACCGACTCACCGCCGCAGACGGCCAATACCAAGAATCTGCGGACAATTATACAAAAACCTTCCGCCAAAGTTTTGCGTATGCAAAGAACGGAAACCTACTCTCAAAACGAAATCATAACTTTAACGATAATACCCTCATAGACGAGTGGAATTATCAATATTCCAACCACCAAGTCACTCAGATAGATTCCACCCAAAGTGGAAACGATCGTCTGGTAATGAGCTACGATTCCTCCGGGAACATGACTTACCAGCGGGATAATTTCAAAGACCTGACCAAGACGATCACAGTAGATTCCCAGAACAGAATTACTCAGGTCCAAGATGCACTTAGCACAACGATTGGAAATTATTATTATGATGAAGGTGGATTTAGAGTTCGTAAGAAAGCATTAGTTCCAAGTGGAGCTTCTTTCAAAAACCAGGAGATCCTGTATCCAAGTAAATTCTACGGTTTAGAATATTCTGAAGAAACAAATATCTTAAGCTCTATTAATAACGTTTATTTGAACGGAGTGCGGATCGCTGCTCTAAATGAAGATGGGGTTACTGCTTACTTTTTAACTGACCAAGTGGACTCAGTTGCTCATGTATTGGATGAGGGTGCTCATACACTCTCCAGAATGCAATATGAGCCTTATGGAGAGACTCTTGTCCAAAGAGGAACTCTTGACTTTGCTCCTAAGTATAACTCTCAGGAGTTAGATAGAGAGACTAATTTCTATTTTTATAATGCAAGATATTACGATCCGCAGATTGCGAGGTTTACAAGTGCGGATACGATCATTGATGGGGCACGGAATACGCAGGGTTGGAATAGATTCTCTTATGTTGCGGGGAATCCGATTCGATATAAGGATCCAACTGGGCATAACGCAGTTCCTAAAAAACTTCTTCCTTCTCCTTATGAAACGGCGAACTCTGCGAGTCCAGCATTTGTCCCACGAAATTCCAATGGAGTAGGTTCTGGATTACTTCCTTCTGATCAAAAACTATTGGGTCGTCCGACCACTCCGGAAATTCGTCCTCTTAATAAAGGAATTGATCCGATTACTTTGAAACCAAAAGTTAAGAAATCACTTTGGCCAGAAATCACCAGAAAAGATGTTTGGAATATAACTAAAGGAGTTGGTAGGGAAGCTATGGAGCTTTCTATTTGTGGATTTGGCTTTGGGCAAGCTCCTTCATGTGATTCAAAACTAATAAATAACCATCGCTCTCCGGATTACATGTCAGCTCAAGGTTCAGGGCGAATATCTAAAGCTGGAGAATTTACAGCTGGCGGAGGATATATGATAGATCGTTATGGAACAGTTTATGAAAGTCAAGCTTTGTCGGGCGGTTCTCTGACAAAGGCATTTTCAGGAAACGCTTCATATGGCTGGGTGCTTTCGTGGAAACAACCAAATAAAGCGGAAATGGAGAATATAATGACTGGCGAAGGGGTAAATTTTAATGTAAATATAAAAGGTGTCGGTGCAGGATTAGGGTACTCACCGGGAACCAATAATTTTACTTTTGAAATTGGCGTTGGAAGCCCCGGAGGAGGAGGTTCTCGAACAAACAGTTCAAAAGTAACGGAGACGAAATATGGATGGTAATGATTTAGGCATCATTATAAAATGTTTATCTAAGTTCCTAATTGCATATTTTCTGCTCTTTAAAACTTCACTAATTCAAAATTCCTCAGAATCACAGTATGAAGAAGGAGATTTGAAAAGATTTTTTAGTTCTCGAAGGTTTACTATAAATATTAAAATAGCAGGCATTATGTTCTTACTTTTTGGTATTATTGATATTTACTTTTATTTTGAAAAAAAGATATAAAGATTAAACAGAAAAACTCCCCTTGCAGACCTAAGATTGTAGCGAAAGGAATTCGAGAAAAAGGAGAACCTTCAATGAGAGGCAGAAGGAAATTTCGCTACAAAGTAATTAGTTGGATGAGGCTCGGGTTAGGAAAGGACTTAAGAGAACAACTAGCATGGGGTCTGCGGATTACAGTTTTCGCTAAGATTAAATCATAGAAATATAATTTTCAATCAGAATGCTGGGTTTCTTGCTTGCTGGCGAGTCTTACGAATCTTCGCCTATGACTATCAGATCACAAAAAACTTCTCCTAAAACTTCCAAATTAATTCGAACCGCTTCACTCCACTCGCCGCGTCTTAGCGTCTCTGCATGAGTAAAAATGAGTTAAGGCGCAAATCCGGTCCGGGGTTCGGAGCTTTGGATTCCCGGAGAGGGGTAGCGTAAGACGCGTGTAACGCGGCTGAAGCGAGGGGGAGACCTCCCCCAATATATCATAAATACCAAGAATCTGCAGACAATTACACAAAAACCTTCCGCCAAAGTTTTGCATACGCAAAGAACGGGAACCTACTCGCAAAACGAAATCATAACTTTAACGATAATACCCTCATAGACGAGTGGAATTACCAATATTCCAACCACCAAGTCACACAGATCGATTCCACCCAAAGTGGAAATAATCGCTTGGTCATGAGCTACGATTCCTCCGGGAACATGACTTACCAGCGGGATAATTTCAAAGACCTGACCAAGACGATCACAGTAGATTCCCAGAATAGGATCACTCAGGTCCAAGATGCACTCAGCACCACTATCGGTAACTATTATTATGACGAAGGTGGATTCAGAGTTCGCAAGAAAGCATTAGTTCCAAGTGGTGCTTCTTTCAAAAACCAGGAGATCCTGTATCCAAGTAAATTCTACGGCTTAGAATATTCTGAAGAAACCAATATCTTAAGCTCTATTAATAACGTTTATTTAAACGGAGTGCGGATCGCTGCTCTAAATGAAGATGGAGTCACTGCGTATTTCTTAACGGATCAGGTAGACTCTGTTGCTCATGTTTTGGATGAAGGTGCTCATACCCTCTCAAGAATGCAGTATGAGCCTTATGGAGAGACTCTTGTCCAAAGAGGAACTCTGGACTTTGCTCCTAAGTATAACTCCCAAGAGTTAGATAGAGAGACTAATTTCTATTTTTATAATGCAAGATATTACGATCCGCAGATCGCGAGGTTTACAAGCGCGGATAGTGTGATTCCAGAGCGAGGTGTCGTTACTCAGAACTGGAACCGCTTTATGTATGTTGCTGGAAATCCGATTCTGTATAAGGATCCGACCGGGCATGAAGGTGATCTTGGCAAAATGTTAAACCAACGTCGGAATGTACATTATGATAAAAATGGCGACTATACAATTCATGTTACAGGCTATAGATCAACTTTGGGCCTTATTCAAGATAATAAATATGAAATGATGAGCAAGTTTTATCAAAGCGCATTTATCGGAATGGGTTATACTGCATCAACTGCTGCTTTGATTACTTCCGGCGGGACACTTGGAGTTCCACTCGGATACATGATGTTGGGAGGTGGAGTATTCTCAACAGGAGCTACAGTTGGTTATGTAGCGGGACGATATTCTAATAATGACCCGTTAACGACGAGTGAGAAAGCTGATTTAGCTGTTGATTTCACAGGTAGTGTTGTCGGTGGGGTGACTGGCGGCCCGAAAGGCACGTCAATCGGGAGAACGCTACGGATAGCGAATTTTAAAAAACGATTCGGTCACATATCTAAGACAATTCATGAAGGGAAACAAGGAAAACATATCCGTGGTCATAATAATTTTAGAAAAGGTAATAGTGTTTTAACTGAGAATGCCCAGCAATTGCTTGATGATTTCCATGCAGGAAGGGTAAAATCGGCTGAAACGGTAAATGACGTTAAGACAAGAGTCGATTTTGGTAAAACAATAGGTGAAACTGTTGATCCTAAAACTGGTAAAGGTACTGTTACTAAAAAAGGCATGATTCATAATAGTGGTACTGGTGCGCACATTATTCCTTCTAATCCTAATTGATGGTAAAAGAATAAATGCATGATTCCGATTTAAGAATTAATTTGCTCTTATCACTTCAGAGAGCACTTCTTGGAATGGTTTATCATTCTATACGGGCTATTATTGTAGAATATGAAGGATTACAATTCTTACGTGTTACAGCCTATTTAGATCGAGAGCCGGAGGATTCCGATTATGAAAATTTAAGTGAAGTTACATCGAATGTTCTTGCAGATCTGAATTTTCAGAAGGTTGAGGAAGTATGCTTGTATTTTGCAGATTCTTTATCAAATATTAAGAATAAGGGAATTTGGATATACGAAAGAAAGGAGGATTAAAAGAGTGGTTTGCCGCCGATTCTTTTATCTTAATACCTTCGACGAAGACTTGAAATGGAGTCCTTCGTTCATGTTTCATGGCTGTCCAACAAACCACCCCTGTTCAATTTTTCCTTCAACGCGTAAAATATTCAAATGGGAAAGACAGGAATCGACTGGTCGTTTGAATTTGAAGAATTCTTGCGAACTGAGTTATCACAACCTGCATACAGTAAGAAGTGTGAATAACGTCTTAAATGTTTCGCACATTTAAGTAATCTATAAAAGGCTCTCCTCGCCAACCTAAGGTTGTAGCCAAACAATTTCTACAAAGCCTCCATAAGGGTAGAAGAAGGAAAACCACACCCGAAAGGTTTCCAAGTGAATGACGCTTAAGTTTGAGGAGGGTCTCGAGTAGGAGTTCCTAAGGTAATTTGTCGAACGGAAATTCGATTCCGCTTAAAGCTGGCGGGTAAAATCCCGCCCTTTTGGGTGGGGGATGGTGGCGGTTCTATGAATTACTCAAAAAAATCCTCTATCACAGATTTCTAATTATACAATCAATTTTCTCACCCTCCTCACGTGTAGGAATTCCTACAAATGAAGATGATTGTTATTCGAGGGCGGCTTTGCGTATGTTCGCCAATGCAGCCCGCGTAACCATATTCTTTCTACCCTCTCAGTGAACTCCGTGGTCTCTGTGCGAACCCTGGAATATAATCGCACGGAGTTCACAAAGGACACAGGGAAAAACAAAGTCATAATCTCCGCGTCTCAGTGCCTCTGCGTGAGAACGCAGCTTTTTTAAATTTGGAAAGAAAAGCAATGTTTCGGATTGAAAAAAATCCGGTCCGGGGGGTTCGAAGCGGTAGATTCCCGGAGAGGGGGTAGCGTAAGACGCGTGTAACGCGGCTGAAGCGAGGGGGATACTTCCCCCTACATGACCTCCCCCTGCCTAGATACTAAAAATCATAAAGTAATAGACCATAGCCTTTCTCTGCCTATTCTTTCCTAAAGTATTTTCATTTGGATTCTTGAATGCTCTCGTTCTTCTCTATTGTTTATCTTATTTTATTTCTCATTCTAGCATTTACATTTTACTATTTTCTTGAGGTGATAGAAAAACCTGTTCTTCAGTTCAGCGAAGGCGAGTTTGTGAGGAGAGTAATTGCAAATTGTCCTCGTTTAACTAGAAAATATTTTCCTACGTTCTGGTGTTTTAATAATCATCTAATGCTGGCTCTCTTACTTTTTAGAGAATATCGTTCCGAATTTTTTCATTACGATAAGTTGGAACATCTTAGAATGAAAGATAGAGGCGTCACTGGACTTGCCTGGTCCAATATTGATGGAAAGAAAAAAACGGATTCCGATCCGATCGTGATTGTCTTTCATACAATCAGTGGGGACGAGCAAGACGTTAAGTCTATTGTGAAAGCAATTCGGACCCAGTTGAAATGGGCTTCTGTGGTTTGTATTAGGAGGGGACATGGGAATCTTCCTCTCCCTAAGCCGCAAATAAACACAATGGGGTCTAGTTCGGATTTAAAAGAGCAACTTTTATATATTAAAAAACGATTTCCCAATAGTCCTCTGTTTGGAGTAGGAATTTCTGCGGGTTCCGGGTTGCTTGCTCGATACCTGGGAGAATCCGGAACGAAAAGTTTATTGGATGCCGCAGTAGCAATTTCTCCGGCATACGATATTGAAAGGGCATTTCATAGGGTCCATCCGGTTTACAGTAAGATCATGGGCCAAAGGCTGATTCATTATTTTTTGAAACGTCATTATGAAACCTTATCTGCAGTGGGAGGATTTCAGGAAGTGATGGAATCCAGAACCTTAGGCGAATTCCAGGATCGTTTGCACAGGCTCTCCGGTTTTGAAGATAAGGAAGAATATTACCGGTATTCGAACCCCGCACTGGTAATGAAAAATATCCGAACTCCGATTATGATTTTGAATGCAAAGGATGATCCCATCTGCATAAATCAGAATGTTTTAGAAAATTTACATTGGCTGGAAAACCTTCCGAATTCGATCCATGTTTATACGAAAAGGGGAAGCCATATCGCATATTTTGAAGGATGGAAAGCGATCTCTTGGTCGGATCATCTTGTCTGCGAATATTTTAAAGCCGTTCAGGACCAATTGCCTAAAATTAAAAAAAAGCCAAAACCTAAGACTGCAAAAAAGCGTTAGTTGTTTTTACGGACCTTCGCCCATGCAAGCGCTCTATCCTCTGCGTGGGAATCGCAGCTTGTTAAGATTTCGAATCCGGCTAGGGCATCCAATATCGATTCGGCGACAAGGCCATATTATAAATTTTAAATTCGTCTATCGTTACTTCTACGTAATTGCTGCCTAAGGGGGAATATGCGAAAGATAACTTTGCGTTCACATTCCAAGGTCTCTGACTGCCTGTATTTGTTTGTTGAGCGATCAAGATATTATCCACATATAAACTTGCGGTCGATTGTTCCAAATCCCAGACAAAGATAATCTGGTGCCAAATTTCCGGGACAAAATTGCATGGGCCGATTAGATCCACATCTCCCACACTTCCATTATTAGTGAAAGCCCTAAGTGATCCGCAAGAAGACGGATAATTTTTATAATATTGGATCCCGAAGCCGTTTCCCTGTGCTATAAAAATCCCCATACTTCCTCCGCCGGGGGAAGCAGGATAAGTTCCCTTTGCCCAAAAGCTGATCGTATAAGAAGAAGTACTTCCGTCCAAGACCTGGTTTCCGTTAGCTGCGCTTTGGGTGGTTGCTCCTGTTCCGGCCGCTCCGTTGTAATAGAGTGCGTGATTTGGGACGCCGAAACGATCGGAAACTAATACCGGCATATCGACTCCGTATGAGTTCATGTCTAAACCGTTTTGTGTTACATCGTTGGGGAATATAGTATCATCCATTGGAAAGTAATGGATCAATGATCCTGCAGGAACTATTGCGAGTACTAGTCTTGCTAAAGTTGAAAAATTATCTTTTTCAGGATTTAAGTCCTGAGTAAGAAGTACAATTCCGCAGTTTTGGATAAAAATAGAGCATATAAAAATTAGTATAAAATTTCGCATAAACAACTTTCTTTCAGATAACCTAACAGAAATTTGATTTTTTCACATAGACCATTAAATTTTAATGAAATACCTTTGAAAATTCTAATATTTTCTTCGGTTATTAGGATTTACGATTAGATCCTATAAAAGTGTTCCGGAATGGTATTGCCAATTTCAAGACCTTCCCTTACAAGGAAACCATGTATGATATCCCGCTCGTCCAATTAGGTCCTGTTAAAGCCGCTCGAATTCCAGGCGATCCACAAGGTCCTTACGTCATCTTTATGCATGGTTACGGTGCAAACGCATTCGATCTTCTTCCTTTATATTCTTATATGGACGTTCCCGAGGGAACAAATTTTATTTTTCCGGATGGGATCTTAGAAGTCCCGATCGCGCCGGGTTATAATGGTAAGGCTTGGTTCCCTATCGATATGGAGGCGTTGCAAAGAGCCATGGTTGCGGGAGGCTCTCGCGAACTTTTTGAACGTTATCCGGCCGGTCTGGCAGAGGCGAAACAAAAGGTAGAAGAGATGATCCAGGCCTTGGATGTTCCAATGGATCGTATTATCTTGGGTGGTTTTTCTCAAGGGTCCATGCTTGCGACCGAGATTACTCTCAAGGCAGAGAAAAAGCCCAAAGGTCTTGTCATTCTGTCGGGAACTTTGCTGGATGAGACTCATTGGTCTCAGTATGCGAAACAAACTCCCGGCTATAAATTTTTTCAAAGTCATGGTAGAATGGACCCTGTGCTCGGTTATCCTGCCGCGAAAAGATTGGAAACAGTGTTAAAAGACGCGGGCTGGGTAGGTGAGTTACTGGCATTTCCGGGTGGACATGAAATCCCGGAGATAGTATTACACGGTATGAACCGCTATTTGCGAGAACTGTTCGAATGACCTATCTTATAGAAAAATACGTAGCCCTTAAAAACAAATACCGCAACTACGATACCAAAGAAGCTTTAAGAAGAATGCAGGCTTGCCGCATCGCTTTAAAGGAATTGGAGGATAAGGGCTTTCGTACCGGCGTCGAAATTTTAGGTTCGATCAATTTCGGGATCGTAGAACCTTCCTCGGATATCGATTGTATTTTATTACATTATTGTGATTTACATAAGGACCAAGAATGTCCCGAATATTGTCCTAATTTTTTATACGAGTCCGAAGAGATCAAAGCTAGTCTTCGCAGAAGATTGAAGAATGAAAATCTAAAGATCGAATTTTTAGACTGTATCAATCTCAGAATGGTAGAGAGAGCCCTTGATACGGGTAATTGGAAGGATCACGAAGTTCTTCGCAGGCTTTTATTTTATAGAACTATCGGCCGCCCTGTGAATAGACCTCTTTTTATTCCTTATGCGGAGAAGTTGGAAGAAAATGAGGAATATATCCGAGACATTTTGGAATGGGGCTCGGAAGCTTTAAGCGTTTATCTTGGAACTTCAAGACATAGATTTTCTTTTAGTAAGTATAACGAAAGGATAGAAAGTTCCGGACTTCAACTCCCTCACGGCCTAAAAGAAGAATTAGAGAGTTATTTGGAACAGGGAGAAGGTTTTGGATCCAATAATGGTGCGGAGTCTTCTCGTTTTAAGGATCCGGTTTAAGTTTTATGTATACAAAGCGGGTCTCTTTACTCTTTGCAATCTGCCTTTCGGTTTTTCAGGCATCCTGCGCAATTAGATCCGAAAATCCCGGAGACCCGAATACACAAGAATATTATGAAAATGCGATTATCAATTGTTTTATCACAGGATGCGATAAAGAGCTTATTATTACCGGAGGAAATTCTCTGCCTGAAGGAGGCTCTTTAGTCCTATCGATTTCTTTAGTCCATAAACCTGATACTTCAGTGACTTACAATTTTTCCACAAGCAATTCTACGATCGCTCCTATTTCTCCCGGAACGATGACATTTACTCCCTCCAATTATAATATTCCTCAAAGTTTGACTATAACGGGAGCGTCGGATGATTCGGATTCTACCGACAATTCTATCGTGATCTCCATTCTTACTCCTAGTTCGGAGACTATACCTTATTCTATATTACAAAAGGATAATGATAAATTCTTATTTGCAACTCCGGTTTCTTATGCTGGAAATTTCGCCGTTGGGGGTTTGGGGGACTTTGTTTGTCAGAATGAGGCGAATAACCTCTTTGGCAGCGGACTTCCTTCAGGTACTTACAAAACTTTTGCAGTCGCAGGGACTTGGAGAAGGGCAATGCCTTCTAAGATCGATTGGATTTTACTGCCGAATAAAGAATATATAGATTTTGCAGGCGGTACTTTCGTAAAAGCATTCGCAACGGATGCGAATGCTTTATTCGCTTTTAGTACTGGAAGTGGGATAAGTGCGACATCCGCAGGATACTGGACCGGTCTGCAGACGGATTGGTCTACTGCAAATACATGCCAAGGCTGGACTTCCAGTTCAGGTTCGTTCCAAGGAAATTTTGCAGGGAACTCGGATCCGACTGTAGGAGGAATATCTACAGGGACTCCTGATTTCTGTAATGTAACTAAGTCCTTGGTTTGTGTTCAGCAATAATTCAATTTTTATAATATAGATCAGGAAGCTTTACTTTTTTCGGTGACCTGAACGGGATCGGAAAGATGGCGAATGTCCATGCCCGTATTTAGTCGGACCAACTCTTCTGCGATGTTTACCGCATAGTCTCCGGCTCTTTCTATCCCTAATATCATCCTATATAGATCTGCGAATTGGTTTTTATCGAGTCTAGGATCCAGCACGAACTTTAAGAATGCTGCATGACATAGATTGTTCAGTTCTTCTTCTACGGTATGCACCGAACCATAAAATCTATTTTTCTCTTCTACCAAGGACTCTACCGCCATCCCTACAAGAGTGACAACCCTTGAGAGCATCTTATCTAAAATTTCTTCCTGTCTGAAAAATCCTTTAGGAAGAAGTCCTCTTCTATAGCAGGTGGCACAGTTTACGATCTGGTCTCCCATCCTTTCTAAACTTCTGTTGATACGAATGGAAGAAAGTGCAAATCTAAGCGGGTCTTTTTTGAGTATAACTTCTCCATCGATTTGGTCCATCCCGAGTAAGTTACGGTTTGCGATCGCTTCTAAGATCGCATTTTGAGAGAGGTTATCGTTTTGTTTTTCCAAACTATCGATCAGATCGTCTCTTTCGATTACTTGTTTGGCAAGATCAGGATTTTCCTGTTCGATCGCGTCGTCCAAGATCAGGACCTGCTCCAAACACAGCTCCGCCATTGCATAAAGATTTTTGCGTAGATAATCGAACTTGGAGGCCATGTATCTCCGAAGGTTAACCTCGGATGTACATGACGGTCAAGAGGTTTTTTGAAATTATAGAATGGAACGTACTAATATCACTAACATCGCAGTGAAACAAAGATATTGGATTATAAATCCGGTAAATCTTACGTTCACATTCCAAACTCCGCCTCCGCTTAAATGAGCGCTTGTTTGCAGCACTCTTGCTCCGAATACGATCCAAGCTAAAAG
The DNA here is from genome assembly GCF_004770895.1 of Leptospira dzoumogneensis. Lineage (NCBI taxonomy): Bacteria > Pseudomonadati > Spirochaetota > Leptospiria > Leptospirales > Leptospiraceae > Leptospira > Leptospira dzoumogneensis. The sequence goes on along the minus strand of NZ_RQHS01000016.1, from coordinate 171,386 downwards.
ATCGAAAGTATCGTTTTGGTATCCTGAAAGTATAAAGGTTAAAACTAAAACTGCAAAAACTGGAAGACCTTCTACGCAGTTTAAATGAGCTCTGTGGATCCTCCAATACAGATCGGAACCGTGTTGTATCCATGCAGGGAACTCATTTGATTTTTTGGTGCCTGCCAATACTTGTGCAGTTCTAAAAGATACTACGACGAGTACGAGTAGAATGGTCCAGGCGGTAAAAGCGATTAATGGAAATAGAGAACTAAACATAGTCCGATAGAGAAAAGTCTAACGGGGCAATTGGCAAGACAAATTTGATGACAGAATGGAATACTAATATATATCGTTTTTATCTCAAACAATATACATTAGTATTTTATAAAAGGATCAGTCCCCGTCGTTGGAAGAAGGAAGATTAGGAACTCCTAAAACGGAAAACGCATCGATCGTCATCAGGTTCTTTAAGATCTTTGCCTGATCCCAGATCGGTTTTACATATGTGGTGACACTTGTACCGTTCATAGTGGTTCCATCCGCATCGATCTCGGCATAAAGGTCGGCAGTAGCACTGATCTTCGCATTAAGCATATTCTTAAAGTTTGTGATCTCAGCTTGGATATCATCATCCAAAGAAGAGTTCTGTGCTCTGACTAATTTAGACATAGAGCTGATCTTTGGGTCCGCAGGATCTCCTAAATAAGCGAATTCTATACCTAATAAATTATCTCTCAGATCTTTATAAGCAACCCTTGAATAGATCGCTTCCAAAAATACAGGATCAGGCTTTTGTAATTTTCCGGCGCCGGAACAAGACACACTTAAACAAGCTGCATTTCCGAGTTTATTATCTTGGATTTGGTTCACTAAATTTCCGAGAGATTGGATATAAATATCGAAAGCTTCTCCCTGAGAACGGAATTGGATCCCTGTTCCGGTGGTATATTCGTTCAGAAAATTTCCGCCCGTAGGAAGCCATTTATTATATAAATCTAATGCGTCTTGATTAATTACCTGGGCGAGGGCTAAGATATAATCTCTTCTTCGCGGACCGGGCGCACTGGAGTCCGCGTTTGCAGTATTGATACTGGGATTTGAATCGATCGTAGTTCTACTCAAATCGGAGTCGAAAAGTAGGATCTCAAGAGATTCGATCCCTTTATATTTGGGCGGGCAAGCTGTTAGGTTTGTTTTATTAAGAGTTGTATTGGTAGCAGTACAAACAGAGGGCACAACGCCTGTTATGATCTGATTTACCAAGTTGCTGCTTGGCCTTGCGCCGGATTTTATAAATCCGTCCATCTTAGTATAATACTCAGTCGGATTCCCAGCAGGTCCAAAGTAGTAAGGTTCTACTTTTTTTAAGGAAACTCTAACCTGGTCCCAAGCAGTCTGCAGGGCGAGTAGATTCGGTTCTGTAGTGTTTCCGGAAGAAGTATAAGTAATCGCCGCTGCTTCTAATGCTGCCGTATCCGTAGTCAATTGTTCTAGACTAGGAATGATCACAAATTTACCCGTATGTTCCAAAAATGCGGAACTTCCCGGTCCGGCCGCCAAGAAGAGCAGAGGATCTTTGCCTCCGCCTCCGCAGGAAACTAAGGAAAGTGCTGAAATGAAGTATAAAGTTTTTCTAAATAAAGAATTAGATAATATGGATCTCATTGTCGATTCTCCTATAAAGATTCCAAAAATTTGATCAGTTTTTGCCTGTCTGTGGAAGATAGGTTTTGGAAACCGTTCCTTGCGGTATCGGCTTCTCCTCCATGCCATAGGATTGCTTCTTCTATCCCGTTCGCTCTTCCATCATGCATAAGTTTTAAATGTCCGTTTACTTGCTGGATCAAACCTAGGCCCCAAAGAGGAGGAGTTCTCCATTCTTGTCCGTCAGCATCAAAGTCCGGTCTTCCATCGGCAAGATCTGGACCCATATCATGCAGTAGTAGATCCGTATAAGGTTTGATGTATTGGTAAGAAAGTTCAGGAAGTCCCGGAACATTTCCAGTAAGAACAAGAGGTTTATGACATGCGTCACATTTTATGGATGAGAATAATACCTTTCCATCGATCACATCCTGATCGGATAAATTTCTTCTGGCAGGAACGGCGACCAGCTTGGTGTAGAAATTCACAGACTCTGCGATAGATGCGGTAATCTCAGGATCTTCCGTCCCGGAAGCGGCGGCTAAACATTGTGTCTGAGTGCTTGGGCAATTATCCGTAGAGAATAGAGGACTTGTGATCCCGATATCCCCTAAAAAAGCGCCTTGGTTTTGCTGGAATAAACTTGGCTCGTTTGCCTTCCAACCGAAACGTCCCATGACCTTTTTCTGGTTTTTGGCGTCCCAAACCATATTCACTTTTCCTGATATTCCATCCAAGTCCGAATCGGTCGGATCCGCCCAACCCAAAATAACGGATTCAGGAATTGCTTCTAACAGGCCCAAGCCCGGGATCATTGGGGCGGTTCTTGGGGAGAAATTAAAAGAAGAAGGTGCTCCTCCGAAATTCACATTCCAGCTAAAAGAATATACAGGAGTATTTAAGGTAACTGTTCCGCCTGACGTGTAATTTCTTACTACGGTTGCTCCGGTATAGGATACGGATGCGGATCCTTCCGGTGGAGTAAAGTTAGAGCCGGTGGTGCCGGTGCAATTAAAGTTAGAATCGTACGCTGAAGGCGAAGTGATAGGACTACATCCTATCCCTTTATGATTCAATTGAAGCCCGAAAGAATCCAAACCAACAGGTCCGCCTGTGGTAGGGTCTGAAATTCCTGCCTTGGAAAGTCGGATCAAAATTCCTACGGAGTTAAATAAGGTTCCGCTTGCTGGCGGCGCTCCTCTTCCGTCCCCTGCATGGCAATTTTGGCAAGAATTCGTATTAAAAGTCGGTCCTAAACCGGAGGAAGCGCTGTTACCTTCTGCCACCCAAGCTCTATTGAAGAAATTATTTCCGGTATTGAATTGTATTCCGTCGGAACTCAAGTTTACAACGGGAGTATCGAAAGCGGTAGGATTGGAAATAAATCGAGTTCCATATCCTCCAGAGAAAGCTTCTCCCGGATCCGGTGCGATACTTGTTTGGCTTGCGATCACTGCTATGATCCCGAGAGGATCTGTTCCTTCTTTTCCGCCGCAGTAAAAAAAGTTTAGAAGAATAAATATTAAGAACGGGATCGTTTTTTGGAAACGTCCCCGAGATGGATTCGGTTCCGGATTTTTTCCGGAACCGAAGTTTAGATTTTTATCACAGTTCATATTTTTATTTTTTTCGGAGGTTTTCACAGGAACCGAACCTGTAGAGTTCATTTAAAGACCTATCATTATGGAGCTACTGAGAATCCTATCGCAGCTGCTGCCGCAACAAAATCTCTGTTCAATGTAGAACCGATCAATCTTTGCACATTCACTAATAGACCGTGTTGGCTGTCCGCAGAAGAGATTGCTTGGTCGAATCTATGAGTTAAACTTCCAGCAGGGCAGCTGGTCGTATAGTTTGGATCCTGGGATTCAGTGTCGGAAAGATTGATGCAGAAAAGATTTCTGGAACTTTCGATCTCTGATTGGATAGAACCTTGTTGTTTAAAGCTTAATATAGCGGAAAGTCCCGGTCCTGTGCTAATGTTCACACCTTTTTGGATGCTGTAATTTCCGGTCCAGATATTCAATACACCTTGTGCATCATAGTAGAAGTCCGCTTTAGTAGTATCGCTGAAACAAGAATGTTCTTCTTCTTGGGTTTCTCCGATCACACCTGTAAGACGTTCTCCTCCCCATTCTCCCGCCATGAAGGAACCTAATCCTTGGAAGATACTTCCAACGGAAGTGTTTACATTCGCGGAGTCTAAGAAAGTTTCTCTAAAGTTTCCTGTTTGAGAAGGATCCCATTGTGCTTTGATCAAACCGAGATGAACAACTAGTCTGTCAGTGATTGTTTTTAAATAATGTCTACGTCTTGCACCGTTGGTAGTTGCATCGGCAAAGTAACTGGAATCTCTATCGCCTGCTCCGGTATCGCTGGTGTCTTTTCCCCAAAGTAAATATTCGATCGGATGATATCCAGTTAATACGATCTTATCGGCGTCACCTTCCGTGCCGATTGTAGGATCGCCAATCTTATCATAGATAGAAGAAAAGTTTGTAACGCTGTTACTACCGTTATTGATATAATTATCCACCGCATCTTCATCTAAAGGCCAAGCATTCAAAAGACCTTCACATTCTGAGGTATCACATGCGAGCACAGTGTCATTATCTATAGGACCGTTGCTGAAACGGAAACCTTCGGTGATCAAATAACTCGCGCGAGCTTTTACCCAAAGATTTTTGAGGTTGGTCAAATTTGCATCACTTGGTGTTCCGGTAGAATCAAAAGTAGTAACTGCAGCTGCTAAGTTTGACGCGTCTAATTCCGCTTGGGTATAGGACTCGAAAGCAAGTTCTGCATATCGATTTAAAAATTGAGGTTTAGTCGCGCTGGCTGGAATATCCAAACCTAAAAGCGCCGCGGCCGAATTATCGCTGCCTGGACCCCCGCAAGAAATCAGGGAACCGAACAGGGTAACACTGAACAGAATTGAAAATATTTTTGTCTGGATGTTCCGCATGGAAATCTCCTTAAAATTTGGGAAAAATCCCCGGTCCGGATAAAATCCGGCCGGGGCCAGAGATGAACTGTGGGGATGACTCCCTCCGGCTCCTGGGACAGGGACCGGCTTGATTTTGCAAGTGAGAATAAGTCTCAAAAAAAGTCAATAAGGATTTTTCCTCACTCAACATTCCATCTCAGGCCACCTCGGGAAATTTTTATCTAAAATCCCGTTTCGCTTCGGTTTATCCATAGGGAATAGTCCTTTTGGATTAAAAGAAACTGAGGCTGACTCTCAAAATTTTCGAGAAAGGGAACCTGGTCAATCCCAAAAAGGCCGGGAGTAAAAGATTGTTAAACTTCCGTCAATAAACCGTGAGAAGGGTCTTCAGTAAGTATTTCAAATGCTGCACTTCTGGCAGATCTTAAACGAAGGGGAGAAGTTTCCCCTTTTCTTTGGACCAAAACTTCTGCCCTTGCAATTTTACTGTTTAAACAAAACTTCCAGCCGCCTGGAGGATTCGCATAACGTAAGCAGGCGAAGTCTCTTTTATCAGCGTGAATTCTTCCTTCTATTTTTATTTCAGTAGAAGAAGCTTGGAATTTCCAATCGAAATAATGATAGTTCGCTCTTCCGAAAGAGGAGAATAAACCGTTCAGTGTATATTCTTCGCCGTGCAAACGTAAAACAATCGGAGTGACTGCAGGAGTCCAAAACGGACCTATCTTGATCTTTGCGGTTGCTAATTCGAGGAAGGAACCTTCTTCCCCGTCAAAACCTGAAACCTGTCCCCATGCGTATTGGTCGGTATGTTTAGGACCCCAATTATGATTTTGGCTGCCTTTCCAATCTTTTAGATCTATTTTATCATTTTCTAATTTTATAAATCCATTAAGTAGCAGAGAAGGTTTTCCGACCAGGACCTTTGCTTTTGGAAAGCCGCCTGAATATAGATCTTTAGGAAAAAGGAAAAGAGGTTTGTCTCCTCCGGAGAAGCCGAGGTCCCATTCTATATTTGTAGAACCTTGTTTATTTCCCGATTTACCTTTCAGCCCTTTATGGTCTTGGACAGAAGATCCTATCCGGACTTTAAATGGATCTCCTGAAAATTCGCATTCTGAGATAGGATATTCAGACTTGGAAACATAATGTTTTCCATTCTCTCCGTCGAAATAGATCGCCCATAATTCTCCTATAGAATCTTGAGTAGAATGTTTCGGAGAAAAAATAGTATAACGGATCCAAATCGCAAGAGGACGAGCAGGATGATTGCCTCTTACGAACCAACTCTCATAATGACCTGCATTCGAATCGGAACGAAATCTGGGAAAATCATAATCTTCGTCAATACTCATGCGGGAATGATTCGATCTTTCTCGATTAGGAGCAACTAGAATCCTTGAGTCGGCTAAAGATCCCGCTCAAAATTCTTCTTAAAAAATAATGTGAAAAGATTTATAGTGTCGACGAGTTTAGAGAGAATGAGAAAGATTTGAATATGGAGATCCCTTCCTATTCCCCTTCCACTTGGAGAGCCACAGTTGCCAAATATGCCGAGGAAATTCTTCGCATCGGCCACGATAAGTCCCCGTTCTGGATCACCGTTCGTACATTTGTTTCTGCAGCATGCGAGACTGACGATCCCGAACCTTTTTATGATGATCTTGACTCAGGTTTCAAAAGGGAATTAACAGAAGAGGATGAGGCTCGTTTGGACGAGGCATTGTCTTCCTTCTGGGACCAAGCAACGGCAGTTCTAATCGCAATTTCAGAAGCATACAGCGACGAAGACGAGGACAGAAGTGAGGAGATTACCGACGAGGCGATTTCCGGTTTACTGTCCGGACTGAACGATGCGGGCGTAAAAACGATGTCGGATGCGGAACTTCTGGAATTGGCGGTTCTGGTCCTGAATAGCAGATTAAATTTTCATAATGTTCCTGTTGAAGAGAATTTTTCTCTCAAAAGTTTGAATTCTATTCCGGATCTGGAAGAGAGAAGGATCTTGGAACCTTTCGTCACCTTCCTGATCGACGATTTTAAAACCGTAGAAGATAGGGAAGAAAGGTTCGCGCTGCTGATGCAGATCTTATTCGATACTTTGTGGGCTCTATTTTATCTAAGCCTGGAAGAAGACGAAGAATAGATCATTCTCCCGCCTTTTCTCCCACTCTTAGTTTTTCCTTTCTAAAAGAAATGATCGCGATCACTAAACTTAAGATCGCAAGGAAGGAACTTACTATAAACGGCGCTCCCGGAAAATAAGGCTGCATACCTTCTCTAGTAAAATAAGAAAAAACAAAACTCATAAGTAATGGGCCTAAAATAGAACTTAGGCTCATCATACTTCCCATAATTCCTTGGAACTCTCCCTGCTGAGTGGGAGAAACGTGATTGGAAATATAACCTTGGATTGCCGGGGTTGCGATAAAACAAAAGGAGAAGGGTACAAGCAGAGCATAAAGCATCCATTCTTCCCAAGCGAATGCGAATAATGCACTCATGACCACTCTTGCGAAAATCCCTATATAAGCCGAATTTTTTTGACCCAGTTTCGGAATGATGATCCTGAGTAATCCGCCCTGTACTACTGCAAGCGAGGCTCCTACTACTGCGAGAGAGAATCCGATCTTAGCAGCGGTCCATTGGAATTTGTTCATAGTGAAGTAAGACCAACTGGTTTCCATACAGTGGTTTGCTACGAATATTAGAAATAAAGAAAGTACTAGGCCGCTTAAAGGTCCAGGATAACGAAAAAATGCTACGATTGAACCGAACGGATTTGCCATCACCCAATTGAATTTTCTTCTGTTCTCTTCTAAAAGAGTTTCAGGCAAAACAAAATATCCATACACCCAGTTCAAAAGAGAAAGAGAAGAAGCCACCCAGAACGGTGCTCTCGGTCCGAATTCGGAAAATAAACCTCCGATGATCGGACCTATAATGAATCCCATTCCGAACGCCATTCCTACTAATCCTAAGTTTTGGGATCTTTTTTCAGGAGGACTTATATCTGCGATGATCGCGCCTGCTACTCCGTAACTTGCTCCTGTGATCCCTGCGATGATCCTCCCCACGAATAACCAAAATACGTTCGGAGCCAATGCTAAGAATGCGTAATCAATTCCTAATCCGAATAAGGAAGCGAGTAAGACGGGTCTTCTTCCGAATCTATCGCTTAAACCTCCGATGATAGGAGCAAAGAAAAATTGAGTGATCGCATAAGTGAAGGATAGAAGTCCACCGTAGACAGCTGCGGTGCTTAAGTTTCCCTGTAACATATCTTTTAAAAGATTGGGAACCACAGGGATGATGATACCGAAGCCGATAAAATCGATGAGTAATGTAAAAAGTAAAAATTGAAGTGCGGACTTTTTTTGGACTGTCATATTTTATATTTTCAGGTTTTGTATATGGAAACAAAATGAATCCTAAAATACAAATCAAACTCTTTCTATTGCGATCAGACTGATATCGTCTTGAGGTTGTGAATATCCTAACCAAAGATCCAAATCTTTCATGACTATATCCGGAATATTTTCGATAGGTTCATCCGAAAGTTCGGAGATCCGATCCCTAAGTCTGGACTCTCCCCAGGCTTCTCTTTTGGAATTGAATTGTTCGAATACTCCATCCGAAAAAAGGAACATCCTATCCCCATTGGAAAAATCCAATTCCTGGTTCTCGTAACTTTTTTTGTTTTTCAGACCTATAATAGCGCCTGTTCTTCTCAAATTCATAAGATTAGAAGAATGAACCAAAATCTGATCCGGATGTCCCGCAGATGCATAAACTAATCTGTTCTCTCTTGCATAAATATCCACGATGATAGAAGAGAATATGGTCCCCAAAGAAGAGAACTTTCTTTGGAATTTATCATCTAAAAGATCCAAACAGAATCCAGGATCTTTTGCTCCGAATTTGATCCCTTCGTATTCCGCTTTGATCGCCATAGTGACAAGCGCTGCCTGGACCCCATGTCCGGTTGCATCTGCAAGAAAGATACGATACACACCTGGAGAAACTTCGAAAATATCGTAAAAGTCCCCGCCCACTTCGTCTCTAGGAAGATATTTAACCGCGTATTTTAACTCTTTGTATGCTTCTACATTTTCCGGAAAAAGTTTTTTCTGTATTCTTTGAGCAACAAGTAAGTCTTTACGTATTCTTTCCAAAGAATGATTTAATTCGGAAGTTTTTTCACGGACCAAAACTTCTAAATTATCTTTTAGAATATTCAGTGCACTGTTTGTGATCCTAAGATTCTCACTTAGTATCTCGGATTTTCTGAATGCTCTTGCGATCCTTCTGGAAAGCACTAAAGACTGGGATAAAGTAAAGATTAGAAGTCCATAAGGAGAAAGATTGATCCCTCTCAGATTCAATTTATCCCAAAGTAGATCGATCCCTACTGTGATCCCGAACGCAAAAAATCCTGCGAGAAACAAGAGTGAATCTTCTCTTTTTTTCCAGACTCCTAAGCATACTGTAAACAGAACATAGAGTAGTCCGATCCCGGTTACTATTTGGAATGGACCTACTATCTTAGTAAAAAACCCGATCGGAAATAATAGAGTGATATCATAAGCGATCGCTAATACCCAGGCAGCAGCGGGAACCCAAGAAAATGTATCCTCTGGAAACAAAGAACGATGGAACATCAAAAAGATCGGAACTGCAGTATAGAAGGAGAAGAACTCTAATCTAAAAACGGACTCCCAAGGAAAATCGGGAAAAATTTCCAGGACAAGCCTATTACCGATCAGTGCGACTCTCAAAGTTAATAAAAACGTAAATAATGCAAAATAGAATGCAGACTTTTCTTTTCTTCTAAATAGAAAAAGCCCCGTATGATAAAGTCCTATAAGAAGAAGCCCACCAAACAAAAAAGATTCTCTGGATTGAGTGATTAACTTTTCCCTGTAAATCGCTTCTAAGGTTCCTAATTTCGGGACCTGCCAGAAACCTCCGAAATTATTGATCCAGTTAGATCCCTGAACTAAAATTTCAGTATTCGTTTTTTCTACCCTTAGAGGCAGATAAACGGATTTGATCTTAGGAATTTCAGAAGAAGGATCTAAACTAGGAGTGCCGGAAGAATATACCAATCTTCCGTTATAATATAATTTATAAGCGGATGCAAAGTCGGGCATCAATAGCCCGATCTCTTTTTTCAGATCATCTTCCGGGAAGACGATGGATAAACGGAAACTTGCTGCTCCTTCTCTCGGAAGTACTTTATCTCCTTTTTTAGTATCCTGCCAAGAATGAGGAACCGTTAACATGTCCCAGTTAGCTGTGGAGCTTTTTTCAGGAGAAATAAATTCTCCGTATAAAAATTGCCAGTTCCCATTTAATGGGATCAGTTCGGAGTGTTCCGCAAGATCCTGAGAGGAAATTTGTAACACTCCTTCTTGGATCGGTCCTGCTTCTAAAGAGAAACAAAACAAAAAACTAGAAAGAAGTATAAGAGACTGCTTCACTTCCCGTTAGGATAAGCAGAACCCAAAGCGTGTCTAATGTTTTTTGAGAACAGAATTCAATCGATCCGGATAATCTGTAATAATTCCGTCCACACCTGCTTCTATTAATCTTTCCATTTCTTTTGTATCGTTCACTGTCCATGGGATCACTTTAATTCCTAAAGAATGAGCCTTTGAAACGAATTCATCCGTTACATATAAAAAATAAGGAGAAATAATATCCGCTTTTAGTTCTTTAGTTTGATTTAAAACAAGTTCTCTTCTGGAATCACCGAACCCGAATTTCATTGCAGCACCTTGGGGATAGGTGAGTGAGAATAACGCAGACGTTTTGATCTTAGGATTTTTCTTTTTCACTAAGGAAATTGCAGGAAGATAAAAAGATTGGATTGTCGCACGATCCGTTACCTTTGCAGTTTCAATTGCTTTGATCAGAAGATTTACATGTGCCTCTAAAATTTCATTCGAGACTTTTGATTGCTCATCATTCGGGAATTTGGTCTCTATATTGAACTTAGGGATAATTTTTCTTTTTCCTGTTCTTTCCCAGGTTTGCACTTTTTCGAAAAATTCTTGGATGGTTAAAAGTTCCGTTCCAGGAACGGAGATCTGCTCAGGGAATTTAGGGTTCTTTTTGGTTCCGCAATCTAATTCTTTTAATTCTGAAAGAGTAAGTTCATAGATGGATCTTGAAACGATCTCTGATCCGTCTTTTTTAGAACATAATGCCGGATTGGATTCAGAATCATGGTGTATTATAATTTTCTGATCTTTGGTTAGAACAGTGTCAAACTCTATAGTGGTCATTCCTTGGGAGAGCGCTTCTTCGAATGCCGGCCAGGTGTTTTCCGGTTTTAGGCCTCTAGCTCCTCTATGGCCTTGTAGATCTAGATTCCCTTCAATAGGTTTGTTTCGAATTTGTTCTCCCGAACAAGAGAGGATCAAAAAGAATATTAAGAATGTTTGTTTAATATTAAATGATTTCATACTGCCAACTATAATAGTGTTTTTAAGAATATTCCGGCAAATACTCCGCCAGCTAAAGGCGCAAGAATGGGAAGCCACGCATATTTCCATCCTGAATTTCCTTTGTTCGCGATAGGAAGAATATAATGTGCTAACCTAGGTCCAAGATCTCTCGCCGGATTGATCGCATATCCGGTGGTTCCTCCCATAGAAAGTCCGATCACCCAAACCAGAAGACCCACGTATCCTACGCCGATCGGAGTGGTTACGTCTGCGATCTGAGGGGAGAAGATAGAATGTATCCCTAAGATCAATAAGAAGGTGCCTAAAAATTCACTAATAAAGTTAGAAGGAGGATTTGAGATTGCAGGATCCGTGGAGAATACGGCCAAAATTTTTCCCGAGTCCTTTGTCTCTTTCCAATGAGGAAGATAATGCAGATAAACAGCCACCGCTCCTAAGAACGCTCCCAAAAATTGTGCAGGAAGGTATATTGGAATTTTAGAATATTCTCCCGACTGGACAGCAAATGCCAAAGTAACTGCTGGATTTAAATGAGCATCCGCACTTCCGAATGCTTTGGCAGTAAAAACTCCCAAGATGACTGCGAATGCCCAAGCAGCGGTGATCACGATCCAACCGGAATCTTTTGCTTTAGATTTTTCTAATAAAACTCCGGCTACTACTCCGTCTCCTAAAAGTATGAGCACAAATGTGCCTAAAAATTCTCCAAAAAAAGGGGACGTCATCTATATATTACCTCATTTTTCCCATCAATTTAACTGTAGCCTTTCTTCCGATCAGCTTAGAAACTTTTACTAAAACTTTATTCGGAAGTCCTGAAACCACGGTAGGGGAACTTCTTTTTTTCAAAGCTGCCAAAGCATATTCCACCAAAGTTTCCGCGGATTGAGCGATTGCTTTTGGAAAATCTTTCGGATCTCCTCCTGCTCTTTCGAAAAAGTTGGAAACCGTTACTCCGGGACAAAGTCCCATAACATAAACTCCTCTTTTTCTTTGCTCATACCATAAGGACTCACTGAAAGAAGTTACGAATGCCTTGGTTGCAGAATATACACCTGAAGATGGCATTGGAACCAAACCCAGTGTAGAGGATATATTCATCAAAGAATCCCCAGATTGGGAATTTTTTAAGAAAGAATAAGATAAAGAAACAAGAGAATCAATATTAAGACGGGTCATCGCCTGTAATCTAGAAAGATCCGCCTTATTGAACGGTCCGTATACTCCGAACCCTGCATTATTTATTAATAAATCGTAATGGTTATCTTCTAATTCTTTTTGGATCTTTGCGGTTGATTTCGGATCCGATAGATCCGCGATGATGAATGTATGTCCTTTTCCGAGTTCATCTATCAGTTGTTTGAGTCTTGCTTCGTTTCTTGCAACTGCGGTGATCTTATAACCTTTTGCAGCTAATTGTTTAGCGAATTCTCTTCCGATCCCTTCGCTTGCTCCTGTAACTAAAGCTTTCATCCTTTCCTCCCCTAAAAATTCCGGAAATATACGGAATTCATTTAGTTCTAAAAGTTTTCGCAGAATTGTTCCGCAAGATCGGCTAGTTGAGCAAGCTTAAAAATATAGGCGGAATAGTAGAATCCTTCTAAAAGATTTATACATCCGGTCGGTTCTGTAGAAGTTTTTCTCTTTCTTCTTCCATGATCCGGATCGATTTGCGGTTATAATCCAGAATGATCTTTAATTCTTCGGCTGTATAACCGGAGAGTTGTTCCCAAACTGATTTCGCTAAACCTTCGAATAGGCTTCCTATCTTTTGCATAGCAGCCAAATCTTGGGTGAGAAAAATTCTCACCTTTCTCCTATCACTCGGATCATTTTTACGTTCTACCAGTCCCTTCTTCTCCAAACGATCGATGAGAGAAGTTACCGCACCAGTGCTAAGTCCCATGTTCTTAGAGATCTCTCCTGCGGTTTGAGGACCCTGTGTAAATAGAAAGTCTACACATTTGTGATCCGTAATATGCAGCCCAAGCCGATCCGCGATGGTCTGGTGGAACAAAATGGATACAGTGCTCAGGTTTTTGGAATCGGTCATAATAGATTCCATCAATTCGGACTTAGTTTTTGGGATTTTTTTGTCTTGCAATTATTTCGACCGTCTAATATCTCGATAATCAAGATAATTGACCATCGAGCTAATTCGATCTAAGGAGAACAAACATGGCAGAAAATAGCAAGAACGAAATTCCGGATTACCCTTGGTATTCTTGGGGATCTCCCATCGGCCTCGGAGTAGCTATGATCTCTCTTTCCGTTTCTTTTGCAGTGACAGCTTATTCTTTGGTTTCTAACTTCGTTGCGATCAAAGCTGCGTTCGGCGGATGATATGAATAAAAGAAAGCTAGGTAGGTTGTTGGATCAGGGATATAATCCTTACTCTGGCCTTGCCTAGTTTCGCTAAGAAAGGCCAGGACTGGATGTATCGTTACGAGGGAATCAAATAAGATTCCCCGTTTTCGAACTTAATACGATTTTTTCCAGAGTTGGTTGCTGGTATTTTTGAATTCCCATTGGCTCACTAAGGATCCACTGGAAGTTCCGTTTGCATCAACTGCATATAAAGAGTTGATCCTATTGCGGATACTATCTCCTACAAAGTCGAATCTCATATTGTTCATATCTTTACAATCCCAGAGAGCGATCTTTCCTCCGTTACGAGCTTCTCCACCATTATCCATACATTTATATGGATTCAGTTTGCTTCTGAGGAAACTATTGCTCGCATCGTAATACCATTTTTGAGCATCCGTACCGTTACAGTTATAAACTTGGATCCTTGCTCCATTGTCTGTGCTGCTCTTATTTACATCTAGACAAAGATTAGAAGCTTGGTTGACCAAAGCAAAGTAAGGAGTTTCATAATTTTTCTCCCAACGTTGGTTGTTTCCGCCATGCCAAGTCCACTGACTGACCAGGGAACCGCTGGTAGAACCGTTAGCATCTACAGCAATAGATTCGTTTTGTCTAACTCTCATAGAATCGTCGTAAAAATCGAATCTCATATTATCTATATTATCTCTACAATCCCAGAGAACTATCTTTCCTCCGTTCCAATTCTCCGCGCCATTATCCAAACATTTATCATTATTCAGTTTGCTTCTTAGATGACTTGTAGAATGTTCATAGAACCATTTTTGAGCGTTAGTATTGTTGCAATTCCAAACTTGGACACGAGTTCCGTTATCTGTTCCGCTGCTACTCACATCTAAACATAGATTGGATTGTTTACTTTTTAAAGTGAAGTATCTCGGTTCCAGATCGTTCACATCCATACATGCTTCGAAAGCATATTGAGAGAATTGAGGACCCGCAAAATCTACCATCGCAATATTGATACGTTGTCCCGATTTTTTAGCTTCTCTATCCAAGTCATAAACAAAACTTGCATGATCCAATTTATCATTGGTGAGATCTTGTATACTTCCCCAATAAGGAGGGAAAATGATCTGAGAAGCATTCGGAGTCAGGATCATTTGAGCTACGTAAAATTTACCTTCTCTATTGTCCTTGATACGAGCTCTAAGCGCTTTAATCAGATCTCCTTCACTTCCTGTATTCTGCCAATCGCTCTTCATTGTCTGGCCTTGGTTCCAATACCGTTCAGATAAGTCTGCGTAATTTCCGCCGCCCCAGATGAGGATTACGTTCTTATCTAGATCCCAAAGTTGGGAGAAGTTCACGGAATTTCCTAAACTACGAGGCGCCATTCTGGAACCTAAATAAGGAAGAACCAGTTGGTCTTTCAGTTCGTAATGTTCCGCATCGCTCATACTGTCCACGTTTTGGATATGAACGAATACGATCTCTTTTTTACGATTATTCACGAAACTGGAGATATGTTGGAAAACTTCCTGAGCGGAAACGGAAACGCTGGATCCGTGGTGGATCTTAAATTGCCCGCTGATCTTTTTGATCCTTAGATCGAAGTAACGATACCCGAGAGCCAATTGTTCTCCCACAGTGTATTCCTGAGTTTGGGAAATATTTTCGTCGATTCCCTGGATCCCGTACGTCCCTGAGTCATGTGTTCCTGGGATACAAATATTCCTGAGCTGAGTATTGGATCTGGATTGGTATCCGCTGCTCATCCAAGATTGTGGATCTATCTGTAATTTAGGGGCATAAACTGGAATTGGGCTTCTACTATTTTTGCCCTTGGTTCCGCCTCCCTCGAAAGGAATTCCGCTCGGTTGGTCCAAAGGAGCAGGAGTCAGGTATTCCGCCTTATAATTTATGTCTGCCGGGAGATTTCCCCCGGATTTACCGTTGGATTGGACTAAAAATAACAAAGAATCGTAGTTTGAGGAGGAATCTTTACATCCGGCTCCAATCAGGGACACAGCACAAATAAATGCGGCTGCGACGATTCGGGAGGAAAACACCTTGGAACTTTTCATTTTTTCACCATTCGTGATCTATTTTTCTGCATTATAAAAGTTTAATGCTTAACTCCGATATACGGAGTAGAAAAAGAAATACCTGGAACTTTTTCCCTGTCAACGTCCTTTCAAATATTTTTAAAAAGTTAACATAACGATCGTTTTCTAAAGAATAAAAAGGTTCTAGATTTGTTATCTTAATATAACCGGAATATAAGTGGATGTTTTCAGGAATGAGCAGAAGGGAAATCGCCTTGCATAGAAGATAGCCGCTTCCAATCTGACAGCAAAGAATCCATTATGAAATTATATACTAGCGATAAAAAAGAATCCATCTCCTCTTGGTGGCTGCGTTTTCGTTTGAATCATTGGCCTTGTTTATGGTGCACGGGTGGAAAAATACAATTCATCTCCTCTGACTTGAGAGAGCTTCATGTAAGTTTAAAAAAAAATCTTCGTACATTGAATCGAGTCGGAACAATTTACGGGGGGAGTATCTATAGTTCTGTGGATCCGTACTATATGTTGATGATGATGTGGATACTCGGGCCCGACTATGTTGTTTGGGACAAGGCTGCAAAAGTAAAATTCGTCCGGCCGATCCTCGGAAAAGTAAAGATCCGATTTTTGATCTCCGAAGAATTGATCGAAAAAACAAAACAAGATATATTAGAAAAAGGTGAAATCGTTTTCGATCTTCCCGCAAAATACGAAGACGAAGAAGGAAATGTATATGCCACCTTCGAAAAAACGATCTATGCAGCTTCTAAAGAGTTTTATGAGGAGAAGTTAGCTTCTAAAAACATGACTTCTTCATTTAAACCAAGTAAAAGAAGCTAATAGGAATTTTAGAAGGTTCTTATTTGGTAGCGATCCATCCACCTACATGCAAGGATCTGAATTTTTGAGAACTGACTGAAAATCCAGCTTCTTGCAAGAGTTCCGTGTATCTGGTACCCGGAATACGATGTAGTTCGAATACTCTTTTTAAATAGATCTCGACTGCTTCTTCTTCCCAACCTTGGAAATTGATTAGATAAGATTTTATATTTTGGAATAAAGTTTCTCTTCCATTCGGTTCCGAATCGAATAGATCGAATAAGATCAAACTTCCGCCTTTTTTCAATCTTGCATAGATCTCTTTTAGGATAGAAAGTTTATCTCCTGTGTCCGGAAGAAAATGTAAAACGAATAGCAGAGTAACGGAATCATATTCTTCTGCAAGTGGAAGTTCTCCCACAGTTCCGCAGATGAATTTCGATTGAGGGAATTTTTTCCGAGCCTGTTCGATCATTTCAGGAGAAGGGTCTAAGCCTGTAATTGAAAACCGATCCGGAGAAATTTTTAATAATTTGGCAAAGTCTGCTCCTGTTCCGCAGCCTACGGATAAGATCTTTCCATTTTCAGGAGTATTTTCTAAAAGATAGATCGCTACCAATTCCATGATCCCTGAATAGAACGGGATCATCTTTCCTATTCTTCTCTCGTAAACCTGTGCTCTTTCGCCTTCGAACTTTTCTACGTGGGTCATTTAATTTCCTATTTGGACTTTTTGCAGAAGAATATCGTATGTGGAACCGTCTTCCGGATACATCGCAACTCCTAAGGACAAGGTGATTTTCACTTCTCCCCAAGAACCGTTGGAACTGGATTCTGAAAATAATCTTTTGATCTTCTCCGCTCTTTCCAAAACTATATTCTTATGCGCTCCCGGAAGAAGAAGTAAGAATTTTTCGCCTCCGATCCTGGAAGAGATATCGCTCCTTCTGGAATTTTCCAAAAGTATCCTTCCCATTTCTTTAAGAAGAAGGTCTCCTCCGTTATTTCCGAATATTTCGTTGATCTCTTTTAATCCGTCTATATGCAAATAAACCACACCGATCGTGGTTCCGCTTCTTTCCGCTCTATAAATTTCCGCTTGGAAGGATTCGATCGTGTATTCTCTATTGAAAAGCCCTGTGAGTTTATCGCGGATCTCTAATTCTTTAATTCTGTTTTCTCGTCTTCTAAAAAGGGTTTCATATCTTTTAGCCTTTGCTTCCGTAAAAGATTTTTCGGTGATGTCCCTGAAATAGAATGCCTTTGCAGGTTCTTTTTCATCCACTAAGATCGGGACCGCCCTGCATATGAATCTCCTTTTGCCGGAAGAAAGATGTAATGTAAGATGAGAATGTTCTTTGGAATCCGCGTTTGAAAGTTTCTTGTACCAAGCAGAATGTTTTAGATCGTTCTTTTCCGGGATAAGTCCAAGCTCTTTTGCCTGAACATTTGAATCCAAAAGTTTTCCTTTATTGTCTGAGATGAGAATAGCGTCTTCCTGGTTTTCCAGAAAGTTCGGATTTCGGATCCAATAGTTTTTAGGAGAAGAAGACATGCAAAATTTTGTTTCAAAAATTATCTTGGATCTGACGGGAAAATCAATCTTCTTCTGACTTTCTATAAATTGGACGGATAATAAGTTTTATTCGTAAATTTTCAGGATTTGTTTGGCCTTATGTCGAATTGCTTCCTGTAATTCCAAAGGTTCCAAAACAAAAACAGAATCGCAGTATTGAAGCATACTTCCTAACGCCCATTCTTTTGTTTCCATATCGATTACCATTTCTGTAAAACCTTTTGCCATAGGTTTTTGGCTCAGGCATTTCATATAAGGAAGACTTTTGATATGTTCCGCAGTGGCATCCGTGACCTTAACTTTGATCAGATATTTAGGGACTCTTGATTTGAATTCTTTGATCCATTCTTCCCAATATTTGCTTAGATCGAATTTTTTAGGTCTTTCAAATCTTTCCGCGGTTATTGCGGCTTCTTTGATACGAGAGATACGATAGACTCTCATTTCTTTTCCACGTTTTGCGACTACATACCAAATCGTGTCTTTAGCTACGAGTCCATAGGGTTCTATGATCCTTGGTTCCGGTTTTCCACCTTCTTTCTCATAGATGATCTTTACTTTTTTTTCTTCCCAAACCGCGTCTTGTAATATAGGAAGAAGTGGAAGTTCTCTGATAGCGCGGCCCCAACCTAGGCCGTCTATATGGATCCTTTGTCTCGCAGTTTCCGCATCCTTTCTATAAGCGGGAGGAAGAGAGGCCATGAGTTTGACGAAAGCAGAATCGAAATCCTTCTTCTTTCCTAAGTCTTCTAAAACACGAGAAGAATGGACCAAGAGCAGGGAGATCACCTCTTCTTTTTTAAAACCAGTAAGGTTTGTCCTATAACCCTCGCTTAAACTCCAGCCTCCGCCGATCCCTCTCTCTGCATAAATTGGAATTCCAGCGGAAGAAAGAGCTTCCATATCCCTATGAACGGTTCTTTCTGAAATTTCTAATTTTTTAGAAAGTTCCTTTGCTGTGGTCCTTCCTTTTGCCTGCAGATGCAATAAAATATTTAGAAGCCTGTCAGCTCTCATAAATTTAGTATAAATCTCTAAATATGACAGAACTTGTCATGTATATTCTGGTATACTTGTTTTTATGATTACTTTAGCAACTTCCGTTTTTGGCATTGTTCTTTGTAAAGGTGAAATTATCAAAACATCCGTCCATGGCCCTACAGGGAAAATTTCCTATAAGGACGAAGGATTTGGCGGAATGCCTGTGGTGTTTATCCATTCTTTCGGAGGGAATGTTTCTCATTGGCAAGAGATCAAAGAATCTCTTATTCCAAGCAGAAGAGTGGTCCGAATAGAACTTAGAGGTCATGGAGATTCCGAATTTCCCAAAGACGGAGATTATAGGATCTCTTCTATGGCACAGGATCTAGCTACAGTTGTCAATCTTCTGGGGTTACAAAGATTCGTACTCGTAGGTCATAGTATGGGGGGAAGTGTAGCATTACAATACGCAGGTGAAAATCCAAGTAGAGTAGCCGGGCTTGTTCTTGTGGATTCCAATGGTGATCCTAAAAAATTGCCCGAGTCAATTCGCACTCAGATCAAGAATGCATTATATTCGGATGCGTATGTGCAAACCACCGAAGACTATTGGGAACAATTATTGGCAAATTCCAGATCGGAAGTGAAAGAAAGGCTGATGGGAGAATTAACCAGAACTCCTAAAGATATGGTGATCAAGATCACGTCCGAATTATTGGATTATGATCCGAACCATTCTTTAAAAAGATATGTGGGTCCGAAACTTGCGATAGTCACATCTGAAAACGATGATCAATTTGCATTACATAGACTTCATTTAGGATTTCCTCATACTGTGGTTGCAAATGCTGGACACTGGCTGCAATTGGATCAACCGGAAGAATTCCGCAATATATTGGAAACCTTCTTACAAAAATTCTAACTTATAAAACTCCCGGGGACCTATCCGGGAGACCTCTGATTTTTTTCATCGAACGAGAGTTATAGATTCTCGCCGGAAAAATTTTTCAAAAATCCCTCGTAATTTCTAAATTTCTGATTTAATTGATTTCGGAATTTTATTAGTATTGCTCCCGCTTTCCCTAAAAGGGCCGGGAAATTCATCTTCCGATCTGAGGAAAACAAAGGCGAATCGTCGTCCAATTTCAAATCGATATCATATGAAATCTCTCAAAATTATTCCACTCATACTATTCCTGGTACTAACGTTATTCTCTTGTAGAAGCAAAAGTTCCTCTAAAATTTCCCCTCTTGCGGAGAACGGAGTTTTGGATCTGAGAGATTGGAATTTCGCAGAAGACGGTATCGTAAAATTGGATGGAGAGTGGAAATTCCAATGGATGAAACTTGCTGTCTCTCGGCCTGATCTTGGACCAAAGGATGCAGCGATCCATGTAGTAAATATTCCGGGTAACTGGAATCAAATTCCTAAGCTAGAAGGAATGAATCCTTTGATGGCTTTCGGATATGGGACTTATACTTTAAAAATTATCCCTGGTCAAAATCAAGGAAGGCTTATGATGCATTTCCAGGGCGCCGGAACTGCCGCTTCTATCTATTTGGATGGGAAGAAGATCATGGGAAATGGTGTTGTAGGTCCGGACAATAACTCATCTCGTCCTCAATATCTTCCTCTGTATGTTGCGATCGGACAACCGAACAAGGAGATGTTACTTCAAGTAGAGATCTCTAATTTCGATCATTATAAGGGAGGACTTTGGGAATCTCTTAGAATGGGAACGGAAGCGGACCTTCTGAACTTCAGAGACAATAGCTCTTTCAGCGAGATGTTCTTGTTCGGAAGTATTATCATCATGGCATTATACCATTTCGGTCTGTATTCCTTAAGAAGGAGGGACATGACCGGGTTGTTCTTCGGAGCATTCTGCGCGAGCATCTGTCTTAGGATCTTTGTTACCGGAGAAAGATTCCTGATCCAAAAATTTCCTCATCTACCTTGGGAATTTTTTAATAAACTGGAATATATTTCTTTCTACTTGGCCGTTCCGTTTTTCGTTTATTATCTGGATGCATTATATCCTCATTCATTCTCCGCTAAGTTAAGAAAGTTTTTCATCGGATTTAATCTGATAGTATCCACGATAGTGGTGGTCACTCCTGCGAGTATTTATACCCATACTCTGATCCCTTTCCAAGTATGTTTGATTTTTGCAATATTATGGATCTTCTTCGTATTAGTTCGTTTGGTAAGGAATGGAGCGGAAGGTTCCTTGATGGCGATCGCAGGAATGATCGCATTAACCGCGGCCGCTATCAATGATAGTTTGTATTCTCAGGCAGTTATCAATACGGGATATTATCTTCCTTTAGGATTATTCGTTTTCATATTCGTCCAGTCTTATCTGCTCTCCTTCCGGTTTTCCCAGGCATTCTTATACATAGAACGTTTATCGGATAATTTATTAGAAGTGAACAAAGCCTATAGTAGATTTGTTCCTTTGGCATTTTTGAAATTTTTGAATAAGAGTGATATTACCGAGATCGGTTTAGGAGATCAGGTCCAAAGAGAAATGACCATCCTATTTTCTGATATCAGATCCTTTACCCAACTTTCGGAGAAGATGACTCCAAAAGATAATTTCGACTTCTTAAATTCTTATATGAGAAAAATGGGACCGATTATCCGCAAACACGGCGGGTTCATAGATAAGTATCTGGGTGATGGAATTATGGCACTCTTTCCAAGTTTACCCGATCAAGCCTTGGATGCTGCAATGGAAATGCTCAGAGAATTAGAAAGCCTAAACCAATCCAGAGCGGATCGACATTATGAACCTATACAAATCGGCATCGGACTTCATACTGGAACATTGATGTTAGGAACAATCGGGGAAGAAGAAAGAATGGATGGGACAGTGATCTCCGATGCGGTCAATCTTGCTTCTCGTATCGAAGGATTGACCAAGGAGTTTCATGCGAACCTTCTACTCAGCGAAAGTACATACCGCAAGTTGAAGAATCGCAGAAAGTATTCCTTTAAAAAATTAGGCAAAGTAAAAGTAAAAGGAAAATCCAAGTCCAGCGAAGTATACGAGGTCTTGGGCTGATCTTATATTTTAGGGAACTTCTGTTTATAAAAATCTAATGCTCTGAGGATCAGCTCTTTTGCTACCTCGGGGCCTTCCGGCTCTTCTACTCGTACTTCTTTCTTTTCTAATTGTTTATAAACGGAGAAGAAGTGGGTCAACTCCGCTCTAAATGAATTCGGAAGTTGAGAGACATGTTCTATCCCGTCAAAACTTCTATCACCCGAGGCGACAGCCAGGATCTTTTCGTCACCTTCTCCCCTGTCTATCATTCTCATTACCCCGACCACTCTTGCAGGTACCAAACAAAGCGGGGGAACTTCTTCCGAACAAAGAACTAAAATATCCAAAGGATCCTTATCATCTCCCAGAGTTTGGGGAATAAAACCGTAATGAGCAGGATAATGAGCGGAAGCAAAAAGTACCCGATCCAGCTTGATGAGGCCGGAGTCCTTATCTACTTCGAACTTGGCCTTACTTCCGGAAGGAATTTCCACAAGTGCATGAACTTCGTGAGGAGGATTTGGGCCGGGACTGGCCTCGTGCCAAGGATGTTGTATCATGGGGAGATATTGTAACCGCACGGATGTATAGCAAGCAGAATAAGTATACTATATTCATTCAAAAAATATAATAAGACATAGCTTTTTAGTAAGAATAGTGTGTTGGAATTAATTTTGGAACGCTTATAAAATTTTACTTAACATAAAGAAATTTTAATCTATTATACTATCCTAAAATTCCGAATAATTTCCGCGTTATTTTCGTCTTTATAATTTAGGAAGAAAATTATTGATAAACTTTCGGGATGATCCAATGGCAACAATGAGTATATCTGATCAACAAAATCAACAAAGCACTGAGTTCGGTAAATTCGCTTCTTTCAGGCCGGTATATTTACAGATCAAATCCAAAGATTCTTATCCTAACGATGAAAGGCCTTATTTTAGCCCTGAGATGGAAAGGCTTTTATTAATAGCAGGAGAGTCTACGAACAGCGAAGGTTTAAATTCAGGCAAACTTCCTGCATATCCTGCAATCGCTGAACTAGATTACAAGTTTGTGGAGGAAATATCGGAATTGATATCTAAGGGTTTGTTATTGGTTGTTCCCAGGATTTATGCCAAAAAGAATACGGGAGAGTTAGAGATACTACTTCATGTATTGGGTGCCAAATCCTCCAAAAAGGGAAGTCCGGAAATTGTAAGGGATATATTCTTCCAAATCGCCCGAAAATCAGCGGGAACGATCCGAAATTTCGAAATTACCACTCAAAATGACAGAGAGATCGTCCTGAACGAAGTATTGTATTCTTTATCCGAGGGAAATACTCCCCACTTTAAATACGCTTACGTAGACAAGGCTAAAGAATTATTAGGAAAAATATATCATAAAAACTTAATGCATAAGGATTTGCTGGATGATTATTATAAGCTCATTCATTCCTTTATACAGGAAGAAGAGATCCTCACCAGGACTTCAACCTGCGGTTATATACATGTTCCGGACCAGGATGCGGACACATTATTTACCCAAATATCCGAATTATACGAAAAAAAGGTGATCCCTAAACTAGTTACTGAAAATCCTAAACTTGCAGAGCAACTCATCTCAATTCGAGAAACCATTCTTTCCGACGAATCCGGCTTATTGAATAACGATCCTTTATTGATCCGAAAATCAATTTACTCGGAAGAATTTGCAAAGCTGACCCAACTCTCCGGGAACAAAGGAGCTTATTCTGATTTTTTTCGTTTGTCCAGGGTGATCACTCAAAAGTCCCTCGAAAGCGATATGTTCCTGAAGGGAGCCAGAGAGAAGAGTGTGGAGAATGGGCTCAAAAAAGTGGTACTGAGTGGAAAAGGTGCAATGGCAAGTTATATGTCATTGTCTATCGGAAGGGACCTGCCATTCGATTCTGAAGTTATTAAGTCGGTCCAACATGATCCCACTTTATTGAGCTGCATCTATTATGGTCCGGATGGTCCTGAATTGTTTATCTGCCCTTGGGATAAACCTCTCGTCAAAAATATGCTCAGAGAATTATCCGAAAAATTCGCATTTTATAATATGACCTGCCTGAGCTTTCTATTGATGTTATTCAAAAATAAGGACAAACTTCTTCCTTTGCTCTCCGACGAATCTACCGCGGAAGATTTCCGGAACGTGGGTTATAATTGCCTGGCTCATACATTTCCTTGGTATAGAAGGTTGGCCTTTTTCTTAGGATTTAAAGGAAATATGCTGACTCATGTTTTCAGAGAATTGGGAGATATCCAATACCACCAAATGGGCGAAAAACTGAAATTCGAAGAGAAGATCAGTGCAATCAAACAAAAACTCAAAGAAGAATTGATCATAGAAGTCCGGGAGCATATGGCCGGAATTCTGGAAGGCAAATCCTAAAAATCTTTAGATCCCTCTGAAAGGAAGAATGTCCCGGACCTTCTACTTTTATCCAAAATCCGATTTTACGATCTAAAAAATATGTTGACCGGTCTATTTTTATTTGATTCAAAGTGTTTATGGGTCAGAAGGGAGAAATCGCTAAGGAAAAGATGGTCCGCGCCATGGCGGAACGTTTGGAAATCGGGGGATATGCGGGAACCGGGTTAAACGATATCGTAGAAGACGCAAAAACCCCCAAAGGATCCATCTATTTCCATTTTCCCGGCGGGAAGGAAGAATTGGCTTCCTTAGCTCTCTTGGTATCCGGCAACGAATTGGCCAAGGAATTGAAGGCGGGTTTGGATTCCGCCAAATCTGTTCCGGCCGGGATCCAAAGGATATTTTCTGTTTTGGAATACAGACTTGTATCCTCCGGTTTTTCCAAGGGTTGCCCGATCATGACCACCGCTTCCGAGACCGCCTCGGAACCTTCTTTAGTGAACTCTACCTGCGCTGCGGTTTTCCAAGATTGGATCTCCATATTGGATTCGTTTTTCCGGAAGAACGGATTCGAGGAGAACAAGTCTTCAGAACTTGCAGTAGGCATTCTTTCCTTATTGGAAGGAGCCATTCTGATTTCCAGGACAAGCCGAAATACGAACGCGATACGATCCGCTTCTAAAACGGCAAAACTTCTCGTTTCGGAGAAATAATTATGAAACTTAAAATTACTTTTTTGGCGATACTCGCCGTTTTACTTTTAGTATTCTGCACTGCATTAGGAATTCCTAAACTAGCAGTTTCGGAAGTTCCCGAGTTGGAAAAATTATCCAAGGATCCTAGATTGGAAAATCCTTCCGGATTGACCAAACTCAAATTTACGATCTTTAAAACAGGGGAGAAGAAGGCATCTTCCGCATTCATATTCGAAGGTGGTCCTTTATTCCACAGAAAGCAGATCTATCATAGTGTTGTATTTGTGGAACATCCCAAAGGGACTTTTTTGTTCGATTCAGGTCTCGGGACCCAGATCCAGGAACAATATAAAGACCATAGATTTTATGTAAAACCTATGGTTGCTTACCAAAATCCAAATCCTTTGGTCTCTCAGTTGAAGGTAAACGGGATTGATGCGGAGAAGATCGGGGATATCATTCTCTCTCATTTGCATTGGGACCACGCAGGTGGTGTAGAAGATTTTCCTAAAGCCAAGATCTGGTCCACGGAAGAAGGCAGAAAACATCTGCAAGAATTCGGAGTGGAGAAGGGCTATTTACCAAAACAACTAGATTCAGAAAACATAATATGGAAGAATTTGGGATTTATATCCAAACCTTATGAGAATTATCCCAAAAGTCTGGATTGGTTCGGGGATGGTTCCGTGGTATTTGTTCCTATGGAAGGTCATACTGCGGGAGATATCGGGATGTTCCTGAATTTGCCTTCCGGAAAAAGATTCTTTTTTACGGGAGATATTACCTGGGCAAGAGAAGGTTTCGAACTTCCTTCTCATAGGACCAGATTGCTTAGATCCATTGTGGACAGAGACCAAGAGCTAGTCGGAAAGGAAATATACAGAGTACATTCTCTTTTAAAAGCTTATCCTAATTTGGATATTGTTCCTGCTCATGACGGAGAAGCGATTGATCGTTTGGGATTATATCCTAAGTGGACTGAATAGATTTTATATATTTCGTCTATGTTTGAGTGCAGGTATTTTTTTACGGACTGCCTGCACTTCTTCCAAATCAATCTCAGTTAAAAGGATTTTTTCTCCTTCTCCTGCATCTCCTAGAATATTTCCCCAAGGATCAACCACAAGAGAATGTCCGTAAGTTTCTCTTCCTTTTAAATGAGTTCCAGTCTGTGCGGGTGCAAATATAAAACATTGGTTTTCGATCGCTCTTGCTCTTAACAAAACTTCCCAATGTGCAAGTCCAGTGATCTTAGTGAATGCGGAAGGAACAAAGATCATTTCCGCATCCTTCTTCATAATTTCGCGAAACAATTCGGGAAAACGAAGATCATAACAGATCACTGAGGAAATATTTCCAAGTTCAGGACTTTTGTACGTTTCCGGAATGATATGGCCGGATTCCACGGTTCTGGATTCCCTATATTCTATCCCGTCTCCAGGATCCGTATCAAATAAATGGATTTTATGATATTCGAATTTTTCTTTTCCATCCGGCCCGAAAATGATAGAAGTATTAAAAACTTTTCCGTTCGGTGCCGGGTTCGGAAATCCGCCGGCAAGGATAGTTATATTCAGTTTTTTTGATATATCCGAGAGAAGATCTATCGTCTTAGTCTTGATCTCTTCCGCTCTTTCCAACTTCTCCTTTTCGGAACCTAAAAAAGGAAAATTTTCGGGAAGACCGATCAGCTTTGCACCTTCGGAAGCAGCCTCACGAATGAAGTTCTCGCATTTTTGCAGATTTAGATCCACATCGGTTCCGCTGTTTAATTGGATCAGTCCTAAAAGAAAACGGTGCATAGACTCAGTATTCCAGATCCTCGGGCAAAATGCAAAATGATATTCTTTACATTCTGCTTGTCTTAGCCCCTTCCCGGCAAAATTTAGGAGAAGTATGGCATTCGCCCTGAAAGAATTCAAATCCATCCAAAACTTCTACTCCGTAAAAAAACATAAGGAGAATGTTTGGGCCCTAGTTTATCTACTGCTCAGATATTTAAGCAGCGGAGAAGGGGCCATCCAAGCCGTCCAAACTTCCTGGCTACAAGGCCTTCCGGAGAATTTGTCGGAAGAGGACAAGAAAGAAGCATCCGAAAAAGTTTTGGAACTTGCGGACCTTCTGCTGGAAGCGTTACGCTCTTGGAGAGATTTAGCGGATGAAGAAGGTTCCGAATCCGTGATGGAAGATGTATTGGAGCTTGGACAATCGGTCCTGATCGAAACCAAAGAAATGGGAGAATTTTCAGAACTGGTCCGGGAAGAATCCTTGGATATTATTTCCGATCTTTGTTTGGTATGCGGAGTAGAGATCCCGAAAGCAGGTTATAAAAAAATAGATCTTTCTGCTTTCGACGATTCTGACATCGCAGAAGAAGTGGAAGAATGGATCATTGCACTTTCTTCTTTTGAAAAAGCGGAAGAAGCTTCCGACCTGGAAGATGGTTTTCTTGTACTTTTTGTGAAGGTATTCTTATTTTATATTTTCTTTAAGTAGAAGAAGCGCCGGAATATTGATTCCGGCTGATTTCTTGTGCGTCTACAGATTTGTAAAAATATCTTTCACAGCAGTGACAACATCTTCGATATCGCCATCAGTCATTCCTGCGAATAGAGGAAGTGAAAGAGTTCTTTTATACATCGCATCCGCGTTCGGATAATTTTTTCTTTCGAATCCGAATCTTTGGTAGAAAGGATGTTCGTATAAAGGGATAAAATGAAGGCTGGAACCTATATTTCGTTTTTGTAATTCAGAACAAAGGATGTCTCTGTTGATCTTTCCTGGGACCGTATCCACTTCTACTCTGAATAAATGCCAAGAATGTTCTCCATCGATTGCGGGAAGAGGAAGATGTAGAAAAGGTAGGTCTGCGAATTCGGAGCGATAGATCTCGGCGATTCGGATCCTTCTTCTCCAAAGATCCTCCGCCTCTGCAAGCTGGACGAGTCCGAGAGCCGCAGCGATATCGCTCATATTATATTTATAACCGGGAGAAACTACTTCGTAATACCAGCCCGGACGACCGTAAGTCTCTCTATTGATCCCATGAAGTCTCATCAGTTTCATTCTTTCCGCAAAATGGGCGTGACGAGTTGTGACCATTCCACCTTCTCCGGTAGTGATCCCTTTAGTGGCATAAAAACTGAATACTGTAAAATCGCCGTGGGTTCCGATCCTTTCTCCCTTATGAACCGCAGGGAATGCATGAGCGGAATCTTCAATTACATAAAGATGATATTCTTTTGCGAGTGAGTTGATGGAATCCATATCGCAGACTGCACCCGCAAGATGCACAGGCATCACTGCGCGCACCGTCTTTCCTGTCTTTTTGTGAACCAGATTCCCTTTGGAAAACACGCATTCTTTTTCAATGGTTTCCTTTAAGGTAGCCTCAGTCATTAGGTTGAAGATCGGATCAACATCGGTCAGGATCGGCTCAGCGCCGAAATAACAAACTGTCTCTGCGGTCGCCGTAAATGTTACTGCAGGAACAAGGACTGCGTCTTCGGAACAAAGCCCGATGGATTCCAAAGCGAGATGAAGTCCTGCGGTCGCGGAATTCATAGCCAGGGCAAATTCTGCTCCTGTGTATTTTGCGAATTCTTCTTCGAATTCTTTTACTTTTGGTCCTGAGGTGATCCAGCCGGAGCGCAGTACCGCCGCCACTTCTTCGATCGCTTTTTCTGAAATCGAGGGGAGTGCGAAAGGTAAAAACGTTTTTCTTGCTGTGATCATGAGACAAAATCCTCCGGCGCTTCTTTTAGGATCGGAAGATTTCCGGAAAAGATAAGGGGAAAACCTTCAGAATCTTTTTCCGAATTGAAATCCGACGGGGTTTTACTTACCCTGCTCCCGTGGGCGTGACCTTCTCAGAAATTTTGGAAAGAATCCGGATCTTAGACCGGGATGTCTCCGAATTGAACCGTCTGAAGAGCAGACTCCCAGCAGACCGGCCTTATTCTTCCTCTCTTCAAATTTCTTTCGACAAACAGATCAATAATCTTCTGAACGAAAGGATCAGACTTTTGGATCTGGAGATCTCGGACCCGCCTCGCTGGCTTTTAGGCGATTCGGACGCTTACGATTCAGGGCAAAGAACTGCTTCCGCATTCTTGGAACCTGCGGATCTTTCTTCCAAAAAATTACAAGACCAGGATGTTATCAACCTGATCAGAGAATTGCCTAAGACGGAGATCCATCTTCACTTAGAAGCCTGCGTCAATAAGGACACCATGAAAAAACTCATGGTTAAAAACGGGATCCAACTCAGCGATGAAGAGTTCGAAGCTAAGTTTAATTTTAAAGACCTAAACGGTTTTATCCAAGTATTTTTCTTCATTCAAAGTTTGGTGAAAGAACCTGCCGACCTATATTATTTTGTGGGAAGTCTCGCGGAGTATATGAGGGCAAACAGGATCTTATACACCGAGGTATTCTTCGCTCCTTCTAAATTTATCCAAAACGGTTTGGACTTCGACGAAATGGTAAGCCAGCTTGTGGAAGGTATTAGAGAGGAGAAGGAGAAGGACGGCATTGAGATCCGACTTCTTGTGGACGTTTCCAGATCGTTCGGTCCTGAGAATGCGATGAACAACTTAAATAGAGTTCTCAAACTCAAACATAAGGAAGTTATCGGGATAGGTTTAGGCGGAGCGGAACTTATGGGACCGGCCCGCGACTACGCAGAAGTATTCAAAAAAGCTAAAGAAGCAGGACTTAGAACGGTCGCTCACTCCGGAGAAGACGATGGTCCTTGGGCGATCTGGGAAGCTGTGGAACTTTGTAAGGCGGAACGTATCGGTCACGGAACTTCTGCCATCCAAGATCCTGAACTGGTAAATTATTTAAGAGAGAACAAGATCCCGATAGAGATTTGTGTTACGTCTAACGTATTTACCGGAAAATACGTCCGTAAAGAACAGAACCACCCGGTTCGTTATTATTATGACCAAGGTCTTCCTCTTTGTATCAATACGGATGACCCAGAGATATTTAATGTTAACTTGACTTATGAATATTTTAAACTTTGGAGATTTTTAGACTTCTCCTTGGATGAGATCGTGGATCTGATCCGACAAGGTGTATATGCTACCTTCCATCCTCAAAAAGAAACACTTTGGAAGGATATGGAAGTCCAGATCAAAAAAGTAAAAGAGAAATACGGTCTCTTAGAACCTAGTTTGAAATAGATTTTCTTTAAGCCCATAGTGAACGGTCTCAGTTTTCTAAGTAAGCCGATCCAAATCAGAATTCATTCAAAATCTTTCTTGCAATCAGTATCATGCTTCGTTTAGAATTCCCTTCCGGAGTTTCCAGATGAAGTTGAAAGTTTTTTTAGGTGTTATTCTTGCCTTAATCGTTTCAGGAATTGGTTATTTTTATTATTTGGGCGCATTCGATACCGTTCAGGTAAAGGAAGAAACATTAGGACCATTCTATGTTCTATCACATGATAGAGTTGGAAATTATAGAAATGTAGGAGAAACTTTCGAAGCTATCCAAAAAGAATTTCCGGAGAAGGGAATCAAAAACTACAAACTATTCGGCATCTATAAGGATAATCCGAATACAGTTCCTGAGGAAAAATTAAGATGTGAAGTAGGCGCTTTGTTCTCGGAGCCTATTACCGAAATTCCTTCCGGATTTTCTTTACCTTTAAAATACAAGGTCATACAAAAGAAAAGATATCTAACCGCTGACTTTCCTTTGAGAAGTTTTGTTTCTATCTTCCTTGGAATTTTTAAAGTTTATCCGGAACTCACAAAAGTCTGTATAGAAAAAGGCTGCGATATGAACGGAAAGGCTTCT
This sequence comes from Leptospira dzoumogneensis, assembly GCF_004770895.1. Lineage (NCBI taxonomy): Bacteria > Pseudomonadati > Spirochaetota > Leptospiria > Leptospirales > Leptospiraceae > Leptospira > Leptospira dzoumogneensis. The sequence continues at coordinate 140,629 of NZ_RQHS01000016.1, read as the reverse complement.
ATGGAAATCTACGAACCGATCGTAGAGAAGAACACTAAATATCTATTTTCTTTGGATTCAGTCGGGATCGATTGAGGCAGTCGAATGTTTTCTCGACTGAAAGAATCTCCGGGCATCTTCAAAACCTTATTCGAATATTGCCGGATCCCGGAAAGGATCTGGAAAAAACTATTATCGATAGGAGTAGAAGACGCGCCCGGAGCCAGATACATAGTGGCGACCAATGCAGTGGTATTGATCACTGCAATTTTTACATTAGTTTATTATATCGTATTCACTGCCTTTGGATTGGCATTCCCGATTTGGCTGTATCTGCTTTGGACAGTAAATGTATTCGGATATGCATTCGTATTATTCTTTAATTTTATTCGTTCCCATAAGGCTGCGAGGCTATTGCTTGCAGCTGTAGGAACAATGCAGCTTTTGATGATCTCCAGGATCCTGCCCCAGGAAGCAGGATTAGATCTATACATTATAGCAAGTTTTGCATTTCCATTTTATATATTTCCTCCTGAAGAAAAGAAATACATCTATATCATGGAAGCCGCACTTGCACTTTTGTTCGTTGCCGTTCATATCATACCGTATTTTTTCGATCCTATACTTAGCTTAGAGCCTAAATACAGAAGTTACTTTTACTTCACTAGTTTGATCCTGGTAGTCGCTTGGTTTTCATTCATAGGAAAAGAATTAGCACAGGCCGCCTGGGATGCGGACCGTTCCCTCAAGGAAGAAAAAGCAAAAACAGAATTACTATTATTGAATATACTTCCCAAAGAAACCGCAGATGAACTCAAAAAAACAGGAAGTTCGGAGCCAAGGCTGATCACTCAAGCTACAGTATTATTCACTGATTTTTACGGATTCACTTCCATCGCGGAAAAACTCACGCCAAACGATCTTGTAAAAGAATTAGATTTTTGTTTTAGGCATTTCGATTCCGTAACCGAAACGCATAGATTAGAAAAATTGAAAACGATCGGAGACGCATATATGTGCGTGGCGGGAGTCCCTTCTTACAGATCCTCGCATGCAGTAGACAGTTTGCTCGCCGCATTGGAAATGCTTGAACGTCTCGAGGAATTATCCAAACTAAAAAAGGGCCCCAACTGGAAAGCAAGGATCGGGATCCACTCCGGTCCCTTGGTCGCCGGAGTGATCGGCGCAAGAAAATTTTCCTACGACGTGTGGGGAGACACAGTTAATCTCGCAAGCAGAATGGAATCCAACAGTGAACCCGGAAAAGTAAACGTGACCCAATCTATCGTGGATTTAACCGACGAATATTTCCAATTCAAGTCCCGCGGAAAACTTCCAGTGAAGAATAAACAAAAAACTGCGATGTATTTCCTATTAGGATTAAAACCGGAATTCAGAGATCGAAAAAATCCTCGAAACCCAAACGGAAAATTCTGGGAAGAATACGGCAAACAATTCGGAAGAAGAGAGCCAATCATTTCATATTAGAAAAGATTGGGCCGCGTCCTCGGCAATGACCCGTAGGTAGTGAAGATTGCCGCAGTACGAAGCGCAAAGTCCCCGAACTGTCGGAATTCCAACGTGAATCAGAGATCGCCCCCGCCCTGCATTGGGATTTGGGGGGAGTGGCTCGTGGGAGAGCTGCCATTTGCATATCAGAAATTTTTAATTCTTGCAAACGAATTTTATCTCTCTTGTAGGAGCTCCTACATTAAGATTTTTCTTGAACTATATATTCTTGGTTTAGTAACAGCGGCAGCGATGCGTAGATCTTTAGTCCGGACACATTGTGTCCGGATGAGCGTAAGCGAAATCGAAGCAGCGCGACCCGAAGGGGGCCGCCCGAATCTTTCCCGCGGGTTATCTAGTTCTTTGGAAGATTTTAAGCTTTATCAGCTTCTAATTTTCTCCAAGTAGTATAAGAAACCGCGACCAAAACCAAGAAAATAAATGGAGTCGCGAAATTTGGATCCTTTGCAAGAAGATGAGAGATTCCGGCACCTAACACATTAAAGGTGATTCCTGCATAAGCCCATTCTTTCAGTCTTGGAAATTTTGGATAAAGAAGAGCAAGTGCGCTCAAACCTTTTGCAGGCCCTAAAATTAAAGCTAAGTATCCAGGATAGCCAAGATGAGCGAGTCCTTCTAACACTTGCGGGCTTTGGCTTGTGTATGCATAAGCTCCGAATAAATTTCCAACAGCGATAAGGCCTGTGGTCGCCCAATATAAAACTTTAATAACTGTTTTGTTCATATAGATCCTCTGAATTCGAGATTCGATATAGTTATAAATTCATGCTGAGTTGTAAATATAAATCAAAGTGGAATGTTGATTGCTTACAATTGTAGGAATTCCTACACCGCGGTCCAATGCCAGGTTCCGGTTTTGAGAAAATTCGCATTGGTGCCAAATTGACATCTTTGTATGTAAACTAAAATACAATAAAATAGTTTACTTTTTGAGATCGATTTCGTCCTACTAGTATTAGGACAAGGCTATGAAAATTTCACTTCCATTCGATCGTTGGATCCTTCAGCTCAAGGAAAGACCTAAACTTTTAGTTTGGGCCGCTCTTCCGGTAATCTTACTTCTAATTCTTTTTGTTTGGAGAGGTAGGAATTCCAACAAGGATACTTCCGAGATCATCCAAGGCTCTATCATAGAATCCGTTTATGGTCTTGCGACTGTCAGTTCTTCGGAAGTGTATCATCTCAGGGTCGCGATCCCTTCTGCCATTCGAAAAATTTTTGTGGAAGAAGGAGACCAGGTCCAAGAAGGAACTCCTCTTGTAGAGTTCGATAGTTTCGGAACTATGAGATCTCCTTTTGCAGGAATAGTGACTAACGTTGCTTATGAGACCAAGGAAACTGTGGTTCCTCAAACTCCTGTGGTTACGGTGATGGATCTGAAAAAAAGATATCTGACTGTATCTTTAGAGGAGAAGGGCGCAGTAAAGGTCAAAAAAGGACAGAAGGTCCGGATCCGTTTTGAGGCTCTCGGGGATAAAAATTTCGAAGGAGAAGTGAAGTCAGTATATCCTGCAGATGGACAATTCCAAGTTCATATCACTCCGGTTGGAATTCCACCGGAGATACTTCCCGGAATGACCGCAGATGTTGCTATCGAAACTTCCAGCAAAGAAAATGTCATATTAGTTCCAATCAAAGGGATCCAGTCCGGAAAAATTAAAGTATTAGAAAACGGTAAAGTTCGTGTAAAAGAGATCGAGACCGGACTTACGAACGGAGAATATGCCGAACTTGTTTCCGGAGAGGTTCGTTTAGGAGATAAGGTGCTTGTCCAGGAGGATAAATAAATGTTGTTTATCGCTCTTAGGCAGATGTCTGCCCGTAAAAAACAAACTATCTTTACCTTACTTGGGATTATCTTAGGTGCGACTGCATATATAGTGATCTCAGGGATCATGTTGGGTTTAAGAGAATATCTAATAGACCAACTCGTAAATAATGATGCTCATATCAGGATCTCTTCTCAGGTAAAAATTATAGGGGAGAAGGATCTGGATCAGGTGCTTTTCCATTCTAAGGAAATTCCTTTTTGGTCGGTCCCTCCTTCAGGAAGAAGAGACACTGAACAGATCGAAAACCAAGCAGGATGGCAAAAGAAAGTTGCCTCGGATCCGGAGGTAGAGGCGAGTTCTCCTCAACTTCAAATTAAAGTAATATATAGAAGAGGAAAAATTGCGGAAGCAGGAAGGATCATCGGAGTAAAACCCGAGTTCCAAGCCAAGGTTGCCAGAATTAATGAAAATATCATCCAAGGCGATTTTTTAGAAATCAAAGAAAGCGGGAACAAACTTGTAATTGGAGAAGGCCTAAGACTTTTACTTGGAGCCAGGATCTCCGATACGGTTTATATCAGCACCGGAAAGTCCGAGCCGATTCCATTTAAAATAGCTGCTTCTTTCCAAATGGGAAACAAGGCAATCGATGAGACTACTGCATTCGCAAATTTAGGAGATGTCCAAAGTTTGAACCAAACTCCGAATAGGATCAGCGATATTGCAGTGCGTCTTAAGGATGTTTCTAAAGCAACTCTTAAGGCAAGAGAATGGGCCGAATCCGGAGATGTAAAAGTGCAAAGCTGGGAAGATGTAAATGCAACTTTCATTTCCTTATTTAAAATGCAAGATGCGATCCGATACGCTTTGGTCGGAACTATACTACTCGTAGCAGGATTCGGAATTTATAATATTTTAAACATTGTGATCGGACAAAAGAGAAGGGAGATCGCGATCCTCAGGTCCATAGGATATGAAGCAGGAGACATTCTAAAAATATTCCTGATCCAAGGTTTGATCCTGGGAATCGCAGGAGGTATCTTAGGAATGTTCCTTGGGAATTTGATCTGCAGAAGGCTGGAACAAGTATCTTTTTCAAATCCTCTTATGCAGACAAAATCAGGTATGATGATGGTTTCATTTGCGCCTTCTATTTATTTACAAGCATTCTTGCTTGCGTTCATTGCTACTTTGATCGCGAGCATTTTTCCGGCAAGATCCGCTAGTAAACTTTCTCCAATCGAGATCATTCGGGGGGAATAATGGGAATCATATTAGAAAACGTTAAAAAGAGTTTCGGAAAACCTCCTACTGATGTGATCAAAGGGATCAGTCTTGAGATCAAAGAAAATGAATTCGTATCTTTAACCGGAAAATCAGGCTCCGGGAAAAGTACACTTTTGTATTTGATCAGCAGTTTAGATGATCCTTCCCAAGGAAAGATCAGTATAGATGGAAGAACGATCAGTTCCTTATCTCAAACGGATCTCCACGCTTTTAGAAATCTTCATATGGGATTTGTATTCCAATTTCATTATCTTCTTCCTGAGTTTACCGCTTTGGAGAATGTTTTAATGCCTGCTTTAAAAGCGGGAAAACTGAAAGAAAAAAGAGAAGACGCGATCCGTCTTTTGAAACGATTCGATCTGGGAGATAAATTGGATCATATTCCTTCTAAACTTTCCGGAGGACAAATGCAGCGGGTTTCTATTGCAAGAGCATTGGTCATGAAACCCAGATATCTTTTTGCGGACGAGCCTACAGGCGCTTTGGATTCCGCGAATGCAAAGATCGTAATGGATATTTTTAAGGATATCAATAAGACCGAAGGAACCACGGTGATCATGGTTACCCATGATCCTGATTTCGCCAAATCCGCTAAAAGACAGATCAAACTTGTGGATGGTATGATCTCCAATGGAAAGGGGGAAAAATGATAGAAAGAATTTTAGAAAGGACCTTTCTTCTTTTTTTGTCCTCCGGTTTTGCAAAAACGAATACGGATCAGATCGCGAAACATATAGGTATCAGCAAAAGAACATTATATAAATATTATGATACCAAGGATAAACTTATCGATTCCGTTTTCGAGCTTATGAGATCTAAGGTCCAAACAAAATTCGACAAGGTTTTGCAGGATAAGTCAAAGGATCCGATCGATCGTTTAAAGGAGATCCTATTTTTCATTTCGGATCTGGGATCTAAGATGTCTAAAACCTTCGCTAAAGATATAGAGATGGTTCGTCCGGATCTATTCGTTACGATGAGGGAGTTCCGAAAACAAAGGATATTGAGTTTAGCGGACCTTCTTCGGGAAGGACAAAAAGCAGGACAAATACGAAAAGATGTCACACCGGAGCTGACGATCGATATTCTGCTGGCTGCGGTGGATGGGATCTTAAATCCGACTTACTTATTCCAAAGTCCTTATTCTAATACGATGGCATTCGATGCGATCGTCACCATCTTTTTAGAAGGAGTCCAAGAGAAACATTAAAGAGTTTTTAAGTAAGCCATGATAAACGGTTCTATATCTCCGTCCATGACCGCCTGCACGTTTCCGGTTTCCTGATCTGTACGATGATCTTTCACCATATTATAAGGATGGAATACGTAAGAGCGGATCTGACTTCCCCAGGAGATGTCTTTTTTCTCTCCGGATTTTTTTTCCAGATCATCCTTTAATCTCTCTTGTTCGAGTTCATAAAGTCTAGCTTTTAACATTTTAAAAGCAGTATCCCTGTTTTTGATCTGGGATCTTTCGTTCTGGCAGGCGACTACGATCCCGCTTGGAATATGAGTGATACGAACCGCGGAGTCAGTGGTGTTAACGTGCTGTCCACCCGCTCCGGAAGAACGATACACATCCACTCGGATGTCTTTATCTTCTATCTTAATATCTATATCGTCATCCAACTCCGGGCTTACGTGAACGGATACGAAAGAAGTATGTCTACGTTTGTTTGCGTCAAAAGGAGAGATTCTCACTAAACGATGCACTCCATTTTCGCATTTCATAAATCCGTAAGCAAAATCGCCTATCACATGTATGGTGGCGTTCTTGATCCCGGCGCCGTCTCCCTCTTGGAAGTCTACTACGCTGTACTGGTATCCTTTTTTATCGAAATATTTCAGATACATTCTGAAAAGCATCTCTGCCCAGTCCTGGCTTTCCGTTCCGCCTGCACCCGGGTGTATATTTAAGAACGCAGGTTTCATATCTTCCGGCTCGTTTAGAGCACCCAAAAGTTCCAGTCTTTCGAATTCAGACTTTAATCTTTGGTATTCTGAACTGAGTTCGTCTACTCCATCTTCTCCCTTTTCGTCAAAAGTGAGTTCGACTAAATCAGGAAAATCTAATATATCTCGGCGGATATTGACCCAAGGCTCTAATTTTCTTTCTAACTCCGTTTTTCTTTGGCTGATCGATTTTGCCTGGTCAGGGTTATCCCAAAAACTAGGCTCTGCGATACGATCATTATATGATTTGAGCTGATCCTGGTCTTTATCCAGGTTCAAAAGTTTCCAGCGATTTAAAAAGTTCTCTTGAAGTTCTTTAGAGAGGCGCTTCAGTTCCTTGGCGTTCTTAACTTCCATTTCGGTCCAATAAAATATATAATATTAATCTGTTGCAAATTTGCGGATATTATCCGGGATCTTTCTGTAAAGGAGGGAATAGTTATCGGAAGAGGAAATCTTCGCTTTCTTCTCTGGCTTCTTCCCAGCTAAATACGGTGTCTCTGAGTTGAGGAGTGTTTCCTTCTACCGTGGAGACAAGCTGGTATTCTTCCTTTCTGCCAAATTCTTCCGGGAGTCGTTTTAGGACAAGTTTTCCGGAGCGGATCAGATCCAAAACATGCAGAAGAAACGGGTCTCTTTCGGAACGTTGTAGTTCCTTCATGGAAGAATAAAAAGGCATGATCCCTTTATAGAACCAATCCACTGTCTCGTTTTTGCCTGGAGCCCAGAGTTGTTCCAATCGGATGGATTCCTCCTGGACTAAACTTTTACCTTGGAAAGGTTTTTGCAGATGTCTGCATTGGAAATATAGTTCGTGATTGATCTCGCGGGGGAATGTCCTGCCATAACCTGCGCCGATCCATTCTAACCATGCCTTCTTTTCCTTGCTTGGAAGAGCTGGGATCAATGCGAATAGATAGTTTTGGTTTCGGAACACTCGAGATTGTGCTAAAAAATCCAAAACTTCGTATGGGATCATATAATGACCGGCCTGCCATTCGATTACTACAGGAACATTTTCCACATCCAGATACTCGTCAGGAGTTTCTTTTTGGACTACATCGCCGAATTGAGTGAGTATATAAATAAAAGATAATAGTTCTCTTCGAGTCATGGAACGGATCAGAGTGTCCGAATCCAGTTTCTGTTTTAAGGAAGCTCGAATTAGATTATATTGTTCTAATGGATATTGATGAGGGGATAGAATGATCCCTAAATGTTTTTCTAATTTGCGAAGGTTGGACCTTTCGACTAAATCGATATTTCCAGAAACTAGAAAAGGCATAAAATTAAAGAGCTTTACTCGCGATATCTTTACGGAAGAAGGTTTTGGAAATTTTAAAACCGTTTAGATAAGAATAAACCTTATCCACGGATTCTTTTAAATCCTTACCGTAGGAAGAGATTCCTAGAATTCTTCCACCTGTCGATATTAAGTTTCCATCCTTTTTTGAAGTACCGGCATGAAAAACTACCAGATCTTTACTATTTGTTTCAGGTAAATTTAAAGGAATATTCTTTTCATAAGAATCGGGGTAACCTTCAGCGGCCAAAACGACTACGGTGGATGCTCCGGGTTTCAAACCTATTTTTACGCCTCCGAGTGCCCCTTTGGCAGACGCTTGGAAAATTTCCAGCAAGTCGCCTTCTAACATAGGTAACACGCATTGTGTCTCAGGGTCACCGAATCTACAATTGAACTCTACAACTCTAGGATTTCCTTTGCTATCTATCATTAATCCGGCATATAGAAGGCCTTTATAAGGGTTTCCTTTTTTGCGGAAGATCTCGAATACAGGTTGGAATACAAGTGTATTTACTTTTTCTAATGTTTCTTTAGTGACGATCGGTGCAGGGCAGTAGGCTCCCATCCCGCCGGTGTTCGGTCCAAGGTCTCCGTCATACGCTCTTTTATGATCCTGGGCTGCAGGAAGAGTGAAATAAGTGTTTCCGTCGCTGATCGCAAAGATAGAAGCTTCTTGTCCTTCCATGAACTCTTCTATAACAACTTTGGAGCCGCTTTTTCCGAATTTATTATCTAAAAAGATCTCTTTTAGGGCCTGTGTAGCCTGAGAAAGTTCGCTACAAACAGTCACACCTTTACCTGCCGCAAGACCGTCCGCCTTGATTACGATAGGCGCTCCTTCTTTTTGAACATAGGCGTGTGCGGATTCATAATTTTCGAAAGAAGCATACTTAGCGGTAGGGACTCCAGCTTCTATCATTAAAGCTTTTGCAAATTCTTTGGAACCTTCGATCTGGGCGCAATAAGCAGAAGGTCCGAAAGTTGGGACTCCTATCTCCGCCAGCCAATCACCGATCCCATCCACTAAAGGATCTTCAGGACCGACCACTACTAAATCATATTCATTTTTTTGAATGAAGCTTTGGACGGATGATTTACTCTTTAGATCGAAAGAATTCGGAGCTAAAACCTCGGAATCAGGAAAGCCTCCGTTGCCGGGAAAAACATGCAATTGACTGAGTTTAGGGGACTGGCGGAGTTTATAAGCAATAGCGCTTTCGCGACCTCCAGAGCCGATTAAAAGGATCTTAGACATAATATTTCACCGCGGTTTAGTCCGAAAAATTAACCTAGTTTTTCCAAACCTTTTTGGAGAACTTCTTTTTTGTCACGGACGGTTTTGAGCTTTTCTTTTTCTTTTTCGATCACATCCGGATTCGCTTTTGCGATAAAGTTCTCATTTCCTAATTTGGAAGCGAGTTTCTCTTCTTCTTGGATCAACTTCTGTAATTCTTTGTCTATACGCGCTCTTTCTTTTTCGAAGTCTATCATTCCTGCTAAAGGAAGAATTACTTCTCCGAAACGGAACGCACCAACGGAATCCGTTTTTTCTCCGATATAGTTCGCATTCACTTCTATACTTTCTAAACGAGCTAGTTGTATAATAGAGAACTCGAAATCTTTTACTGCAGAAACAACCAAAGGTTCAGAAGATTTTAAGATCACTTTACATTTTTTATCTAATGGAACGCCATTCTCCGCTCTTTGAACACGGATCTGGGTGACTACATCTTGTAGGATAATCGTTTTTTGAACGCCTTCATCCCCGGAAGAAACATTATAAGAAGTAGGGAAAGGAGTTTGGATCAAAAAATCTCCTTCGCTGAATACTTCGTAAATTTCCTCGGTTAAGAACGGCATAAAAGGATGAAGAAGTCCTAAAGCCTTAATTAGAATACTTGCAAGTACCTGTTTTGCGATCTCTTGGGATCCTTCTCCCAGTTTTCCGTAAATCCTCGGTTTAACTAATTCGATATACCAATCGCAGAAATCTCCCCAAACAAAATCATAAATTTGAGAAGCCATTTCGAAAAACAGAAATTTGGAATAAGCTTTTTCGTAATTCGTAAGAGTTTCGTTGAACCTATGAAGTATCCATTTGTCCATCGGTTCTAATTTTGAGCCGTATTTAGATTCCAGATCTTCTAATTTCCAATCCGCATCCAAGTTCATTAAGATGAAACGACTGGAGTTCCAGATCTTATTACAGAAAGAACGATAACCGTCTAATCTGCTTTCGTCAAAAAGAACGTCTTTTGCTTCCGGTAAAGTGGCAGCTAAGAAGAAACGGAAAGAATCAGTTCCGTACTTATTCATCATGTCCAAAGGATCGATAACGTTCCCTACGGACTTGGAGAATTTCTTACCTTCTTTATCTCTTACTAATCCGTGGATGATCACTTTTTGGAAAGGAGCCTTGCCTAAGAACTTCTTTCCCATCATGATCATTCTGGCTACCCAGAAGAATATGATATCGAATCCGGTTACAAGTACGGAAGTAGGGTAGAATTTTTTTAGATCTTCCGTATTCTCCGGCCAACCTAAGGTAGAAAAAGGCCAAAGCTGAGAAGAGAACCAAGTATCCAAAACATCAGTGTCTTGTTCCACTTCTGTGGAATTACATTTAGGACAATGATCCACTTTGGTTTCGGAAACTTCTATATGTTTACAATTTTTGCAATGATATGCAGGGATACGATGTCCCCACCATAATTGGCGGGAAATACACCAATCTCTAATATTGTTCATCCACTCGTAGAAAGTTTTCTCCCAAAGTTTAGGAACAAATTCGGTTTCTCCGGATTGAACCGCTTGGATTGCAAGTTCAGCCAAAGGTTTCATTTTACAGAACCACTGAGTGGATAAGTAAGGTTCTATAATTTCTCCGCCTCTAGAGTTATGACCGATAGAATGAGTATGTTCTTCTATCTTTTCTACCAGACCGAGAGCTTGCAGATCATCGATTACTTTTTTACGAGCTACAAATCTTTCTAATCCAGCGTATTTTCCTGCGTTCTCATTCAGAGTTGCATTCGGATTCATAACTAATAAAGGTTTAAGACCTAATCTTTGTCCGGCTTCGAAGTCATTCGGATCATGAGCAGGAGTGATCTTCACCAAACCGGATCCGAATTCTTTATCTACGAAGGAATCAAATAAGAGCGGGATCTTTCTATCGGTAAGTGGGAGTTCCAACTCCGCACCTTTTAAAGATCTATATCTTTCGTCGTCAGGATGAGCAGCAACTGCAACGTCCCCAAACATAGTTTCAGGTCTTGTAGTAGCAACGATCAGATATTTGCCCGGTTGTCCAACAATAGGATAACGTAAATGATAAAGTTTACCTTTAACTTCTCTATGTTCAACTTCCAGATCCGAAATTGCAGTCAGAGTTTTAGGACACCAGTTGATGATCCTTTCTCCTCTGTAGATTAAACCTTCGTCATATAATGTTTTGAAAACTTTGAATACGGCCTTGGACAATCCTTCGTCCATGGTGAATCTGGAACGAGACCAATCTACGGATTCTCCCAAAAGCCTCTGTTGGTTTTGGATCATTCCACCCGAGTGTTCTTTCCATTCCCAAACTTTCTTTTCGAATTCTTCTCTGGTGAAGTCCGTTCTCTTTTTGCCTTCTTTGGCGAGTTCTCTTTCTACAACTACTTGGGTTGCAATCCCGGCATGGTCGGTGCCCGGAACCCAAAGAGCGGATTTCCCTTTTTTACGTTCGATACGGGTCAGAATATCTTGAATAGTATGATTGAGTGCGTGACCGATATGAAGGCTTCCGGTCACGTTAGGAGGAGGAAGAACGATGGTAAAAGATTCCCCTGCTTTGAGGTTCGGCTCAAAACTTTTTTCCTTCTCCCAGAGAGAGATCCATTTCGGTTCTACGCTGGTAGGTTCGTAACGGTCGCTGATTTGTTTCTTCATAGCCTTCGTTCGGATAGAATTTTCCGTCGGAGGGTGAGGTCAAGTCGTACTGATCCTGCAATTAAGAGAGAATACACGTAAGAGTCCGGACCTAAAGGTCCAGACTCTTGAAGCCCGGGGCCGGATTTACTAATGGCAACCTTAAATTTTTGTCCCGGACTATAAAAAAAGCCCCAGAGTATTATTCCAGGGCCTTAAGAACTAAAGATCCGTTTTATAACGAGATAGTTAGAGAGATATCTTTCCTTATTGTAAGGTCTTTTTGAGCAATGTTTTCAAATAAGAAGAAGGGAACTTCTCCTTATCTTTGATCAACACACAGTTCTTGCCGTTTTCCGATTTTGGGAACTTAGCACGGAACGCTCTTACAAAAGACTCTTCGCAGAAATAGACGGAAAGATGGTTTTTATGGTTCGAGAATGCGACCCATCGCCCATTTCTTTCGAAAGTAGGCATACCATATTTCAAACTTTCTCTCAGATCGGAAAATTCTTCCCGGATCGAATCCACCAAATCCTGTAATTTTTCACTCCTTACGGAAGGAGTTTTTTCTAAATAGTCCTCCACGTCCGGATTTGAATTAGAATCCAATCTGGGGAGTGTGGGAACCAATGCATAAAGTAGCATATATTTGTCCTAGGGGCAGGACCCTTTTTCACTTAACCTGCGTTCGCAACCAATGGTAAAGGTTCTAAGCTTGGAGCCGAAACCGCACCACCTTTGAAAAGTTGAGCGAGCTCGCTCCAATCTTCTCTGCTAAAATAATCTAATCCGCCATCCGGGCAGCCGAGCAGATCTTCTATCGTTTTGTGATAAGAAAGCATCAGGTCGTATAGATCGGCCTCGGATTCTTTACTTCTTCCTAAAAGATAGAAAGCAACTTTTTCACCCAAAGCATCGCTTAGGTCAAAAATAATGGAAGTCAGGTGATCCGCTCTCAGTTCACTTTTGAGTGATCCGTCCTGCTGGCCTTCTACTATTAAAGAAGCAAATAACGGAAAACTTAAATCTACGGATTTGCGTCTGATCTTATCTCTCAATTGAAGATTGCTGGCGGAGAAAAGGGATTCCAGAAGGAAGCGAACTTCTTCCGATTTACCTTTTTTCCAGTTTCTTGCAACGATGAGTGCTTTGCGGAGTTTATCCAGGCCGGTGCCTTCTGATCCAAGATCTCCAATCTCTACTTGCATAGCCGCATGCGCTTCTTTTGCGAATTGCACTGCGATCTCTTCTAAAAGTTCTTCTTTGGATTGAAAATGGTGATAAAAGGTTCCTTTAGCTATATCTAAAGCGGATAGAATGTCCTGAATGGATGTGGTTTCGTATCCTTTTTCGAAGAATAGCCTTCTGGATTCGTTTAGAATTCTTTCTTTTGTGGAGATTTTCGCTGGGATCATTGGGGTTCCTCCTGCTAAACCGACGGTCGGTATAGACCGTTAGTCGGTTTTGACAATACATCCGACTATGCGTCGGTCAAACATATTTCAAAACAATGGGCAAAAAAATCAACAAAGGAAACAAATAAAATGAAAAATGTTTCCTGACTTTCTGGCGGAAAATCCGACGGTCGGTCGACTCGGCATTGGGTGCGGGTTTAAGTCGGCGGAACGTGGAATCCAAATTCCGCACAGTCTCAAAATAGTACGCCGCCCTGGTACGGGCACGTTAGTTACTCTGCGGCTCCGCGTCTCTGCGTGGTAATTTTCTATTTTTTAATTTCACGCAGAGGCGCAAAGTCGCGGAGGGTTTTAGGGTCTTTATAAAGAATCTATCTTATCGAGTAAGAGTTTGTATCCGTTTTCACCGACCGTTTTAATTCCTAAGGAAAACTCGGCCTTTCCTTTTAAGTCTGTGAATGGAATTTTATATTTTTCTAAAATAGAAGAAAGTTCTCTATGAATTGGGGAAATGGAGAATGTTGCAGAAGGTATTTTTAAATACAAAGCCTCGAATAAGCTTTGGCCAAAATATCCTAAGAACTTTTCGGAAGATCGTAGTTTTTGTAGATATTGAACTCTGGATAGTCTAGAAAAATATTCTATCTCTTTATTTTTAGGAGGAGTTCCTCCGATCCGAATCTTCTTTTTGGAAGAATTCTGGAGTAGGAATGTATCCAGATTTTCGGATTCTTCTTCTCTTAGGTTTCCTGCGTAACAAAAGATCCCGTAATCTTTTGTTGGATTCTTTTTCTCACTTATAGCTGTTGAGATCAGATTCGGAGGAATTAAGACCTGTTCCCAGTCGAAGTTTGGATCATTTTGAGAATGGGGAAGAAGGTCCCAAAAATCATATTTCTGTTTATCTTTTCCGAAATGATCTAGTAGCAGGACCTTTGTTTTTTGGTAAGAGACCGGAACTTCTATATCTCTGTAGTCTATTAGAAGAATATTATATTCTCCGTCTTTTGGGAAAGACAAGATCCATTCGGGTTCCCAACCTCTATAAGGCAAAAAAGAATACAAAAGAGAAGTTCTGGAAAAATGTCCTGAACCGAATTCTTTTGCAGGGGCGACCAATACTCCTACTTTTCCTTTGATCGTTTGGTTTGGAGAAGGAAGATTAAATCTTACCTGGGGAACATCTAAATTCTTTTGGAATAGAGAAGGTGAGCCCTTCTCCCATTCTAAAAATTCTTTTGTATTAAAATTGCTAATGGTTTCGAAAGATTTTTGGGAAATTAGATCTGAGATCGTTTCAAAATCTTCGGGGGTGTCCACAGTCAGTCTAAAATTTGCTAATCTGGAACCTTCTTCTTTTGTTAATAAACTTGGGATGGCGGTGATTTTGTATTTTGTAGGATCCTCTTTTATATGAATGCTTACATGTTCTTTATGTCTTTCTTCTTGTTGTGAATCAGAAAGATCTAAAAGTGCGGAAGTTCTGAAAACTTCTCCTCCAGTTCCGAGAGGTAAGCCTTTAAAATACGCCAGATCTGAATCAGATTCTATGAACGTTTGGATGAGCAGATCCAGATGAGTTGTATCGTAAAATGGATTATCTCCTGTGAGTCGGAGGATCGCATCCGCTTGGAATTTTTCTGCCGCAAGAATATATCTTTGACGAACATCTTCCAATGGCCCGGAGAAGTGATTCATGTTTCTCTTTTCCAAAAAGGATCCCAGTTCTGAATCTCCTTCCGGGATTAGATAAACGATCCTGGAATTTGGAAGGATCTTTAAAACCCTGGAATGGATATGATCTAAGATAGTCTTATCCGAATTAGAAGGGATGGGACGGATTACTTTTTTGGGGAATCTTGTAGATCCGGTCCTCGCCTGTATGAAAGCGAATAAAGAACGGATCTTAGGCTTAGGCGTTGAATGTATACCACTCATCGCAGGAAAGACAAGGAGCAGGAATAGATTCATGTGCTCCTTTCGCGGAAGAAGTGAAGAAAGGATTTCCTTTCGCCCAAATTTGTTCCAAGGAATCTTTGTTTAGATTCCCTATAGAATGTTTTTTAGAGCCTGGAGTTTGTTTACAGATAGAAACTTCTCCGTCTGCGTTTAGATATATATCTCTGGAAATATGCCAGCAGAAGTCTCTTCCCAAAGGTGTGAGATCGGAAGCTCTGCGTTGGGGAAGAATATCCGAATAAGAATTATATTTTTGTAAAATGATTTCGTATCCTTCTTTTTGGGCCTGTTCATACCAGGAATCCAACTCAGAGTCCACTTCTTGGATTTTTAGGAATTGAAGATGGATAGATGATTTTGGTAAAACTTGAGAAACTGCTGCCAGATTCTGTAAAACCTTGTCCAGGTTGTCCTTTCCATAGAGTTGAGAATAAGCCTTTTTATCTCTGGTGGTGAGATTAACGATCAAGCTGATCTTCTTCTTTTCTTCTTCTTTTAAGGAAGAAATTAAATTGATAAAACCGGAGAGATCGCCGTATGAAGCGGACTCTATGAATAATTCCTTTAGATTGGATGATGCCAAAGTTTTTTGGACAAGTTCCGGAAATTTAGGATGAAGTGTAGGTTCTCCTAATCCGCCAAAACATACACTATAAGGAAGCCCTAATGTTTCTGCCTGAGATAAAAGTTTATCTAACACTTGAGGATCTAAGGTTATATTATCTTCTTCCGGTTTTAGATTTTGTCTTGGGCAGAAATTGCATTCGTATTCGCAGCCTCTGTATAATTCTACTTCGTAGTAACTAGGAGCAGAACGGAATGTTTCAGGATGTGAGATCAGGAAGGATTGGATCTCATCATACTTCCAGTTTTCCTTCTCCTTTAATAAAGAATCTAATAGTCTGAAAGACCTTGGATTGTTTGCTGAGAAATCCAATCTCCATTGTCGGAGGTCAGGAGAAGTATAAAAAATTTCAGTATCGAATTGATTGATATTTTTGGCTAAGAAGTCTTGGGTCGAACCTGCGTATTCCGCAGGTAAACTTCTTACAAATTCTCTGGAAAGAATTCTGGGCACGATCCCAGGAGGAAGATTTTCAGAATAAGAATACTGTGCCAGATACTTTTCATGACGAAGTATCAATTCTTCCGTAAGAGTCGGATCCAATAGTGGTGCAAATCCATCAAAAACCAGAAAACAGGTCTCGTCCCATTCAGGATCTCCCGTTCTGGAAGAAGGAAGAATATCGCAGATCTTGGAAAAAAATTCAGCTTCTGATCCGGATTCTAGAATTATAAAATTAGAATATTCGAATTGAGTGGAGATCTTTTTGGATTCGTCCGAAGTTCCGAGTTTTCTGTTTGAATAAACCGGAATTCC
The DNA here is from genome assembly GCF_004770895.1 of Leptospira dzoumogneensis. Lineage (NCBI taxonomy): Bacteria > Pseudomonadati > Spirochaetota > Leptospiria > Leptospirales > Leptospiraceae > Leptospira > Leptospira dzoumogneensis. The sequence goes on along the minus strand of NZ_RQHS01000016.1, from coordinate 124,132 downwards.
TTTTAATACGGAAGATAATTTTTTAAGAGTAAGTTCTAAATACCGAAGTTGGTTTCCCTGATCTATATTTCCTTTTACGGATATAAGATCTTCTTTTAGATAAAATACGATAGCTTGGGGAGGATATTTCATATTCTAATCTAGGATCGGTTCCGTTCTGGATTTCCGGACTTAATCCAAGTTCAAGGTTTCTTGTTGGTCCGGGATCTTGTTCTCTTTTTTATAAGCTTCGTCGAAGATCTGTATCGGCACAGTGGACCTGGATTCTCTTACCCATTTTATAAAATTTTCGTCTTCTTTTTCACGGCTGAGAAGATTTACGATCCCTTGGCGTACGTTTTCTAAAGGAGTAGGTCTTTTACCTTCTACCTTAACGATACAATAACGTTTTCTTTCGTCTCTGAATACTTCTGAAACTGAACCGACTGGAACAGTAGATAATGCAACTGCAACAGAACGATTCGTTTTATATAATTCGAAAGAAGAAACCCAATCCATAAGTCCTTTTCTGGCTCTTAAGTTTGCATCCGTATTTCTAGGAGAACCTGCGATCAAACCGAAGGAAGCAGGATCAGATAGAACATTCTTTTTGATCTCATTTGCTTCTTTGTGGATCCTGGACTCTTCCGTGATGGAATCATTTGCGGGAGAGATAGCAATCTGTCTATATTGGACTTCGAATCCTACCTTCTCTCTGTTTTGAGCGTACCAATTTCGGATATCTTTATCAGAAGGTGGATGGTTCGGCACCTTGTATTGCATTAACTGGGTTTTTTTGATCTGGTAAGGAAGTTCCGTATACCAAAGATCGTAAGACATTCCTGAGCTGGACTCGACCGCTTTTTCGAATTGTTTACGAGAAGTGATCCCCATAAACTCCATTCTTTTTTCGATCTCGCTCTCTAGTCTTTTTTCATTCACCTGGATGGATTCATCTTCTGCGATCGAATCCACAACTGCTCTATCTATCAGAAAGTCTATGATACGAGTGCGCAGAGATTTTCTCATGTCCTCGTTTTTGAGGTACTTGGTCAGTTTTTGGTATTTTTCCTGAGCATCGTCGAAATCTAGATCGCTGATGGATTGGCTTCCGACTGTAGCGATGATCCTATCTAAGGATTCTGCGGGCCTGATCTCCGAGGTGAATATACCTATAGAAAGTATACCGGAGAATAAGGCGAGTTTACGCGAAAATGAAGCTGAGGATCCGGGAAAAATTCCTAACACAGGGAAAGGATGTTCCCGATCCTCTCTTGTTCAACTGTTTTTCGAAAGCCCGAAGGTCTCGTGGATCTTGTTTACGGCTGTTTCTGCATGAATTCTTGGGATTACGCAGGATATTTTGATCTCTGAAGTGGAGATCATTTCGATATTGATCTCTTTTTCCGCCAAAGCTTTGAACATTTGAGCGGCCACTCCTACATGGGATTTCATTCCGATCCCTACTGCAGAAACGATAGAGATCTCCTCATTGATCTCAGGCTTTTTAGCTCCTTGAGAATTAGAGAATGATTCCAAAATAGGAAGAGCTTGGACCAGGTCTTTTTTAGGAACTGTGAAAGAGATAGTGTTTCTTCCATTATAAGGAGAAGATTGAACGATCACATCTACAAGAATATCTTTGGAGCTTAAGTCTCCGAATAGAACTGCTGCGAGTCCCGGTTTATCAGGAACATCCGCGATCGTAATTCTGGCTTGGTCGTTCTTTGCGGTAACTCCGCTTACTTTCAATTTTTCCATAATTTTGTCCTCGTTTACAACCAAAGTCCCCGGATTATTATTAAAGCTGGAACGTACATGAATGACCACATCGTAATTCATTCCTAATTCAACGCTTCTGGAATGAAGAACTCCGGCGCCTAGGCTTGCGAGTTCCAACATTTCCTCATAAGTGATTTGAGAATGTTTAGTGGCTTGGGGAACCACTCTTGGGTCCGCGGTATAAACCCCGTCCACATCCGTATAAATTTCACATTCTTTTGCGCCAAGTACGGCGGCTAACGCTACCGCAGAAGTATCCGAACCGCCTCTTCCCAAGGTAGTGATATTTTCGTCTAGGTCTATCCCTTGGAATCCTGCTACGATCACAACGTTTCCTGAATTTAACGCTGCATCTATTCTGGAACGATCCACTCCTTGGATCTTTGCATTGGAGAAGTTCCCGTCAGTGATCATTTTGATCTGGGAACCTGTGAATGATTTTGCAGGAACTCCAACATCCCAAAGAGCCATTGCGAGAAGAGAAATAGAAACCTGTTCTCCAGTGGACAATAACATATCCATCTCTCTCTTTGGAGGATTTTTAGTGATCTTATCAGCCAGGTCCACTAGCTCATCCGTCGTATGGCCCATTGCGGAAACGACTACGACAACATGGTTGCCTTCTTCATGATAACGTTTGATTCTACCGGCTACGTTCCGGATGCGATCGGGAGATCCTACAGATGTTCCCCCGTACTTTTGGACGATTATGTTTGCCATCGCTGCCTACCATCTTTTTGGGCTCGGAGCGGGGATCAAGATAAATCAAATCCGGAAGGCGGGAAAGAATCCTTGTTTTCAAGGAAAGTCGGCCGATCTTTATGGAGAGTTCTCCCTTCTTTGGGAGAAGGGGGACCCCATTTTTTCTCCTATCGATTGGTATCTAATCTTAGCTTATATCATTTTTGCTTTTTCGGCAGGGCTTCTTCTTTCCTCTAAGGCCGGAGAAAGTTTGAGTTCCTACTTCGTTGCGGACAGAAAACTTCCTTGGTGGTGGCTCGGAACTTCTATGGTCGCAACGACCTTTGCCGCGGACACTCCGTTAGTCATTACGGGAATGGTTGCCTTGGACGGAGTTGGCGGGAACTGGCTCTGGTGGAGCTGGGCAATCGGTTATCTGATCATTACTGTATTCTTCGCAGCTTCCTGGAGAAAGGCAGAAGTCCTTACGGACGTTGAATTTGTAGAATTAAGATATTCCGGAATAGGTGCGGCAATACTTCGAGCGGCAAAAGCATTCTTCTTAAGTATTCTTTTTAATTCCATCATATTGGGCTGGGTTTTCAAGGCGATGTCTAAGATCACGGCTCCATTCTTGGATTGGAACGTATTGCTTGGTGCAGAAGTTTTCAAATCTATCTCAGACTCTTGGCCTAACTTTCTAATATTAGGAGATTTGAATACTACACTTACGGTCCTTATTCTTTTTTCAGTTGTAGTATTTTATAGCAGTATGGGAGGGATCCAGGGTGTGATCCTGACTGACCTATTCCAATTTGCTTTGGGAATAGGCGGTGCAATCGTATTTGCGGTCTTTGCAATTCAATATGTAGGCGGATTAGAAGGTCTATATTCAAAATTAGAAATTTTATATCCTGGCAAATCGGAATCCATCATTTCTTTTTGGCCAAGGATAGGGGAAGAAGAGCATGGACTTCCACTTCAGGTTTTTCTAATATTCATCGGAGTTCAATGGTGGATCCAATATCATTCGGATGGTTCCGGATATTTGGCTCAAAGATTACATACTGCAAAAACTCCTAAGGATGCAGAGTTAGGTTCTCTTTGGTTTAATATCGCAAACTTTATTTTACGTACATGGCCTTGGGTTTTAACGGGACTCGTGTGTTTGGTCGTATTCCCATTACATGATGCGGATTTATTCCAAGCAGAAGGTGGAGTAGTCCAATCGGATAGAGAGATCGCATATCCTGTGCTTATGAAGATCGTTTTGCCTGCAGGATGTTTGGGATTGGTATTCGTAAGTTTGATGGCGGCTTTCATGTCCACTGCGGACACTCATATCAACTGGGGTGCCAGCTATTTAGTGAACGATCTATATTTAAGATTCCTAAAACCGAATGCCGGAAATAAAGAAACAGTGATCGCAGGAAGGATTGCAGTGGTATTGATGGCTGGAATTGCTATTTTAGTCGCGACTCAAATGAGTTCAATTGCATCCGCCTGGAAATTTTTCTTAGCGATGGCCTCGGGTTTAGGCCTTCCTCAGATATTAAGATGGATCTGGTGGAGGACAAATGCTTGGACGGAATTATCCGGAATGGGGACAGCTCTAGTTCTTTCATTAATTTTATATAAAGTATATCCGGATGTAAATGCGGATTATCTTCTATTCTTTACTGCCTTGGGAAGTGTGGTCGTTTCCATTGCGGTTACATTTATGACTGCTCCAGTCCCGGATCAAGTACTGGATACATTTGTAGCCAAGTTACAACCTTTCGGTTTTTGGGGGAAATGGGGCGGAGTTTCCGCCCGCAAAAAATTCTATTCCAGAATTCGGATCTGGTTATTAGCGATCTTCTCCTTATACGCTTGGCTTTTCGGAATAGGATATATTCTACAATTGAAATATACCTTAGGTGCCGTGTTTATCTTATTCGGAATAATTTCAGGGTTTATAGTCTTCAGGTTATGGGAAAAGAAGGATTCAGTTTCCTAATGTAGTGTCTTTTTGACGATTGCAATTTTCTGCCCATCCGGATCTAATACTTCTATAAAATAGATCCGGGTAGAAGAGAAAAAAGCTTTTCACCTCAGAGCTTTCCGGTCAGTAAGATACGTTTCCGGAAAGGAAATCCGAGATTCTTCTCGGAGATAAAAATAATAAAACAGGTGTTATGTTAAGGAGAGAAACATGCAATTAGGTGCAGTCGAAAAGGGGCTACTTCCGGCTCTTTTAGCAATCGTGATGCTCGGAATGGGTTTCGGGCTGGCAATCGGAGACTTTAAACGGATTTTTACAACTCCTCTCCAAACTTTGGTCGGTACTTTAGGCCATTTTGTGATCATGCCTTTGGCTGCATACGCGGTCGTATTGATCTTAGGTTTAGAATACGAACTCGCGTTAGGCGTCATTCTTGTAGGATCTTGTCCTAGCGGAACTACTTCTAATTTGATCAATTATCTTGCAAAGGGTGATGTTGCTCTTGCAGTTGTGATCACTGCACTTTCTACACTTCTTTGTCCTTTACTGACTCCGGTGATCGTTACGTTTTTCGGTTCCTTATTGGATCCAACCGGTTCAAGTGTGATGCAGATCTCTTTTTTCGAAATGTTAAAAACAGTGATCGCAATCATTGTGGTGCCGATCTCGATAGGTATGGCGGTAAAACATAAGTTTCCTAATTTTGCTAAAAAGATTGAAAGTCCTTATAAAGTTTTCTCCATTTTGTTTTTGGTTTTCGTAGTTGCTTTTGTGGCTTATAAGAATCGAGAAAATTTAATAGATATGATCCTTTTGATCGGACTTGCTGTGATCCTTCATAATACTTTTGGATTTTTAGCAGGTTATCTTTTTCCTAAATTACTTGGGATTGCGGAGAAGCAGGCGAGAACAATCTCTATCGAAGTTGCGATCCAAAATACTACTCTGGGTATGACTCTTGCGATCCAATTTTTCGGACCTAAGGTGGCGCTTCCTTCTGCGATCTTCAGTATTTGGATGTACATCGCAGGTGTTGCGATGGCACTTTTCTGGGGTTATGTAGTTCCTTTGAAAGAAGAAAAAGCGGCTTAAGGGTAGAATGAAAAAAAGAAGGCGGCAAATCGTCCGCCTTCTCCGAGAGAGATTATAGTAGAAGATTAACTAACGCGAACCAGAAATTCGTTACGTTTGCATCGTTCGGATTCACACTTTCGAAAAAACTTCTGAAAGTAGAACTTCCCAATAGATAATCATTGATGAATGTACCGAGTGTAATTCCGGTATTTTCTATCTCCGTTCCAGTAAATTCCACGATAGAAGTACAATGGCTTTCATTGATACTTCTGTAATACGGAATGAAATATTCTAAATTCGGATATCTATCGTACTGAGCCTTCAAATTCTCAATGTCCTGAGCCCAAAGAGTGGAAATAATATATTCCTTATCCGCAGGATTGTTCTCGTCCAATCCATAGAATCTTGCATAAGAATACATGGAATAATTAGCATCTCTTCTGAATAGAGTGATCGCTAATTTATCATTCGGATATTTTTGAGCTAAAGCCTCGCTGATCTTCCCATAGTCCGCGCGAATGTCCACGGAAGGGAAATCAGGCTGAGCCTTGCTTATAAAATACTCTGTATTCCAAGCCTCTTTGATCTTTTGCTGTAAAGGCCATTGGTTGCCAAATCCAGGAGCCGGAAAGATCGGGCCTGAATCATTCAATAGATAACTTTTAGAAGGACTTAAGGCTTTTCTAATGAAGTGATAATTGATCATGGAGCCTGCTCCACCTGCGCTACATCCTGAAACAAACATCTCTTTTGGTTTATTAAAATTATTCTTCAACCAATCGATGACCAGCTCCATATTCTTAGCACCTACGTGACGATAAGTGATAGGAGGATTTTGTCCGGTTGGATCGGAATAAGTTGCCACCTTGTTTCCCGCATACACGTCTCCTGTGCAATAGGGAATGAACACTTTATTCCAATTGGATGTTTTAACGTTCTGTCCGGTAGGATTGTTTCTTAATATGATCGGTGAGATCAATGCGTTCGGACTTCCACCAGGAATATTCGGATCTATAAACGCTCCGAAATTCATATGGTTATCAGGAATACCGTTTGGATTTGCGGCTCCTCTGATACCCGTTTGTCCAGTGCAACTTTCGTAATCCCAACAAGCTCCTCCCGGTTCCATATATACTAGAAGTCTGCTTGAATATCCTAAGATCCAATCCAAGATCCCATCCGCACGATCTACGAATATTTTGTAAGGTGTTCCGTTGCCACATACAGCGCCCGGAATATACACAACATCGTAAGATCCATAGACTACACTCGTTAGATCGTCTAAAATATTTTGGGCTTTAGGATCCGCATTATCTAATCCTGCAAGATTACCCGCTCCTTTTTCAGGAGTTTCTAAAAGTCCTCCTAATAGAGCCAGGTCTTGTGTATTGTTCGTATTTTGGTCCGGACTACAGTAGAATGACGTTACGGATAACGCTAGTACTATTCCTCCCAGCCAAATTCTCTTCACATCTTTCATTTTGATTTGCCTCCAGTTCTTAACTCCCTATTTCGCTTTTGATTGCGGAAATTCTAATATTACCTGGGCACCTCCGAGTGTTTCGGAGTTGCCCAGGCGGATACGTATTCCCATTCTATCTAATAACTTTTTAGCCAATGCGAGTCCGATCCCGCTTGAGGATTCGGAGCCGGTAGGTTTTGCGGAAAGGATAGAAAATTCCCTGAACATATCTTTTTCGTCTTCGGGCTGGAATCCAGGCCCTGAATCTTCTATTTTGATGATTAGAATTTTCTCATATGATTCTGAGATGAGTTCACTTTTGAGAGAGATTTCCGAATTTTCGGGAGAGAATTTAGCGGCGTTACTTAATAGATTATCGAATACTCTGTACAATATCTGAGGATTCGCTTGGAAATAGAAATTATACTCCGAGAGTCTATCTTCTATTCTTATGTTCTTTGAGGTGAATAAAAAGTTTAGATTGCAGGTAACCGATTTTAATAATAATTCCGGATTTAATTTTTGGGTTTGGTTCTCTATCGTTTCTGCATCTCCGGAACTTGCAAGATATAGAACATCTTCGATCGATTCTAAAATTTTACGAGAAGTTCTATCTATATGTTCTAGAATTTCAGGAGGGTCCGCATAAGAAGAAGCAACTCGTTTTGTCGGAGAAATATGGCTTGGTTCTCTTGTATAAAGTCCTACTAAACTTAAGATCCCTGTGACAGGGCTTTTTAGATCATGGATCGCTATTCTTAAAATTTCAGATTTTTTAATGGATTCCATCACCAGTTTTCGATTCAGATCTCGGATGGATTGTTCTTTATGAAATGAATTCACCTTGGTAAGAAAACTGATCAGATCCAATAGAATTGTCATGACCATTGTGAAGAAAAAGTTTTGGATCAGAAAGGATGAGTTCTTTCCCAACCAGTACATGGCCGCGAAAAATACTGCGTAATTTGTGAAATAGATAACCTTCTTCGTTTTATCGGGATAACGAAGAAGCACTGCGATACCAAGTTGAGTGAACGCGAATAGCGAAATATCAGTCCCAAATTGGAATATGAGCAGGTTCATCGCTGTTCCTGCGGAAGTTAAGAATAAGGTTCCGGCTATCGTAAGCCATCTTCTGCCGTTTTCACTTTTTAGAATTGGAAAATTTAAAAGAGCTGTAAAAAGAAAACAACCCGGAATAAAAACCGAGTTATAGATTAAGAGAGGGAAGTATCCGGAGTTTTTTAGAAAATCAGTCCAATCCAAAATTGCAAAAGGAATATAAACTACGAATAGGAAAGGGAAAAGATATCTGAGTATTAAATATACTTCGAAGTACGCGGATCGGATGAATTCTTCGTTACTTCTGACTTCTTTTAAGATCTGAAAATGTTTCTTTATAAATAATATAAAGTTTTTGGTCCTAAACCGAATGGCAACGTAGAAATGTTTCACGGCAGACCTAAAACCTTAAGATTTGAATTTTTGAATAAAGATAGGAGTTTACTTCCTTGTGATCGACTAACGGGGATACTATGATCCGTATGAAGTAAGAGTCGATAGGTAGTCGGCGTTTTGAATAAGATCTTTTTGACTTCTTCTAATCGAACCAGGTAACTTCTGTGGGCTCTGAAAAATCCATGTGCTTCCAGATCTTTTTGGAGTTGGTCTAATGTTTTTCTGACCTTCTCCACGCTTCCGTCTTTGGTAAATAATCTAGCGTAATTTCTTTCAGATCTTGCGAATATTATATTCCCAGGTTCGATAAGATTGATCCCTTCTTCTTTTTTGAGAGGAATTCCTTTTGGAGAAAATATATTAGGATGAGAAGAAAGATATCTTTGGATAGAAATTCCGAATCTTTCTCTCGTGATCGGTTTTGGTAGGAAATCCAACACTGAAAACTCGAAAGCTTTTACTGCATTGTCTCTTTCAGAAGATACTATGATCGTTTGGAAAAAACTTCTGCTTTCTATTTCTAAAAGTTTAAAGCCAGTTTTCCCTTGTAGATTTATATCCAAGAATAATAGATCCAAAGGATTTTTGCGTATAAATTCCGCTGCAGATTCCGGATCGGAAACTGTATGGATACTTTGTATCCTTTCAGTCAAAAATTCTTTCGCTAAAATTTCCAAACAGCGAGAGGACAATATATCATCTTCTACGATTAGGATTCGCATACGCGGGAGTTTACTCCAGGTTTTAAAACTAGTCAATTTATTAGGGACAAAGAGATCGCATCGGGGGACGAATGGATCGTTTTATGTAAAACAATTGTTATTAATAACACTTGAGTTTTTGTACAAGCCCGAGTGACAGGCTGTTATACGTTATGCGAAACATAAGAAAGGTGGAGAAAGTTCGGAATTTGTTTTGCAAGTAGAAATCATGTTGGAATTCCAACATGGATTGTAGGGGAGAAATTGGTTGATTTTCGTTTGGAATTGTGATACGGGCAGTGAATGAGTGCGGGTTTGCGGGTACCACCGGACCGGCCCCCTTCGCAGCGACTTTTTGAGCGACCCATAGGAAGCGAAAAACCCGAAGGGTGGCGACTGAGTAAAACGAAGTCAAACGAGTTCAAAGATGAAATCAACGCGATCCGTTTGATCGAAAGTTTTTTTATGTACCGCCAGACCGGCCCCCGCCCAAAGCAGGGTGGGGACTCTTTTTTTAAAAAAGAGTCCCCTTACATGGTAGATCTTTCTCTTAGAATTCGCGGCAGCGATGCGCAGGGCTTTAGTCCGGGCCTGCCCGGATGAGCGTTTTGCGCGAACCCGTAGCAGCGCGATCCGAGTTTTACGAGGAGCCGCCCGGATCTTTCCTGAAAGAATTTTATGAATTTATAATATTCTTTTTGGTTTTTTCCGGCTTTAGCCCGGTAGGGATTTGGGAGTCTTTGTTGGGTTGGCTGGCTTAGAGTTTGTTAGAAGGATCCGGTTTTTGGCCTGGATTTCTTCAAGGAATGGGGAAGGCCAAAAAGGATGGACAGACTGGAAAAACCGGGTTTTGTTGAAAAAGTGGGACCGGTTTTAGGCCGACTTTCCTGCTTTTGATCTTATATATTTTTTAAACCGATCTATTCTTAAATATAAGGGGAAATCTGATGTCCGGGCATAGTAAGTGGGCAACGATTAAACGCAAAAAGGACGCTATCGATTCTAAAAGAGGGGCGATTTTCACTAAGGTGGTCAAGGAGATCACTGTTGCGGCACGTATGGGCGGAGGGGACATTAATACCAATCCGAGACTTAGACTCGCAGTATTGAAGGCGAAAGCCAGCAACATGCCTAAAGACAATATCGATAGGGCGATCAAAAAGGGAACCGGAGAATTGGAAGGCGTTGTATATGAAGAATGCCTTTATGAATGTTTTGGGCCGGGCGGAACAGCGATCATGGTGGAAGCTGTAACTGATAAAAAAACCAGGACCACTCCGGAGATCAAAAGTATCCTTACTAAGCTGGGCGGTTCTTTGGCGACTACAGGCAGCGTTAGTCGTCTTTTCGAAAGAAAGGGTATTATCGTAATTCCTTCCGATCAAATTTCCGAAGAGGAATTATTCGAATTAGCAGTCGGCGCAGGTGCTGAAGACGTTCAGAACGAGGGAGAAGTTTTCAGAGTGGTAACTTCTCCGGATGATTATGAAGCAGTCCAAACTGCTTTGAATGATAAAGGGATCAAATCGGAAGAGTCCGAGATCAAGTTTGTGGCCTTAGTCGGTGCAGAAGTTTCCGACAAAGAGGTTGCAGAAAAAGTAATGAAGCTGATCGACAACTTAGAAGGTCACGATGATGTCCAAGGTGTGAACTCCAACTTCGAACTTTCTCCGGAATTAGAGAAAGAATTCGGCTGAAATTCTTAGAAGTCGGGGAATTTTTTCTTCGACTTCTTCTTTTCCGGGATCGGTGACCAGCGGAGTTTTGTTGGAATTCCAACAAGGTCTTGTGCAAGGAAATGAGGTTGCCGGTTTGAGGAATTTGTGATAGAGGGGAATTGCTCTCCCACGGGCCACTCCCCCCACCCGAAGCCGGGCGGGGGCGCCCCTTGCCCCATGTAGGACTTCCTACAAAATTTAAACTCAAGGAGTCTTTTTGGTGAAAATTTTAGGAATAGACCCTGGGTCCCATCGTCTAGGTTATTCCGTTCTCCAAAAAGATAAGTCTGTAATTCGTGTTCTCACTTACGGCACGATAGAAGTTCCAAGCGGAACAAAAAGTCCTGTCAATTTAATCGCTATTCGAAGACAGTTGGACGCGATCTTGGATGAATATCATCCTGATCTTGCTTCTGTGGAAGAATTATTTTTCGCAAAGAATAGAACGACTGCCGCAAGAGTTTATGAGGCGAGAGGAGTTGTCTTACTTACATTAGGAGAGCATAATATTCCTTTGGTCGAGCCGACCGCTTCTCAGATAAAAAAAGGGACCACAGGCAGCGGCACCGCGGACAAAAAAGATATTAAAGCAGCTTTAAAACTTCTTTTAGGCCTCGAAAATTTGACCGGGCATGATGATTCTTGGGATGCCATTGCGTCTGCATATGTAGGTTTCGCGATGAGCGGCTCTTTTAGAAATAAATGATATATTGGAGGATCTATGGATCGAAAAATTTACCTTTTAGTGATTTTGGCTTTTTTGCCTCTTCTTGCGTTCTGCTCTAAAAAATTGCAGTTAACTGCTTTCGAAGAGAATGATGTTTACGGGTATAAGGACCAGAATGGGAAAGTCCAAATTTCTCCTCAATATTCAATTGCTTACGATTTTAATGAGAATGGTGTAGGTTTTTCTTTCGGCAAGGGCGGATGGATCTGTATCGATCCTCAGAATGAGGTTCTATTGAACGTTTTTGCTTTCGACAATGGACCGGACGAATTTTCGGAAGGTTTGGCTCGATTTGTAGAAAATTCTAAATTCGGATTTTTCGATTCTTCTTGTAAGAAGATAATCGCGGCGAATTACGATTTTGCTTTTCAGATCCACCAAGGTTTTTCTAAAGTTTGTAACGATTGTAAGTCCGTTAGCGACGGAGAACATTCGACGATCGAAGGCGGAAAATACGGTCTCATCGATAAAACCGGAAAAGTAATCGTTCCAATCGAATACGATTCACTTTCAGAGATCGATCCGGAGACTAAAACTTTAGAGGGCTCTAAAGGCGGCGTTAAAAAAGAGATTAAGCTTCCTTAAGACAGATCTTTTCTTATTTACTTAAATATACTCCCAATAGCACGGCAATAATACAAATTGTCGTGCTAAGCAGTATATATGCAAAAAAACTAAAATAGTTCCCTGATTGGAGTAGTTTTAGGTTTTCTAAAGCGAAAGCGGAAAAGGTTGTGAATCCTCCGCAAAATCCGACGGTTGTAAATAGCCGCACTTCTTCCGAAATTTTTCCCTGAGATAATCCGTAAAATATTCCAATTAGCAGAGAGCCTAGTATATTTACTGTAAATGTGGAAAGAGGAAATGGGCCGGATTCTTTCGGGATCGTTTGAGATATCATATATCTACAAATTGATCCTAACAATCCTCCTAACCCTACGATCAAAAAATTCATTTAGCATTATCTTCGTATAATATTTGTAGTCCTCTTAAAGTAAGCAGAGGTTCTATCTTATCGAAAATTTTAGGATTTGCTGCGTGGATCGTAGTCACAAGTCCGCCGGTACCGATCACTCTATAATCGTTTCCGTGAGCCGCTCTAACTTCTTTGATAATACCTTCTAAAAGACCTATCCATCCGAAAAAGAATCCTGCCTGAATGGATTCTATAGTAGAATCTCCTAATATTTTAGAAGGAGCTTGGAATACGATCGGAGGAAGTTGTGCGGTATTTCTAGTCAAAGCATCCATGGAACCTTTAAGCCCTGGAGCGATCACTCCTCCCAAATAATCAGGAGTATCATCTACTACGCAGAATGTGGTGGCTGTTCCCAAATCAATGATGATTGATTTTCCCGGATGATCCTTTACTGCGGCAGCAGCGTTCACCAATCTGTCTGCGCCTATCTCGAAAGGACGAGGATACTTGATCCCGAATGGCAGCTTCATCTGATACTGAACTCTGATCGGTTCGATCTGGAACCAATCATGGATCATTCTTTCTATGATCGGATTCAACTGAGGAACCACGGAAGAATAGATCCCGCCGACAATTTGGCTGCTGTCTATTTCGAATTCTCGGAGGAAACCTTTGAGATAAAGCCCCATTTCGTCGGAAGTTCTATCTCTTCGAGTAACTGTTCTTCTATGGAAAATCGGCTCTTTGGAACCGTTCTTATAAATACCGAAGACCGTGTTGGTATTCCCAACGTCGATTACTAGGATCATTCTATCCCAAGGACCTAAAATCCTCGGGGCTGTCAATGAATTCGACCATGTTTCCGACCGAGGTCCGGGCTAATAATTTTCCTTCTTCATTTACTCCCAATAGAGTTGCGGTTTTTTGTTCTCCACTTTCCGTCCAGGCAATGGTTTCTCCCTTCCAGAGAAGTTTTTCATTGATGAATTCTATCCTTTTTTCTCCATCCGAGATCGCTAATACTGCATCGTTCAGAAGAGGAAGTAATGTTTCTAAAAATCGGTTCCTTCTTCCTTTTTCGTTTTGATCATCAGTAACGAACCCTGCATCACTCAGATATTCCGGAATTTCGGTGCCGTAAAGATTGGCCCCGATCCCAAGGATCCAGTCCCAAACTTCTCCTTCTTTTTCCGTTTCGATCAGTATACCGCAGACTTTTTTTCCGTTTAAATAGATATCATTCGGCCATTTGATCCTAAGATCTTTTTTACTGGCAGAAGGATATACGGACAAAATCGCCTTTGCTACTGCGACCCCGACATATAAGGAGAACAGCCCGGGAGAGGATAGGTTAGAATTAGAGGAAAATTTACCCGAAAAAATAAAAGGCTCTTCTCCCAATATACTCCAGGTTTTGCCCTTTCTTCCCCTTCCGGAAGATTGAAAATCCGCTAGGATCCAGGACCCTGGTGGGAATTCCTTTCCTTTTAAGATGGTATTCGTGGAACCTGCTTCTGAGAGAAATATTCCTTTTTCGGGATCCAATAATTGAAACGACATGAGTTCTGTTTAGTACACTTTTCCGGTCCTTCGGACAAGAAAAAATCTGGCACTTGCCCGAAAAAGGCAGGTCCTATAAGGAAACAAAAATCCCTCCCTACAAATACATATAGAAAGAGGTTCCTTTGAAGCTTTCCGAGGTTTCTATTCGCAATCCAATTTTCGCATGGATGATGATGGCTGCTATCATCCTGCTGGGAAGTATCGGCTTCTCCCGTATGGGTCTTTCTCAGATGCCAGACGTGGACTTCCCGATCGTGAACGTTACTCTCAACTTGACCGGAGCAAACGCTCAAGTTATGGAGACTGACGTAGTCGATCCTATCGAAGAAGTTCTAATGACTGTCCAAGGTGTGGTAGAAGTCCGTTCCGTATCCACCGACGGTTCCGCTACGATCACTGTGGAATTGGAGCTCAAACGGGACGTGGACGTCGCGGTACAAGAGATCCAAACTAAGATCGCTCAGGTAAGTAATAAACTTCCGGATGATCTGGATCCTGCGATCATCATGAAATCCAATCCGGATGACCAACCGATTATCTGGGTCGCATTAACCGCTCCGAATAGAACCGATCAGGAGAAGATGGTTTTCGTTAAGACCAGGCTCAAAGATAAGTTCCAGGAAATTCCAGGAGTAGGTGAGATCATACTCGGCGGTTATGTAGATCGCACGATCAACGTCTTCTTGGATCCGATCCGACTTTTGAGAGCGGAACTTACGGTAAATGATATCATCAATACATTAACGGAACAGAATATAGAAGTTCCTTCCGGAAGAGTACAAAATAAACTTTCCGAAGTTTCTTTAAGAGCAGTGGGAGACGTTCCAACTGTAGAACAATTTTCTAATATATATATCAACTCCAGAAGTGGTGCCGCGATGTTCCGTCCGGTACGCTTGAGAGAAGTTTCTAAGATAGAAGATGGACTGGATGAGATCAGAAGGATTTCCAGATTTAACGGAGTTTCTGCCGTTGGTCTCGGGATCAAAAAGATCAAAGGTGCAAACGCCGTAGAAGTAGGAGACTTGGTAAAGGAGAAGTTAGAAGATCTGAGACCCACTCTTCCTCCCGGATTCGAACTGAATGTCTCCAATGATAATACTACTTTTATCAGGGATTCGGTCCATGAATTAGTTTTTACTCTAATCCTTTCTGCGGTGCTTACGGGAATCGTATGTAGATTGTTCTTAGGGAATTGGAGCAGCACTTGGAACGTTCTTCTTGCGATCCCTACTTCCGTTATGGGAACTTTTTTGATCCTATACTTTGCCGGATTTACATTAAATACATTCACATTGCTTGGTCTTTCTTTAGCGACTGGTATAGTCGTGGACGATGCGATCATGGTGCTGGAGAATATCAGCAGGCATAGAGAATCCGGTAAAACCTGGTTCCAAGCTTCGTTGGACGGAGCGTCAGAGATCAGATTTGCTGCGTTAGCCGCGACACTCGCAATTATTGCGATCTTTCTTCCGGTTGCATTTATGTCCGGGATCATCGGCCGTTACTTTTTGGAATTCGGAGTTACCGTTTCAGTAGCGGTCGCACTTTCTCTTTTTGAAGCGTTGAGTTTTACTCCGATGAGAGCTTCTCGTTATAGGGAAAGTAAAGAGGCTCAGAAAAAACAAAAATCCAAGTCTCCGTTTACCTTACCTGCGGATACTCTATTCTCTAAATTAAAGAACACTGCGGATCGTTTTTCATTCTTCAAAAGAATGGATCCAGTCATAGAGAATTTTCTTCAATTCTCCGAAAGAGTTTATGGTAGAGTTTTGGAATTTGTAATTCGTAAACCCGGAACAGTGATCGTTTCTTCCGTTCTATTTTTTGCATTTTCCATTATCTTTTTGTTCTTATTGAAGAAGGAGTTCATTCCTCCTCAGGATATGGGAAGATTTATCGTTCGAGCAAAAATGCCTATCGGTTCTTCTATCATTCGTACAGACGAAGCAATGAAGAAGGTGGAGAATTACCTCAGCTCCCGCCCAATCGTAGAAAAATATATGAGTAATATAGGAGGTATGGGAGGCACTGAATCCAATACCGCTATGTTTTTCGTTACTATGAAGGATATGGGGAATCGTCCTAAGAGCAAAAAAACAGGAAGAGAGATCACTCAATCCGAAGTGTTTATGGAATTCAGGAAAGATCTGAAAGAGCTTGTGCCTGAAGCAAAATTCTCGGTCCAAGATCTTTCTCAGAGAGGTTTTAGTGCGGGAAGAGGTTATCCCGTCGAATTAGTTCTGACCGGACCGGATTGGGCCACACTTGCGAAACTTTCGGATTCTATCCGTGAAAAATTAGATTCTTCTAAAACGATTTTGGATATTGATACTGATTACGTTTCCGGGCAACCTGAGGTTAAAATCCTTCCGAATAGAGAAGCTGCCGCAGTTCGTGGTGTGAGTATGGCGAATATCGGAAATACGATCGGACCTTTGATGGGAGGACGTAACGTAAGTCGTTTTACCGAGAATGGTAGAAGTTTCGATGTCAGAGTCAAGATAGACAAGGATAAAGGTGAAAGCACGGATATCATTCCGAACATAGGTGTCCGAAACACTTACGGAGAGATCGTTCGTTTGAAAGATGTATTGGTCCTTCAGGCAACAAACACTCTTAAAAATATCACAAGAGTGAACCGAGATAGATCCATTAAAATTTTCGGAAACCCTCCTAAGGAAAAAGGACAGACCTGGGCTACGAATGAAGTAATCCGTATCGCAAAAGAAATGCTTCCGGAAGGTTATCATGTAGAAGTTACCGGTTCTGCAAAAACTGCTTCCGAGTCGCAGTCCAGTTTATCCGGTGCTTTGATCTTGGGGATCATAATGTCATTTATGATCTTAGCGAGCCAGTTCAATAGTTTGAAGCAGCCTTTTTACATTCTTCTTTCCATGCCTTTCAGCTTTTCGGGAGCGTTAATCGCTCTTTTCATTGCAGGGCAGTCCTTCAATATGTACAGCTTTATAGGATTGATCTTACTTTTGGGACTTGTGAAGAAGAACTCAATTCTTCTGGTGGAATTCGTGAATCATGTCAGAAGTGAAGGGAAGAATATTGCGGATGCGATCCGTATCGGGTGCCCCGTCCGTTTGAGGCCGGTGCTTATGACAACATTCTCTTCGATTGCGGCCGCTATTCCTCCCGCTTTGGCTTTGGGCCCGGGAGCGGAAACTAGGATCCCGATGGCGATCACCATTTTAGGCGGTTTGATCGTTTCCACATTGATCACTTTGGTGGTAGTTCCTGCCGCTTATTATCTTATGGAAAATGAGAAAGATGAAGTACGTAGATACTCTTAAGAATTATAAAAAAATAATATTCTCTATTCTTGCCTGTGTTCTTTTCTGGGAATGTGCTTCCACTCCGGAGGTAAAAGTCGCGGACGGAGTAGTCGAAGAAAGTTTAAAAAATATCACGGGAATCACCACCCAGGATGTAGAAAAAACAGTCTCTAAGGATACATTCGGCTTGGATGATCTTTATATTCTGGCAGTGGAAAGAACGGAAAGGATTGCGTTAAAGAACGAAGCAACAGAGCAGGCATTAGCCCAGAAGGACAAGGCATTCGCAGGTTTTATGCCGACTCTTTCTTACGTATTCAACAAGTTCTATTCCGTTCCCGGTCATACACAGCAGCCTTCTATAGTGGATAATTATAAAACGTATAAGGCAATTCAAAGCGGGGATCCTCTTTCACTATTACCTTCTTCCAGTTCGGGAAGCAGTCTTCCTCCTACTGTGGGAGCGGGTTCTCGTTTATTACTTAGTATTCCTATCTCTGCAGGACTTGCTTCTTACCAAGATTATAGAGCTTCTAAAAATTTAGCGGAGCAACGAAGGTTAGAAGCAAAACATGAAGCAGGTAGAATGTACCTGGAGATCGCTCAGGCCTATTTCAACTTCTTACAATTGGAAGAAAGTGTTAAAATTTCCCAGGAAGCTTATGACCTAAACCAAGATTCTTTGCAGGAAAGAAAAAGAATGTATGCGGTAGGAAGGATCATGAGATCCGACCTTTTGAATTCGGAAACTAGTCTTTCTAACGCGGAAGCGGTTCTTGCGGATGCGAAATTCCAATTGGAGCAAGTGCGTATTACATTAGCGACTATGGTGGGCTATGAAAAACCGATCTCTGTCGCAGGATTTAAGGCGGAATTAGAACCGATACCGACAGGTATGGAGCCGGAAGAATATTTAGCAAAAAGATACGACGTTCTTTCCGCTTACCAAAGTGTTAAGGTAGCGGAAGCGCAAAAGGACAAGGCTTGGGTGGGTTTTGCTCCTACGATCGCATTAAATAATTATTATTCTCTTCCTTATCCCGGCCAAACACATTCCAAGGATGTTACTGCTCAACTGCAGGTCACAATGCCTTTGACCCCATTCTCTCAAATGGCGGATCTAAAAGCGGCGGACTCCGCGAAAAAGCAGGCAAAGCTTACCGCTTCTCAAACCAGAAGGACCGCTACTCAGGAAATCCGTAATGCTTTTGAAAGTTTTAAGAACTCCCAAAAGATATTAGCGATCTATCAAAAAGCGTTTGTATCCGCTCAGGAAACTTCTCAAAGCCAGGCAAGCGGCTATCGTTCCGGAAGAAATAGTCGGATAGAAGCGATCGCTTCCAGGATCGCTATGTTAAATGCGGAGATCAACTTTCGTAAAATGTTACACCAGCATTCTTTGAATCGTATCGCTCTGGGAGTTGCGATCGGAGAGATCCCTCATCTTCCCGGAGAAAAAAAAGAAGAATAAGGGCCTAAGGCCCTTGAAGCCCGAAATTATGCCCGATCGATAACCTAAGTTTTGGGACGGACTATAAACAAACGGCCGACAATCGTCGGCCGTTCTTATTTTCAAACCGCCGCTGCGGCTTGTTTATTTGCTCTTTCTAGACGTAATAGATTTCCTTCTGCAATTGCTAAGGAATCTATATTATAATCTTGTGAATGTTTGGTTCTCTGCTTTTTCAGATCGCCATCTACTTGGCTCAAGGATTTTTCTAAGAGCATCCCTGCCACGAATCTTGCGGCGATCTCTACGGTTTCGAAAGCGAGTTCGTCTTTCGTAAAACCGTCTCCTATCGATTTGTAAGAATGGACTGCTTGCTCCAGCTTTTCCCAAAGAGATCTTAGATCGGTAGAAGGAGAAAATTTGGACATTTCTTCTTCCGCATATGCCCTTAGATGGCCGCTTGCAGCCATTCCGGAAACCACTCCGCCGATCGCTGCAACGATCTGCAATTGAGTAGTACCTTCATAGATCGTAGTGATCCTGCTGTCTCTGTAGATCCTTGCCACATCGTAATCCTCGGTGTATCCGCTTCCTCCATGGATTTGGATCGCATCGGATGCAAGAGAAACACAACCTTCGGAAGCATAATATTTACTCATTGGAGTGAATAAGTCCGCGAGCTTTTCCCAGCGGCGGATTGTTTCGTCTTGGTTTACATCTCTCTCGCTCTTACCTTCTTCCCTAAGCATTCTTTCTTTTTTCCAATGATAGAGATCGATTGTTCTTCCTGTTTCGGAAACAAGACATCTTGTAGCTAAAATCTCTCTTTCCATCTTATCCAAAATTTTTCGGACTGCAGGGATCTTCTCTATCGGTTTGCCGAATTGTATTCTTTCGGAAGCATATTTTTTCGCTTCGAAATAAGCGGCAGTTCCGATCCCTAAAGATTGAGTTGCGATAGTAAGTCTCGCAGCATTCATCATCCCCATGGAATATTTTACCAGGCCGTAACCCGTTTTTCCGATCAGTATCCCGGGGGAATTCTCGAAAACCACTTCGCAGGTAGGAGAACAATGTAATCCCATTTTATGTTCTATCCCCGCAACATGAACGTCCTTGCCTTGTACTAAAAAGAAAGAAAGGCCTCTTGCTCCACTTTCAGGGCTACCTGTTCTGGCTAATGTAAGAATTACGGAAGGAGAATCCACATAACCGCATGCATGAGTGATAAAACGTTTTGCTCCGTTGATCTTCCACGTTCCGTCCGGATCTTGGACGGCTCTAGTCTGCACATTAGGAAGATCGGAACCGTAATTAGGCTCTGTCAACGCCATCGCAGCGCTGAATTTTCCCGCTGCGATCTGAGGCAGCCATTCGTTGCACATTTCGTCGGAAGCGTATCTTTCCATGATCTCGACTATATTAATATTTCCGTATGCTAGACAGAATGCAGCATCCGCTCTGGCTGCAATCTCGCACATCATGGATTGAACGGTTGCAGGCAGACCTAAACCTCCGTATTTTCTGGAAATGGAAATAGGCATGAGCCCGGCGTCCTTTAAGGTTTTATAACATTCTTCTTGTGCTTTTGGGAATGTTACCTTTCCGTTTTCGTATTTTAAACCTGTTTGATCCATCTCCTTACTACGAGGAGCCACGAAGTCTCCCATAATTTCTCCCAATGCGTCCACTGTGGATTTGTAGTAATCTATCGCTTCTTGAACATTAGAAGGTGCATATGCATATCTGTCGTCGTTTGTCTGCTTAAATTTGGCTGCATCATGGAAATCGCCTTCGTAAGCTTTTACGATCTCGTTCCAATCTATAAGATTATCAAAATGAGTTTGTAAGTCGGTATTATCCTGGAAATAATTTCCTTGAATCATTTGTTTTCTCCCTGTCGCTTAGAGGTCTAAGGTGTACTGCTTTATTAAGCTTGTGTCAAGTATTACCCGAATACTTCATTTTTGGAATATGGACTTTGGTTTGTAATACGAACAAAGAAGAAGTAGCCGAACAGGTGTTTGGAATATGGATTGCACTTTATGATCCGGATCGATTATGTTTTATAAGTAACCTTTTCGGCGATAAACCGAAGTATCCGGCGAGGATAGGATCATGAGTAAAATCGGGTTAGGAATCGGTTTTGTATATTTATTAGGGATCGTTTTGTCGGGATGTTCCGAATCTATAGGAGCTCCAAAAGAGAAAAAAGGAGGTAAGATGAAATACGAAGTCCAGAAATCAGAAGAAGAATGGAAAAAAATCCTGAGTTCCGACCAATATCGGATCATAAGAGAGAAAGGGACAGAAAGAGCGTTTACCGGAGAATATTATTACAATAAAGAAAAGGGAAAATACCTTTGTGCCGCTTGTGGTGCCGAGTTATTCAGTTCGGATACTAAGTATGAGTCCGGAAGCGGCTGGCCTTCTTTTTATAAGCCTGCGGCAGACAAGTCGGTCCAATCCGAAACGGATACAAGCCATGGAATGACCCGCACGGAAGTTCTATGTGCCAGATGTGGAGGACATTTGGGGCATGTATTCCCTGATGGTCCTGAACCGACCGGGCTAAGATATTGTATCAATTCAGCTTCTTTGAAATTTAAAAAAGATTAATATTACAAGGATAGTATGATATCTGCACAAAACAGATTAGGCGAAATATTCCGTAACCTACATTCTAAAGATATCTTTATAATGCCTAACGCATGGGACGCGGGAAGCGCTCGCATGTTGGCAGGCGCGGGATATTCTGCGATCGGGACTACGAGTGCAGGTATCGCTTTTGCCGCAGGTCTTCCCGATCATCAGATCATGAGCAAAGAAGACATGCTTGCCGAAGTAAAATCCATAGTGGATTCCGTGGGAATTCCTGTAAGCGCCGACTTGGAAGGAGGTTACGGCATCCAACCTTCTCAAGTTGCAGAAACAGTAAAACAAGCTATTGCGATCGGAGTAGTTGGCTGTAATATAGAAGATCTGAGTGGAGATCCGTCTTCTCCATTATTAGATATCAAACTGGCTGCGGAAAGGATCCATGCGATCAGAAAGGCAGGGGACCAAAGTGGTGTTCCTTTTACTCTCACTGCAAGAACGGATGCATTCCTAACGAATCATCCGAATGCAATGCAAGAAGCGGTCATTCGTTGTAATTCCTATAGAGAAGCGGGAGCGGATTGCCTTTTTATCCCAGGGATCGGAGATCCTAAAACGATAGGAACATTAGTAAATTCTATCAATGGTCCGTTAAATGTGGTCATGGGTTTAAGTCATAACCAACTTACTGTTGAGGAACTTAGATCACTCGGGGTCAGAAGGATCAGCATAGGAGGAAGTCTCGCTAGAGCTTGTTTTCATCTAATCCGACAAGCAGCGTTCGAAATAAAAAATTCAGGCACATTTACATACGCAGATCATCAATATTCTCATAAAGAATTATGCGATTTTTTTGCGGAATATGAGGCTAAAACAAAATGACATTCTTCCATATTTCGTAGAGCAGAAGGGCATAAAATTCTGTTTGCGCCTCGGGGCTGAGAATGGATTCTACCGTAGGGCGGGATTTTCGCCCGCGGCAGAAACCGAATGAAGAGAGACCATCTTACTTACCTTCCCGAAAAAGGGAATATCCGTCCTGTAATCGTACAACATTTAGCCGAGATCTATCACCATATATATTATTTTTTCTGTCATATCCTGGGGATCTTTATAGAACTCCCGGATCATACCGAAGGATACAAACGCCCGATCGTATGCGTTTCCGGATTTTTAGGAAGAGGTCTGACTTGGACTGCGATGCGCAAACATCTAATCTCTCTAGGGCATCCTGTTTATGTAGTTCCACTTGGATTCCAAACCGGAAATATACGTAAAAAAAGTAAGATACTTGAGAATTTCTTAATAGAGAAGAATATCAAAGACTGTTATCTGATCTGCCACTCGATGGGAGGACTGATCGCTGCAGGTTTAAGTTATAAAGGAAGAGACAGGGTCCGGAAAATTTTCGTGGTAGGATCTCCTATGCACGGAACTTATATGGCCTATCTTGCTCCGATCTTCCCTTGCACCTGGCAAATGATGCCTGGATCCAAGTTGGTTAAGGAAGTTGTAGAAACTTATTCAAAATTTCATAATGTACAAGCAGTATTTACAAAGGGAGAAGGTATCGTCCGTCCTTGGGAAAGCGCTACTCTCGGCCATTTTGATGATGTAGAGATCCCTGAATATGGACATTTGAATTTATATTTAGGACCACTAGGGATAGAATGTCTTGGCTCTTTAGTTACTTCGGAAGAGAAGAAGGATCCGCTTCCTATCAAACAAAAACCGGCTGCTAAGGAAGATATGAAGAAGGAAACAGTCGCCTCTGCTCCTTCTAAAAAAGCCACTTCTAAGACTGCTGCGACTAAGAAAGTAAGTACTTCTAAGAAGAAGGCTGCGAAACCTTCTCCTAAAAAAGCAAAACCTAAGAAGAAACGTTAAACTAAGATTGGTCTTCGGATAAAACGATCAAAGAATCCGATTCGTGGAATGTAAAAAATTCCAATTTATCCGGGATCAGATATACGCCGTAACCCTTGGATTCATCCGTTTCTTCCGAAACGATCCTTATTCCAAAGCAGGTTTCCTTTCTTTGCTGAGCCGCTAACATACAATCTGCAAAGTTCACACGTTTTGGAAAATCCTCGAAATATAAGAATGCAGGTTTAAGATAGATCTCACTTCCTTCCGGATCGAACAAACTATCGTAAACTCTCATCACATCCGGTTCTTGGGAAACCTGTGCCATCATCTTGGAAACGAATTGGTTCGAGATCAAAAAATCCTTCACTCCGGTTTCCAAAACTAATTCCGTATTTTCGGAATTCATGATCTCTGTAATAAGCTGGGTCTCCGCCTTTTTACCGCCTGCCTGGTGTTTCTTCTTAAAATATTGGCGAAATCTTAACAAAAGAGAAATGGTTCTTGCGTCTACTTCTTCGATGTTTTCCTTCTCCTCGGCTAAGAATATTACGGAATCATACTGTTCCGGAGAAAGTTTCTCCAAAATACCTTCTTGGGAAAGGTTTGCGATCAAGGATCTTAGTTTGATCTGAGGATATTTTTGTTTTAGTTTTGCAAGTGCGGATTTGATCTCTTCGTTGGATTCATTTATCAGAAGATCAATTTGGGAATCAGGAGACGAAAATTTAGCATATTCGTTCACTATAATCTTACTCTTAGAGTTCCAACCGATGATCAATTGTTTATCGATAGGCCGGGACAAAGTAGTATTTGGATAAGAAAGTGCGGCATTTACGACAACAGGTTTATCATCGAATTTTATCTTAGAATCATCTTCTGCAAGGATGATCGCATCTTCTTCATTCTCAGGTAAATATTCAGGGTCCGGATTTAGAACGATTTCCCCGCTAATCTTTCTGAAACCTAACGGAACCGATTCCTTGAATCTAAACGAAATTTCAGAATAGTTTAAACCTCTCCAACCGTTCTTCGGTTTATAAAAATAGATCTCATTTCCTTCAAAGCCGACCAGATTCGAATATACGATCGCAAGACCGGATGTCCTGGAAGTTTGTACAAGCAATTTGGAAAGGATACTTCTTTCATCCATGACCTGAACGGATCCGGAAAGATCCGAAGCAATATTACGATTTTCTGATCCATGAAGTTCTGCAACGATAGGAGGAAGTCCGGATTCCCCGTTTAATGCGACAAGTGCCATGATGGACTTTAATACTTTTGCATCTCCTATAGATTTACCCTCTTCCGATTCCTCCGAACCGGAAGGATTTAAGATAATGATACTTTTCGCTTTGGAGGCATTTACTTTTTTTAAAGAATGAAGATGCGAAGGTAATCCGGATCTGGTGATAATTTTTGTGGTCTTTGTATCCTGTAAATTTTCGAAAAGAAAATCATCCATTTCTTCCTTATCTCGGTCTGCGAGTATGACCGCCGTTTTTCCTGATTCGGAAGAGTTTGCTTCTATTAATTCTCTTAATATTTCGATCGTGCGAACCCCAAAACCTAAGATCAAAGTATGATCCGATTCTAAAATTTCACTTTTCCCTTTTCTGAGTTCTTGGATCTTTTGATCGAATTGATTCGTGATAAACGCAACTAAGCTGGAAAATAAAACTAAACCGGAAAATACGCTTATGATACCGATAACCTTATTGAACCAATTGGATTCCCCGTCTTCTGCCACCGCTCCCGCGTCCGAGATCTGCAAAAATACTCTCCATAAAAAGTCGCCGGATCCTTTAATGGATTCATCGGGAAATAAAAGCGCTCCAAGGATCCGCATTAAAGATAAGAATATAAACGCTCCTAAGAATAGGGTCATCAATGCTGCGAATACGGAACCTCCACCCCTAGACATAAAATTATCGAAATGGTAACGGAGCTTCTTAAAAATGCCGGGTTTCTCTTTCATGAGGGATGAACATTAGTTATATAATCTTTCTATTTCAAATCTAAAATCCTAAGACTGGAAATTTATTTTTGAACGAGTATCCTGTCCCGGACTTCAAGAGTGCGGAAGGCTTTTATAATCAATCTAAATCCGAATATTTATAGGACCGGATCTAAGATTTTGACCGACAGAATCTAAGGAATGTGAAATACTCGCTCGATCAGATTATGGCTCGCATCACTTTCTTTTTTCTAAATACTTTATTCTTTCTATTCAACTGCAATTCTCCTCAAGTAACCGCTTACCAGGAGCACAGTGAACACCACGAGTTTATCGGAAGTTGTTTAGATTTTTTGGCGGGAAGTGACTCTTTTGTTCCTTTGACGGATGCGGTTGCCTTGGACGAATTGAGACATTCCGCCGAGGAACACGCATCTAATAGTGTGATCATAGGGGATTTGTATTATGATCTGAACCAGAAAGAAGGAAGACATTTCTATCTGGAAAATGACGATTCGATCGCATATTATCGTCCCCAAGCGGTCGTGCTCGGAGGATGGGAGATGATCCAGCATCTATGTGCTCGACATATCCGGCATGAGATTGAAAGAGGATTTGCGAAATCTTCTTCCATATTGAGAAAAAATCCCGCCTCTATAAAGGAAGCGGAAACTCTCGCAGAAAAAAATCTGATCCTCTATCTGAAGTTTGCAGAGGCTTCTAAAGGAAAGCCGAGCCATATCAGAAATTTTCTTTTTATTCCTGTTTCTAGATTTTTGAAGAAGGGAGCGGGGATCTATTTTCCTTCCTGCAATCTTATGGATAAGATGAAAGACCCGATCATTTACGGATTACAAAGTGCGAAAAGAAATCCGGAAACGATGACTGCTTGGACCCAGATGATGCTGGCGGTTACTAACTTCTCCGCAACACATACGCAGGATTGTAAGGTAAGTGTTGAGAGCCCTTTAAAACTTATACAGGCAGAAAAAACGGAATTACGAGATGTGATAGAGGAGCCCCAAAGGAATAGATCTGCTTCTAAGATCAAGTTCGGGGCCAAAGCCCGGAGATAAATTTCGATCTATTTAGCGGTATAATCTTCGAAGATCTCTCTCAAGCTATCTTCCATTTCTCTAATATAGCGCAGATCTTTTGTCATTCTCCAAAGAGTGATGGAGCCGTGGTAAGCCATCAATACTCTTCTGGAAACATATTGAATATCCATCGCTCTTGAAAATTGCCCGGAAGCAACCGCGCGGCTCAGATAATCTCGGATCATCTTAGTCCATTTCTCAGCGATACCTTTTAGAAATTCAGTATATTCAGGATCCGCATCCATGACTTGATTTGCAAAACCTGCAAACGGATCTCCGAAAAATTCATGATGGCGGATCTGTCTTTCTTTCAAGATCACCCAAGCTCTTAAAAATTCTTGGACCTCTGGATATCTTTCCATAAGAGAAGCAAGATCGGAAAGAGTCTTTTCTTCCTGGCGAGCAAGGTAAGCGATGCCTAATTCTTTTTTAGAAGGGAAATGATCGTAAAGACTAGCAGCAACCGAACCGGATTCTTGGATAATCTGTCTCATTCCGGTATTGGAAAATCCCTGTTTATAGAAAAGATCTGTCGCAGTATCTAGAATTCTTTCTCGGACACTGGCCCCGGAATCTCTTTTTTTTCTCTGAGCGGTCATGTGCTTAAATACGTTATTTTTTCAGTATTGCCCTAAAAACCTCGTTTCGTCAATAGAATTTGGGTTTAGCGTATAAAAAACCAGAACGAACGTTCTGTATTTTTTTATTGCCCCGATTTCCCAGGGGTCTAAGCTAGTGTCAGGACGATTCAAAATGTCTGTTACGGAAAAAGATCAAGTCAGGACCAGATTTTCGGATCTAGATACGCAAAGACACACCACTAGCAGGACTTATGAAGACTCTTGTCTAGGGGATAGATATCGTATCTTAGAAGAAGCGGGCTATTCTTGGAAAAGAATGATCGAAGAATCGGTTCGATTACAAACCGTCGGGGCGGATATACGCTTTCTTGCCCAACAAATGGAAAACACTGAATTATCCATACGCACTGGTTATCGCTCCGGCCAAGACGGCCTGTTAACCTTCTCCCAAGAAGTTTTGGATCCAAACGGAAAAGTTGCCGCAGAGATCAGAACATTAGCAAGAACGGAGAAGGACGGAAAACCTTTCCAACTTATCGCAGCCCAAGATCCTTCCGATGAACTGATCACTTCATTCGAATCAATACCTTCTTTTTCAGGATCTTGCGATCGTACACTTGCAGTAAGAGATCTTTTTTACTGCGAAAGAAATCCATTCGGCGACTATAATCCTTCTCATTATTGGAGATTATTGGAAGAAGGTCGCTGGAATTTTACCGCAGAATGTGGACTTAGCTTAGAAGATCTGGTCGCAATGGACACCACACTTTTTTATATGGGTGGAAAGATCCGTTATCGTAAACCTCTCGCCGCAGGCAGAAGAGCTAAGATACAAACTTGGATTCATAGTTTTGATAAAATTTGGAGCCGTATGAGACAAGAGGTCAGCGACTCCGAAACTGGAGAAATTTTAGCGGAATCCATGGATGATCTACTCGTAGTATCCGTAAGCAAGTCCAGACCTAAAAAACCTGGTGAGGATTTGCTGAAAGTGTTCGCAAGGGTCACTGAATTCCCTGAGGGGGCCTCCAAATGAAATATTATCTTATTCTAATGAACGTACCAAATAAAAGGTCTGGAGAAAGACAATGAAACTCGATCAAAAATTGGCGATTTGTACGCCAAGAAGAACTCCCTTCGCTCAAATTGCGAAAGCTTTAGGACCCTATCCTGGCCATCACCTAGGTCGTATAGTGGCTGAAGACATTATTGCAAAGAGTGGAGTTAAAAAAGATCAAATCGACGGAATCGTAGTTGGAGAAGGTTTCTCTAACGCTCCGAACTCCGCGAGAGTGATCGCTAACCTAATCGGACTCAGAGACGAAGTTCCTTCGATCACTGTTTCTAACAACTGTGTATCCGGGATCGAAGCTCTTTCCGAAGCAGCTCGTCGTATCATTCTCGGAGAAGGTGAACTTTTCCTGGTAATCGGAGAAGAGTCCCAAACTTCTATGCCTTTCGTTGTGAAAAACGCAAGATTGAACAAGAAAGCAGGATCTTTGGATAAACTGAAAAAACTTCTTCCTGACAATCTTCCTGAAGGTGTTGAACTTAGAGACACTCTTGAGGACGGACTAGGCGACGGAGAAACTTCTTACGGAATGCAAGTAACTGCTGAGATCCTTGCTCAGAACTACGAACTTTCTAGAGAGATCACTGACAAATTAGCTTTCGAATCTTTCAAAAGAGCATTAGAAGCTTCTAAAGCAGGAAAATACGCTCCGTTCATTATCCCAATGAAAGACGAAGACGGAACCGAACTTACTATCGACGAGGCGGTTGGACTTCGTGAAGGACTTGTTGAAAACCCAAGCCGTATGGGAAGAGCAATGCTTCTTTTCGACAACCCTCAGATGAAATTTGATGAGTTCAAAACTAAGTATTCCAAATATCTTAAAAAATCTCACGGACCAACAGTTTCTATCTTTAACGCGAGCCCTCGTTCTGATGGAGCAGCTGGTGTTATCTTAACAACTGTAGAAAAAGCTAAAGCTCTTGGATTAAAGATCGAAGCAGTTCTTTCCGGATGGAAAATGTATGGTGTAGATCCTAACCTGATGGGGATCGGACAAGCTTATGCTACCGAATCACTTCTTAAAGACACCGGAGTTAAGATAGAAGACGTAGACTACGTTGAGATCCACGAAGCATTTGCAGCTACTGCAGTTGCAGCTCTTGTCCAAATCGAAAAAGATACCGGTTGGAAATGGGAGCAAAAATTCGACGAGAAGAAGATCAACCCTAACGGTGGATCTATCGCGATCGGTCACCCATTCGGAGCTACTGGTATCCGTTTGGTGAATAACGCGATCATGGACCTTCAAGAAGACCCTAAAGCTAAAAAAGTGGTCCTTACCGCTTGTGCTCACGGTGGAATTGCAGGAGCAATGCTCATCGAAAGATTCGAAGGTTAATCCTTAGTTTCTTGAGTTGAATAAAGGCCCTGGAGAAGGAAACTTCTTCAGGGTTTTTTATTTCTTTTGCTTTCAATGTTCTTCGTTTTGGAGTCTAAATAGTGTATATGCACCATATGTGATTTTTCTAAAACAAATAAGGAGAAAAACGATGAAACTCGAAACTAAACTCGCAATTTGCACACCTTTAAGAACTCCATTCGCACAGATCGCGAAAGGATTAGGAGCTTATCCCGCCCATCATTTGGGAAAGATAGTAGCGGAGAGTATTATTCAAAAAAGTGGGATCAAAAAAGAAGATATAGACGGGATCATAGTGGGAGAAGGTTTTCCAAGTTCTCCGAATCCCGCCCGCGTGATCGCAAATCTGATCGGACTCAGAGATGAAATTCCTTCCATCACACTTTCCAATAACTGTGTATCCGGGATAGAAGCCGTCTCCGAAGCCGCACGCAGGATCATTTTGGGAGAAGGAGAAGTCTTTCTGGTAATCGGGGAAGAATCTCAGACTGACATGCCTTTTATAGTTAAAAACGCTCGCCTAAATAAGAAAACAGGATCATTAGAAAAATTGAATAAACTTCTTCCAGATAATCTTCCGGAAGGAGTGGAGCTTAGAGATACCTTGGAAGACGGTTTGGATGATGGGGAGAATTCTTACGGAATGCAGGTGACCGCGGAGATTCTCGCACAGAACTACGAATTATCTCGTGAGATCACAGATAAAGTAGCTTTCGAATCATTTAAACGTACTTACGAAGCTTCTATGTCGGGAAAATACGAACAGTTTATCATTCCCGTAAAAGACCAAGAAGGGAATATGCTTAAAATAGACGAGGCTGTAGAACTCAGAAAAGGTCTCGTAGAAAATCCAAGCCGCATGGGAAGAGCGATGCTTCTTTTCGATAATCCTCAAAGTAAGTTCGAAGACTTTAAGAAAAAATACGGTAAAGATCTGAAGAAAACACATGGGCCTACAGTTTCCATTTTTAACGCGAGCCCTCGTTCCGACGGGGCAGCAGGAGTGATCATCACTACTGTTGAAAAAGCTAAAGCTCTTGGCTTAAAGATAGAAGGACTACTTTCCGGATGGAGAATGAAAGGTGTTCATCCGAATCTTATGGGACTTGGACAAGCAGTTGCCACAGAAGGTCTGTTGGAAGACCTGCAATTGAAATTAGAAGATATGGATTATGTAGAGATCCATGAGGCTTATGCTGCCACTGCGGTTGCGGCAATGGAACAGTTAAAAATGGATACCGGTTGGGATTGGGAGAAAAAATTCGATGAGAAGAAGATCAATCCTAATGGAGGATCCATCGCGATCGGTCACCCATTCGGAGCTACAGGAGTTCGTTTAGTGAATAATGCGATCATGGATCTGCAAGAAGATCCTAAAGCGAATAAAGTATTACTCACTGCATGTGCTCATGGAGGAATTGCAGGTTCAATGCTCATCGAAAGATATAAGGCTTAACTCTAAAGTTTAAAACCCCGAGAGAAACTTCTTTCGGGGTTTTTTATTTCTAAGGTTTAGCTTACTCTTTCTAAAGAAGGTTGGTCTAAAATGGATCTTCTATTCTTTAAAATAAATAACCCGAATACCAGTGCGGTCACAAACATGAGAAGGCTATAAGTGATAGGGACAACCGTCATCGTTGGAACTTGCAAAATTGTTCCTGTCACCAAAAGTGCTGTGGTTCCATTTTGGATCCCTAATTCGAATGCGATCGTAACTGCTTGGGTCCTGCTTAATCGTAAGAGTAGGCCGAGCAAAAATCCAAGACTGATACAAATACAATTCATGGTAAGTGCAGCGGCTCCACTTTGAGCAAAAAATCCCCACATTTTCTCCCAGTTCTGTCGGACCAATCCTGCGATGATCGCGAATAGAATTATCATCGAAAAAACTTTTACAGGCTTCTCACAACCTTCTGCAAATTTAGGAGAATAATTTTTTACAGCCATTCCGATCCCTACCGGTAGCACAGTGATCACAAATAGTTGTACAATTGTTTTGAAAATAGGGAGATCTATCGTTTTCCCTTCTCCCATAAAATATACCATTGAATAGTAAGTTAAAAATGGAAGAGTGAAAGGTTTGATCACGCTAATTAGGGCGGTTAATGTTACGGATAGAGCCACATCACCTTTAAACAAATACGAATACATATTTGAAGTAGGGCCGGAAGGACAGCAGGATAATACCATTAATCCAACTGCAAGCAATGGTTCCAGATGGAACATTGTAGCTACCATAAATCCTAAAAAAGGTAACAGTAAAAGTTGGGCTAAAAGTCCGACCAATACTGCTTTAGGAAATAAAGCCACTCTCTCGAAATCTTTGAGTGTCAAAGATAGTCCCATCCCGAACATGATTATAAAAAGTGAGATCGGGAGAACTATCTCCAATAAAAATCCACTTTGCATTTTTTTTCTCCTTATTGTTTTAATTTATTTCTTTTGATACGAGTCTTGCAGGTTGACCGTTCATTTTAATCGGCTCTTTAGAAAGAGAGTATTCTATCTTTAAAAAAGAAATATCGTCCGTAAGATATTCTTCCATGTCTTGGTAGATCTTATGCAGATCTCCTTTCGCTTCTTCTATCCTAGATAGAAATGCTTCTTGGTTTTCGTTGATCTCTTTACTTCCATCTTCTCGGATACCTACTATCAAATCATCTTTGCCGTCGGATCCTAAGAACAAACAATCTCCGATCTTTAGTTGAAATGATTGGACCGTAAATGTTGCAGATGGATCGAAAGGTAATCCTATACGATTGAAAAAATGTTTGGTCGGGATCAGACTTGCTTTTCCGTTCCTGTATAAGATAGGAGAAGGATGTTCTGCGTTAACTAAATAGGTTTTGCCTGTGGATTCTTCTATCACTCCCAGGACTGCGGTGACCAACATACTTCCTTCGAATATTTCAAATACTTTAGAAAGTTCTAAAAAAGCGGATCTCAACCAACGCTGAGGACTTAACTCTAATGTTTTATCTTCGAAGAGCCGGGTTCTGTTTAAAATTGCACCGAATACGGAGCCTAAAACGATTGCACCTCCTGCCCCTTGGATCGATTTTCCCATTGCGTCCGCGTTCATGAACACTGTACAATTTGCGCCTCCTATCTTGAGGCTGGTGGACATACAAAGATCTCCGCCGATCTCGTGGTTTTGTTCTTTGAACACAAACTGTTTTTTCTGGCGGGTGAATGATTCTATGAAAACTCTTCCGTTCCGGATAGTATCTATTCCAAAGGGTTTAAGAAGAAGGGACGTTAAAAAATAATCTCCTTGTTGTTGTTCCAATAATTTTGTAAGCCTGGAAGTCCTGTCTTTAACTTGATCTTCTAATGTATCCGCATATACGGAGAGAGCGGTTCTTGCTTCTCGGATGGAACTTACCATTCCATTGAATGAATCGGTAAGAAAACCGATCTCGTCTTGGATGCGGACCTGGATCTTTGTGTTTAGATCTCCTTGGTTTACTTTATCAATTCCAATTAATAAATTTTTGAGAGGATTCCAGATCGCTCCTCTAAAAAAAAGTCTGAACCCAAAAAGGACCACGAGTACGGTAATGAATAAAATTAAAAAATAAGGCCTGATCGCTGTATGAAGAAAGTTTCTATATTCTTCGTACGGAAATTTTACTTCATATTTTTGATCTTCTAAAGCGAATTTATATAATACGGATCTTGGCTCTTCTTTGTTACCTTCCACAAAATAACGTTCTGCTTCCGAAGGAAAAACGGAATCATAGTATCCATAGGACTGTCTTGGATATCTTTTGAGGGAGTCTGGAGATGTAGGAGCTCCTACATGCGGAGAAGAGTTTGATTCCTGTTTTGTGGGAGTTCCAATACGGGCGGCAGATTCCGTTTTTGGGCCATTTTTCTTTATAAAAATCGAATTCTCCGCTTCTCTCAATTTACTCAGATCGAATGTATCTTCTTGCCTGGAAACGGAAGCGAGTCCTATCCAATAAAGAATGAGTAAGAATGTCCCTAAACAAATCCCAGTGATCCTGTTTAGAAAACGAGTTTGGTCAGAAGTTGTATTGATATAAAGTACCAGGATCACAAAACTTCCCGGGATCATAAAAAATGTATAAACAGTCAGAAAATCCGTCCTGGAGATAAGTCCTGCGCGGCTCATACTATTTGCGATCACTGGAGGAAAGATCAAAAGAGAGAAGAATAAGACGAATAGTCCCGTAAAACGATTGGATTCTTTGGAAGCAGTCCAACTTCTCCATATCCCCGTAAATATCATCAGAAAAGAATAAACTAAGACCAAAACTCCAAGGATCTTGTTCTCCAAAGGAAGAGAGAATGTCCAGATCTGTTCCGTAAAATCGAATATAGGCGGCTTATTGAATGTGCAAAAAATATAATATAATGAGAAGGCCAGCCAAACGAGTAGTTGAGCGCTCAAAAAACGAAATGCGAATTTTTCCTTTATAGGACTCGGATAAAAGAAGAAGAACTGTCCCATACAAGAAAATGCGGGAATAACGGCTAAAATAAGCCATCTATGATAGGCGGCTATGGGAGAATCTATACTATACGCGATCACAAATGCGAATGCGTGGATAGATAATAAGAAAAATGCCCCAGCCAAATAAGAACTGGATTTGGATCTGTTCCGGATCGCGGCTAAAAAACTTCCCAGTACCGCAGTGAATATACAAACGATCAAAGATCCAAAAGAAAAAAAAGTCAGCTCTAAGCTCATAAGGCCCCCGAAGACTTTTAGCAGGAAACGTGCCAATCCTAGTTTGGATTTTTATCTTGGATGTTTCTTCGTATCTTGCCTTGATTTCGCATTTAATTTATTCCAATCGTTTTGGAACCTGAAACATTGATTGTTTTCAATCAGTATGGCAGAGAACGGTCGATCGATTTCAATCAGTTGCCTATTGGAATGCTTTATCTCTTTGTTTTAAGCAAGTTTCTCCGAGAAGTTTTATAAATTTCTTTCTGGCACGAAAACTGCTTAAGAAGGTTAGTCTCTTGAAAACTTCAAAATGGATTTAGGAGACTCGTATAAAAACGAGGAGAATGTTAATGCGATACGGATGGAAAGGGAAGTTAGTGAGGGCATTTGTTCTTTTACTATTTCTTCCATTGATGGTCTTACCGATCTCCGCAGAGGAAAAAGAAACTGCGGAACCGCCTAAAGACAAATGGAGAATTTTACTCGGAGCCTTTGCCGGGCAATTCGATTTACAATTACAAACGAAACTTCCGTTTAACTATGTAAATCCAAACTCAGGCCAAAGAGAAATTCCTTCTTTAGGCAGAGTCAGCGGTCTTACACAAAATGGAGCCATGGACTTAGGAGTAGAGGGGATTGGTCCTCAAAAAGGATTACAGTTCATGGTACTAAGTGACTCATTGGTTTTCCAAGCTACTTACGCCAGAGTGGATGTGAATTTTCAGCCTCTTAGGAATCCTCGGATAGGAGTGAATACCGCGGAAGGAAATGCGGGAGGCAATGTTTATTCTACCAACCTGGACTATTATATGAATATAAGTCGTTATGTCCAACCGATGGTAGGGATAGGATATGCCGCTTTCGGAGCTTATTACAAGGCGCGTAACGTTATTGGTACCACTGTGGGCAACGGACTATACGAATCTTTTCCTACTATAGATGCGGACGATGGATATAGTTCCGATGTAGGTAAGGCAGGGCTTCGTATAAAGCTGCCTATTCAAAGCTGGTATATCACCCCTTATTTCCAATACGCAGGCAACGAATACCATATCAATGTAAGAACTACTGCGGGAACCGTGCAGAATAATGTGAATGGATATCCTGCGGATCCGAATGGAATGTTAGACGCATGGTATTATCAAGGAGTAGGTTCTGTAAGCACTGTTGACTCAATGACACAGGTGTCCAGACAGGCAAGAAGTGCAGGAGTTGTCTTCTTTATGGATTATAAAAAGTTCATAAGCCTTACGATCAATGCGAGAAGGAACTTTTCCCAAGCAGCTTGGAACGTTTCAGCTACCTTGCTAGTGTTTCTGCATCCGAATATGGGGATCATGGCGAATTATGCATATTCCGAGCCTGAGATCTTATTTAGCTTTAATAGATCCTGGGCGATCGGGCCGGTATTCACCACTACATTCTAAAAGGAAATACATAGAGATAGGAAAATAGAAAATATAAAGGTCGGTTCCAAAGATCGACCTAATGCGTAAATAAGGCTAATGGTTTCCGGTCTTTTTAGAAAGTTCGGAGATCGATCGATCCAAAGATTCCAGTTCCGTTTGGAATTCTTTTCTCCGGGTCTCAGAAAGTTCTTCTTTAAGCTTTTCGAATGTTTTGTTCAGGATCTCTCGGAGATCCTTTTTTTTTCTCAACTGCAGAAGTGTGAATTCTTCTTCTTCGAATATGCTTAGGCCTGTAAAAGATCTTTTGTTCTCTAGATATTCCAGTTTTTCATGAAAAGATTTTGTTTTGTCCGTTTGGTTTGGATCAGGACGAAAAATATTCTCACCCAGGTTTTCAAAAACCTCTCTGGTCTTGGATAAAAAAGGAAAATTTACTAGCTCGATTAATACAAAAGAGTCCGTAAAATTTTTTTCAGGATCCGGTTCAGAAACTTCTTCAGTAAAACTAAGATCATTGGAAGTTTCAGCAAAGCTGAGATGTTCTTTTGAAGATTCAAGAGTTTTCGAAATAAAAGGGATTTCCGGATCGGATCCAGAGAATACAAAATAAAAGCAGAATATTAAAACAGTGATAAAAAATAAGAAGATTAGAATTTGCGATTTGGATAATGATCTCATGATCCTTCCTAAAAAAAGAATCCGGCGGGGATCACCGGATTCGAGTTGGAATTTACTTAACGGTATTGGTTAAACCAAGAATATATTTTTCCTGCGGATGCGGATACCCATTCATGCCCTGCTAGGTAATCCGTATATCTGTCCGTAGGGATCCCTTGGGATCTGAGTTTGTCATAATACAAATCCATGGTCCACCAAGGAACGACAGCGTCCAAAAATCCGTGCATAAAGAATGTAGGCGGATGATTGGAAGGAAGAGTGGGAACGATACAAAGCGGCCCGCTGCAAGTAGCATAAGACCCGGATTGGACCGCTAGTGCTTTGAATTCTCCCGGGAAAGATACTGCCATACGGCTTGTGTTATATCCTCCGCTGGAAATACCGGTTGCGAATTTTTTATTCGAATTGATCGGCCCGAAACTTCCATTGCGGATTGCGGCAAACAGATTATTTAAGAAAATATAATCCGCAGTAAGTTCATAGATAGTAGGCAGATTGGTTTCCCAGAAAAGATCCAACCCCGCATCCGGAGCGATCACTGCAAATCCATTATCCAACATCTTCTCGATGACTTTTACTTCGTAATATCCTCCGAAAGGTGCTCCTTGGGTACGTGAGAATTGTACCGTAAAGAAAGATCCTTGGTACATTACTACGACAGGCCATCCTCCTGCAGGAGCAGTTCCTTCAGGTACTTGGTATCTTACGTCCCTGAATATTCCTGGTCTTGCTTCGATCTTTTTTGTAGAGTAAGAGCAACTAGTCGTCTTGATCAATAGACCGGTTGTTTTACAACGAGCAGCATCCATTTCTCCAGCACCTGCAAATAACAGTGCGCAGATCAATAGAGGCATTAACATCGTGATTCTCTTCAGCATTTTTTTCCTCCCCGAACCGAATTCATTCGGCCGGTATGCTTCCTAAAGCAAGACCTGTGCCTAACGCAAAAAATGTTTTGCATAGCGTATGTTCTACAAAATGGATTCAAAATTTTGAAAGTATTCGCGGAATCGCTATTCTAAGAAAATTCAAATGATCATTTTCAATCGCCGAAAATGGACAATTGATTGATTTCAATCGATTTCTATTCCGCTAAACTAGTAGAATCGCGGTTATATGCTAAGGATTATGAGATTGGGACCTTCTCCACTCGGCACGGATATTGCTTTCTATCTTCTGCTATCTTTCCCAAAAAATCAAAGGGAAAGAGGAGGATTTCTAACGCATGAAACTTTTCTTATATTCTTCTTTACTGTTTTGGGGATTTTTATTTTCAAACTGCACTTCGATCTTTCTTTATTTGATCAAACCTTCGGGTCCTTTTACCCGGGAGAATGTTCCGCCTTCTCCCGATTATTCTAAAAAAGAATCCTGGGCAGCACTTCCGGAATTGAAAGACGATCCGGATGAGGTCCCTTCGATAGCGGGTTTCAAGGACGGACAAAATACTGCGAAGGCGGATGTATTCTTTGTTCATCCTACCACTTTTATTAAGGCGGAAGGATGGAATGCCGAGATAGGAAGTAGTCTGATCGTTTACGGACTTTCTCCTTTAAAAATGCAGGCATCCGTTTTTAATGAATCTGCAAAAGTGTATGCGCCTAGATATAGACAGGCGGCGTTATATTCTTTTATAGATGATTCCGGAAACGGAGAGAAGGCATTCGAGATCGCAAAAAAAGATGTGCTTTCCGCATTCGATCATTATCTGAAACATTATAACCAAGGAAGACCATTTTTTATCGCAGGTCATAGCCAAGGTTCTATGATGCTTGTCTATGTATTGAAAGAATATTTGGATAAGAAGAAGGTCCCGAACTTCGTAGCTGCATATCTTCCTGGTTGGGCAGTACATTCTTCTGAATTTAAAAATCTGCAAATATGCAAAAACTCAAAAGAGCTAGGATGTTATATCAGTTGGAATTCCAAAAAATGGGGTTCACAACTTTCTGATTTTGCACTTCCGCCCGAAAGATATGTAGGTGGAGTCTGTGTGAGTCCAGTGAACTGGACCCCGAATAGTGCTGAAACTCCGAAGGAAGAACATAAAGGCGGAGTGGGTATCCAGTTTTCCGAATTGGATAAGGCCTATGTCAGAACAAAATGTGAAGGAGAGATGCTTTGGGTGGATCTACCTTCCAATCCGAATTACGAATCCAGAAGAGGGAATAAGAAAAATTATCATATCTCCGACTATGGGCTTTTCTATTCGGATATCAGAGAGAATATAAAAGAAAGATTGGAAGAATATTTTAATAAAAAAGGAAAACGTTAGAATTATCACTTAAGCGGCGTTTCGGAACTTGATCCAAGAAAATCGAAATGTCGCTTGACCTTCCGTTTCGGAATGGTCTTTTTAAACTCCGCTTTTATTTCATGTATCTTCAATTCCTGACCCTTTCCTTTTTGATCGCAGTTCTTCTATGTATTTTAGGAGTAGTGTATTGCCTAAGCGTAAAAAATAAGATCTCCGGGATCAGAGAGTTGATGCTCTCTTTTTTATGTTTAGTCTTTTTATATTCTGCATGTGTATATGCATCCATTGAAACGGATCCAAGAGGCGCATTACATAGATGGATCACTGTATCCGCTGCATTGTTTGCCGCGGTTTTTTTTCAAAGATTTTTTCTGAAATTTCCATCCGTTATTTTTCCTAAGGTATCATCTATTCTTTTCAAGATACAATTAGGGATTGCCGCATGTATTTCTCTCTGGTTCGTATGGGAAACAAAGGATGCGGCAAAAACATTCAGGTTTAACGGACAATACTGGGATCTAACTGCGACTTTTCCTGGAAGAGTGGTCGCAATCTTCTCCTTATTTTTTGTATTTAGTGTGATAGGGATCGCGATCGTTCAGATCTTAAAGAATAAAGATCAGAAAAGGATCGCCCTTGCAGGGATCTTAGGCTCCTTCTTCCTGAACTTTTTGATACCTACCATTTATCTTACCTTATTCAGATTAGGCCAAGTAAGTGCGGAAATATTCGTAAACGCATTAGCAATTTCCGTTATTTCCGGATTTTTTATATTTCATATATTCTTCGTAAGTTATGGAGGGCATAGGACTTCTCTTACAGTGAGGATATTGACTATAGTTCTTGCAATGGCGCTATCTGTGACCCAGGTAATGTCAGGCGGATTGAGCAAGGCAATAGAAAATGAATACGATAGTATCCAAACTAATGTATTACAAAATGCGAAACTAATATCTCCTCCTAAAGATTCCGTTTTTCTTTCTAAAATAGGGGAAAATACTTCCAAATCGGATCTGAGCGCCGCAGTTTTAGGAGTTCGTTCTTTTGTTCTGACTTCTTCCGGAAAACCTCTGATTGTATATCAGAATTTCATAAATAATACCGAGATGGGACTGGAATATTCTTCTTACAGAAGTTTTGTTCACGGATATGTTTTGGATTGGGCGATCCGGCTTTTTGTAGGTCTATGCGTATTGATCTTCGGGTTTCTGATCTTTATGAAAATTTCCATCTTAAATCCTCTATTCGCTTTATTAAAAGGATTAGATAGGGTAGAAGGAGGTGAACTTTCCGTCGAAGTAGAAGTCCGAAACAAGGACGAGATAGGACTC
This sequence comes from Leptospira dzoumogneensis, assembly GCF_004770895.1. Classification (NCBI taxonomy): domain Bacteria; kingdom Pseudomonadati; phylum Spirochaetota; class Leptospiria; order Leptospirales; family Leptospiraceae; genus Leptospira; species Leptospira dzoumogneensis. Next base: position 84,439 of record NZ_RQHS01000016.1, on the reverse strand, counting down.
TTGACCCAAGCATTCAATGCAATGGTCCGTTCCATTCGAGAAGCAAGGCAAGAACTACAACAATATACTTCCAATTTGGAAAGGACCATTTTAGAAAGGGATTCTATCTATGACGCTGTCCCTCAGGAAAGAGTATTATCTAATAAAACCTTAATATACGCCTCCAGAAGTATGCAGGCGGTAGTGGATCGAGTGGAAAGAATTTCGGGAAGAGAACAACCTGTATTGATCACAGGAGAGACTGGTACCGGAAAAGAGATCATTGCGGGACTTCTTCATGAATTGGGAAGAGGGAAAGACAGCCCATTTGTTCCGATCAACTGCGCCGCTGTACCTGCAAATCTTTGGGAAAGCCAGATTTTCGGTTATGTAAAAGGAGCATTTACAGACGCAAAGTCCGATTATGCGGGGTTAGTTGCGGAAGCAAACGGCGGAACATTATTTTTCGACGAAGTGGGCGAGATGCCTATAGAGATCCAGCCTAAAATATTAAGATTATTGCAAGAACGTAAATACAAACAAGTAGGAGGACGTTCGGAGCTTAAGGCAGAATGCAGAGCGATCTTTGCTACTCACAGAAATTTGAGATCCATGGTAGCAAAAGGAACTTTTAGAGAAGATCTATATTATAGGATCAATGTATTCGAAATTGGGATCCCTCCTTTAAGGGAAAGAAGATCGGATATTCCATTTCTTACGAATCGATTCGTAGAACATTATTCCAAACAAATGGAAATGGATAAACCCAATATAAGCGAAGATGTTATGGATCTGTTCTTGGAATTCCCTTGGTCAGGAAATATTAGAGAATTGGAGAATTGTATCATCCGAACGCTTGCGGATCTTAAAGGGGATCATATCAAAATTTCGGATCTTCCCCCTGAATTATTGGAACTTAAAAGTTCTCAAAGAGAAGAAATGGGAGAGATCCCGATCGCAAACGGATCTTATGCGGCAGGATTCGAACCTCTGGTCTCTATGTATTCCAGAAGATTGATTGAAACAGCATTACAGAAATGTAAAGGAAATAAATCCGAGGCGGCAAGGCTTCTGAAAATCTCGAGAGGAAAATTACAATACCAGATGAAAATGCTGGATATGGAATGATCCAAAAGTTCGTTTTACAAACGAATCTAAGAATAAATCGATCATCTACCTTCTTTTCGATTTGATATAAAACGAACGAAATTTCTAACTAGGCATATGACAGAGAAATTCGACGTTTTGTCCATACCGTTCAATGTACATATCCAGCTTTCCAGACCTAAACAGGGAGAGGATGCTCTCTTAGTCATGGAAGACAAACCAATCTATAAAAATCATGTAGGCTCCGGACACGCCGCAGCGTTATTCGCTCTCGCAGAAGGAAGCGGAGGTGAATATTTACTTTCCAGAGTAGCTTCTCTCCCTTTTGAAATTATTCCGGTTGTTCGCAAATCAGAAGTAAAATATAAGAAGCCAGCACAAGGCAGAGTAGTCTCCAGAGGAGTTATCGACGAACAAGAATGGTCCACGTTTATGGCCCAACTTGAGAAGAAGGGAAGGGCTGGACTTACCGTAGGGGTGGAACTTTTTGACGAGACCCAAGCGAATGTAGCAAGTTTTAGTTTCGATTGGTTTATCGCTAAGAAATAAAATTCTTTATAATAAGATCAGAGAATCGGCCCAAGTAAGGAATATGAGAGTGTATTTCTGCTTGGGCTATTTTATATATAGATCAGCCAATCTAACAGCCCCTACTTACATCGATGTACCGATCACTTATATTTTAATTATAAAATTGCTCAAGAAGTGATACATCGTCGTTCGAAATAAATTCAAAACTTATAATGTTTATTTCGAACGTAAGTGCTCACTTACATCTTTTTTAAAAATCGTTTGACCTTCCTTAAATTTCGGTTAACCCACTTTGTTGAACTGTGGAGGCAAGGGAAATGAAAAACAAATATACGAAATTTTTAACCCTAGCATTGACTCTGATATTCATCCTAACCGGTTGTGATCAGAAGTCGGACGACGATAAATTATTAGAACTGGCCGTTTCTTCTAATGGAGTGAAAGGATCCAGCTCTAATCCTATTCTAAATAGTCTCGCTTTACCTACATCTACTCCTGCGGATGTGTTCTTGGTAGGTGCAGCGAAGGCTGATATTACCGGACCTTTTGTGCAATCAAGCACCGGGTATAATAGTCCTGGTGACCAGATGTCCGGTTTGGCTATGAGGCTTTATTCCAGAGCGTTCGTGATTGAACGTCCGGGTGGAGCAAGGGTGGCGATTGTTACCAACGATATGATCCATATGTACCAAAGTGTAAAGATGGGTGTAGTTAAAAAGTTACAGGCCGACGGTTACGGATCTGCGTTTAATAATGATAATGTTCTTTTATTCGCGACCCATACACATTCCGCTCCTTCTAATATTTCCTGGTACACATTATTCAATCTATTCAACGGAGTGGTCGGTTTTGATAAGGTTCATTATAATATAGTAGTGAACGGTATCGCTGATTCTATCAAGGCGGCTTATAATAATAGAAGAGAAGCAAGGATTAAATTTGTCGCGGGAAATCTTTCCAATTTTGCGAATAATAGATCTTCTGCTGCGTATGCTTGGAACTTGGATAAAGCGAATTATTCTTCTAATATAAACGAGACCATGAGTTTGCTCCGTTTTGAAGGCACTGACGGTTCTCCGATCGGATTATTGAATTGGTTTGCGGTTCACGGAACTTCTCTCGGAATTACGAATCGTAGGGCACACGGAGATAATAAAGGTTACGCTTCTTACTTGGCGGAAAGCACATTTGGCGGGAATTTTGTGGCTGCATTCCCTCAGGGGCCTATGGGAGATGTGAGCCCGAATACACCGGATCCTTCCGATATTACAAAACCTTTCTTAAGACCGAATGATATTGATCCAAGTCTGGATTCTTTGGAAAACCCTATCGTTCATGGAACTAAACAAGGAGCTAGAGCATTAGAATTATATAATGCAGCTACCACCACTCTTACAGGGAATATCGGATACAGACATTCTCATGTTGTTTGGAATAATAAAGTGGCTGTAGATCCTTCTTATATCGGGACCTTCTCCATGCCTTGGGATACGGGCACGGGAAATACTACCTGTGTTGCGACAATCGGCGGTGGATTTTTGGCGGGAGATGAAGAAGGCGCTCCAGTAGAATTTGCAAAAGAAGGTGAGATCCGGAATGATTTCGTATTCGAGAATGGAGCTTGGGTTAAAAAGAATTATTCTTTGACCAACTTAAGCGGTGCCGCTCAGATCTTAGGGTATCTCTGGCCGCTTGCTCAATTAGCTTTGAGTTCCACAAAGTATGAGGCATGTGATAAGGAAAAATTCACTCTTCTTCCTGTGGGGGAAGTGGATAGTTTCTGGTTCCCGAATCCTCAGGTACCTTTTGTTCCAGTGGTCCTTCCTCTGCAAGTGATCACGATAGGAAATACTGCGATTGTGGCTTCTCCTTTCGAGGTAACTACGAACGCAGGAAGAAGATTGAAAGCAAAGTTAACTACAACTCTTGCACCGGTGGGGATCTCCAACGTGGTCGTAGGAGCAATGGCAAATGCTTATGCACAATATCTAACTACTCGTGAAGAATATTCCGCTCAGAACTTCGAAGGCGGATTTACCGCTTACGGCCCTTGGGCGAACGCGGCATTGATCCAAGAGTTTGATAGGATTGCAAAGGATATAGTAGCAAATCGTTCCACAACTGCAGGACCGAATCCTCCGGATCTTTCTAACCAACAGTTTGTGCAAACTTGGTTATCCCAAAACGGTATAGTGAATGATGGAGGAGATTTTGGAAAAGTTCTGACCGATGCAAATTCTTCCTATAATAGAGTCAAAGATAGCGTGACAGTGAAATTCCAAGGTTCACATCCAAGAGTGGTTCAGGATAAAAAACTGGATGGATCTCTTTCTTCTTTTTATGATCCGAATACTTATACGTATTTAGAGATCCAGAAAAAGAACGGAAGTTCTTGGACTACTGTTGCAAACGATAATAATCCGTATACGGCTTATGATTGGGCAAGAACAGGTGGAGATCTTTCTGCTACATCCGAAGTGACTATCACTTGGTTGATCCGCAACCAACAGGCAGGAACTTACAGGGTTGTATACAACGGTTTGGCAAAACAGTTCTGGGGAATTTTCTGGACTTATAAAAAATTCACCGGGACTTCCAGAGAGTTCGTTTTGCAATAAAACGATCTTCTGTAAAAAACCGGTTTAAGAGCTAGATATTATCCCGGAAACGGATGGACCTGTTTCCGGGATTCGGATATGATTCCACTATGGCTTTCAAATCCGTTTTGATCTTTCTTTCCTTATTGATTGTTTCCTCTTCTCTATTTGCAGCTCCTAAGGCTGTGTATGATTTTACCGTAAAGGATATCAAAGGAAAGGATGTGGCACTTTCCAAATACAAAGGTAAAACCTTACTTATAGTAAACGTAGCTTCCAAATGTGGGTATACCTACCAATACGAAAACTTGGAAAAGGTATACAAAAAATATAAGGGGAAGGGTTTCGAGATAGTAGGCTTTCCTGCGAATAATTTTCTTTCCCAAGAACCTGGTAGCGATGCAGAGATAGAACAATTCTGTAGAGTGAAAAAAGGTGCAACCTTTGATATGATGTCCAAGATCTCAGTCAAGGGAGATGACCAACATCCTCTGTATACATATCTCACTTCCAGTTCTCCTGATCCGGGTGATGTAAAATGGAATTTTGAAAAGTTCCTGATCTCTCCTACCGGTAAGATCGTAGCAAGATTTCGTTCCGGAACGGAACCGGATAGCAAAGAAGTCACTGATGAGATTGAGAAAAATTTAAAATAAGTCCGCGAATTGGAACTCCTACAAACAGTGCTCTACACATGTTCTTTCAAAAAAGCTAATGTGATTGCCCAGGCCTGAGCGGCGGAAGATTTATGATACGCCGCTCTTGCATCGCAGAAGAACCCATGCTCTGCTTCTGAAAAAACCAACTCCACATAATTTTTCCCTGAAGTTTTTAGTAATTCTGAGATCGCAGCTATATGAGTTTGTTTTACACTTCTATCCTTGCCTGCCCAAACCAAAAGTAAAGGTGCATTTTGTTTTGGGGCATATTCTTCCGAAGTTTGAACGATCCTAGAGCCGTAATACGAAACCGCCGCCTTGAAATTATAAAGTGAGTTTGCTAAAAACGAAACGTATCCGCCTAAACAATAACCGATGCTTGCAATTCTATCAGGAATACTTTTAGGATTTGTTTTGATCCAATCCAAAACCGCATCCAGATCGGATCGTAAATTTTCAGGAGTCAATTGGCTGAAATGAGGTTTTAATGCCATGAAGTCTTCATAACTTCCCGCAAATCCCGGAGGAGCAGTTCTGTAATAAAGTTCCGGAGCGACCGCAAGATAACCTTCTTTAGCAAATCGAATTGCAATATCTTTGATATGATCGTTTACTCCAAAGGCTTCCTGCAATACTAAAATACAAGGAGAAGGAGAAGAATCCGGATAAGCTACGAATGTTTGCATTTCTCCATGAGCCGTTTTGATAGTAACAGTTTCCGTATTCATCTTCACCTCTACAAAAGTGGTAGAATGATCCGATCATTCGGATCTTTGTCGATCGATTTACAACCTTCTAATGCCTATTTAAGTTCTTTTCTTTTTTCTTTCGATTTCCAAACTAAGTTTCATGCTGGTCCGTATTTTTTGGTTCCTTCTTCTTTTTCCTTCTTTCTTATTCTCCCAAACTTTTACTCCTGAAATTTATGATTCAAAAAGTAAATCTAAGGTGGAGCTTTCGTCTATCATCGAAAAGGCGAAAGATGCTGATGTCATTATTTTCGGAGAAGAGCATAATGATAAGGTTGGACATGCTTGGAAATTGGAGGCTTTCAAAAGATTGACCTCGACATATTCTACACTTCTTTCCTTGGAGATGCTGGAGAAGGACCAACAAAGATCCGTGGATGAATACTGTAAGGGAGAGATCACTGAAAGAGGTTTTTTGAATTCGGGAAAATTTTGGCCGAATTACCAAACGGATTATCATCCTATGGTTTCTTTTGCGAAAGAAAAAAATCTCCCGGTGCTTGCGGCTAACGCTCCCAGAAAATATGTGAACCTTGTATCTCACCAAGGATTGGATTCTTTATATAAGATCAGATCTCCCTTTCTTCCCCCTAGATATACTTATAATTTATTCAGACAAAAAGAATACGAAGAACTTCTGTCCGCAATGATCGCAGAACATTCGCCCACGGGATTTACTCCTGATAAACAAAAATTTATAGATGCTCAATATGTTTGGGATGCTTCTATGGCAGACTCGATTGCAGAGGCATACTTTTTACTAAAAAGAAAGATAGTGCATGTGAACGGAAGATTTCATTCTGATAGAAGTTTGGGGCTGACATATCGGCTGAAACAGATGGGCCTGAATGTTTTGACTGTAAGCATTTTCCCTTCGGAAGAAGGCAAAAGTTTTCAAGAAGAAGATTGGAAATTGGCGGATTTCCTGGTAATCACCGAAAGAAAACCCGTACCGTAACACTTTCTTGCTTGTAGGGTTAGCGGATCTCTCCGACATTAATAGAGATGTTGGAAACCAAGGTCCGCACTCTTACAGAATCTAAGTTTGAATGCCTTTCTTGCGGAACCATTTCCAGGCTGCCTGAAGGAGTTCCCACCGGGACTGTTTTTAAACTCACTTGTTATCGCTGCGGCCAGAAGGCATTGGTCAAATATGTATCTTCTCCTTTGGAAGTCCGAGAAGGATCTCCATTGGCGCCGTCTCCCAAAGAGGAGATGCCCGTTACTCCTCCTGTTGGAATTCCAACATACCAGGAAAGAGAAAGAACTGTTGTTCGTCCTATCCAAGAAGAAGTCCCCAAAGAATCTCCAATTGCAAGTTTTTTAGAAGGTATCCAGTCCAAATGGGAGAATTGGAAAGAGTCCTGGTCTAAAAATTCTTCCGAAGATCGTCCTTGGTTCCAAAAGGTCAGGACCGAAACAGAGACTCCTACTGCATTCCATCGTCCTATCAAAACCTTGTCGGAAAGATTATTAGAAAAGGGAAGAAGGTTCCAATTTCCTAAATTCCGTCCGAATATCTGGCTCGTTCTGATCCCTTTACCTTTGGCATTAGTGTTCCTGATCTTTTTCTGGATGGGAGTCATCCAAAGAGAAGCAGAAGTTCCCGGTCTATTAAGCATTTTTTATATTCATCAACCGACCGTCATCTATGATAGGGACGGCAGAAAGGTTTCCGAAATTTTCGGCAAAAAGACAAGCAATTTAGAATGGGAAGCTTATCCTGAGAATTTAAAAAGAATGGTGCTTCTTGTAGAAGACCGAAGCTTTTTCTCTCATGGTGGAATTCATTATTCTTCAGTGCTTAGAGCGTTCTTCGTAAATATTATCAGTCTTCGATTTAAACAAGGCGCTTCTACAATCACGCAGCAGCTAGCTCGTATCCTTCTGAATGATCGTGAAAAAAGTTTGGGAAGAAAGTTGAAAGAGGCTCAACTTGCCTACGCTCTTGAATCTTCCTTGGACAAAGAAAAGATCCTATTACATTATATGAATAATGTGTATTTGGGTCATGGCGCCTTCGGATTTGCCAGCGCGTCCGAGTTTTATTTCGGAAAAAAACCGAAAGACTTGAATGTATCAGAGATGATCGTTCTTGCTTCTTTGGCATCCGCTCCCAATCGTTTTTCTCCATTAAAAAATCCTGATCTATCTTCCGGAAGAGTAGAGGCGATCGTCCGATCTTTGGAAAATGACGGTGCATTAAAAGAAGACCTAAGACCTGCGATCCAAGACATCTACCAAACATTCAACACCCGCTCTCCCGGGGAAACAGTGTATGGAAATCGTAAGGATGATTCTCCTTATGTGACCGAGCATGTCAGAAAATTTCTCCAAACTATGTATCCTGATACGAATATATATGAAAGCGGAGGATTTTCAGTTTATACCACAATTTCCCAGCCTGTTCAGGCTGAATTGCAAAAGGTAGTCAAAACTCATGTGGAAAATCTTCTGAAAGGAGGACAGGTTAGACGAAATCGTCTTACTGAAAATGGTAAAAATTCCGATGTAACTCCTTTTAGGAATTTAGTCGCGGATCTTTCTCCTGCATTGGAATTATTCATAGATACCGATCGATTTGTAACCGGCGGAGACAGCGGGCTTCAGGCCGCGGTGGTAGCAGTGGATCCCCAGACTGGAGATGTTCTTCTTTTACATGGAGGAACGGAATTCAAGTCTGATAATCAATTTCCTAGAGCCACCGGAATGTATAGACAAACAGGATCTACGATCAAGCCGATCCTGTATTCGGAAGCGATCGATTCAGGGATCGCAAATCCTGCGACTCATATCTTAGACGCACCTTTGATCTATAAAAACTCAGTTTCGAATTGGATGCCTGAGAATATAGGAAACCAATACGATGGAGATATTTCTCTAAGAGTTGCACTTGCAAAATCCAAGAACACTGCAGCGGTCCAAATCGCCGAAAAACTAGGATTAGGCGAGATTTCCTCCGCATTCGAAAGGTTCTTCTTTCCGGAAGAGAAAGTTCTGAAAAGCAGATTCAGACGGGATTTGTCATTGGCATTGGGTTCCTTGGAACTTTCTCCTTTAGAAATGGCTTCTGCATATTCCGCGTTTGCGAACGACGGAAATATAGTACGACCTCATTTGATCGAAAAAGTGGTGGATAGAGCGGGTAACGTTGTTTACCAAAGAAAGGACCAGGACGAATTCAATTTGAAATGGCCTCAAACCAGAAAAGCGATCACACCTCCTACTGCGGAGATCATGGTGGATCTACTACATGGAAGCGCAAATCATGCAGGTGTGCGAAACACAGGCTATAGGGGAGAAGTCGCCGGAAAAACAGGGACCACAAACGATCATAGAGATGCTTGGTTCGTAGGAGTAAGACCTGGGATCTCTATGGCGGTTTGGCTGGGTTATGATTCTCCAAGTTTTGGAATGGGAAATTCTGCGTTAGGCGGAACAATTGCCGCTCCTTTATGGGGAACCATCGCTAAATTATTCGATTCTGCGGAGTCCGGTGATAAGGAAGAAAGAAAAAAATACCAATACTCTCAAAGAGCAGTAACTTTGGAAATCTGTCCTGAGTCCGGAAAACTTCCCGGGCCGGATTGTCCTAAAAAGACCAGTGAATTATTTCATCCATCTCATCTTCCTGCGGAGACCTGTCCTCTCACCCATAAGTCGGATGCAAAACAGGAGCTTTTGAAGAATGTTTTCTAAAAGAAAGAATGCGGTTCTTTTCTTTCTGGTATTTTCTTTATTCCCGAGTTTGAGTTTCGCGGTGTCTTATGAAGAAGCTTACGAGTTAGAAAAACTTTCTCCCGTATTTGCGATCCCATTATACGAAGAAGTAGTCAGATCTTCCGGCACAGGGGACTTTAAAAAAACTGCATCTTCCAGGCTCTACTTTTTATACGAAAAATTTAATAAATACCTTCCTGCCATCCAATACCAAACAAGAGCAGGAAGTTTGAAAAACAAGAAGGGAGAATGGTCTTCTCTCGTAAAAACACTCTCGGACGGATTGGGAGTCACACCGTTCTCCTTATTAGCAGTTATAAATTCTTGCTCAAAGGAAACTCCGGTTTGGGAACCGCCTGAACCAACCGTACATCCTGAAACAGGAGAACTGATCCAACCGACTCCTCCTGATCCATACAGAGTATTATCCAAAAAAGAAAATCATTCTTTGATCCGTCTTTGTTATTCTCTTAAAATGAAACAAAGGGATTTTGAAGGATGGGATAATGTATTCTTTTATCTGTTTTCCAAAGATGTTCTCACAAGAGACGAGGCTCTCCCGCTTTGGGTAGGATCTTCTATACAATCCGGAAAAGGAACACCGTATAAAAGAGTATTTCTGTCCGGAAGATTCAAAGAATTAAGCAATGAATCTAAATCGGACCTATTATTCTTATACGCGAAGTTTCTCAGGCATAACGGAAAATTCGAATCCAGCACCAGATATTTTCTGACAAGCAGCACCTACGCTTCTTCCAAAAGAGGAAAATGGGAGACTGCAAAAAATCTGCTGATCATGGATAGAAAAAAAGAAGCCTGCACAATGATCGGAGATTCGTTCAACGCAGGCGATGAATCCGAAATATTAATGAAGAAGATCTGCCAGTCCGGTAATTGGGACTGGATCCAAACCTATTTGCCTGCTCTCAAAATTTTAATGAGAGAAAATCCGGATCCGGTATTTGCTTATGCACTTGAAGGTGGAGGTAGAGAAGCAATCGATCTATTTCTAAAACAAGTAGGTTCCAAAACTTCAGATAAAGATGACGACTCTGAAGAAGATTCCGAATCAGCGGATATTCTAAACAAACTTATCCCTCCGGAGAACAGGAATAAATTTCCATTCTGGGATGCTCGAGACAAAGAAGCGGATCTTGTGGTCCCGGACAGAGCAAAATATTTATGTAAGATAATACGTAGGCCATTCTTCGGGACTCCTTCGATACAACCTCAGTTCTGCAAAGAAGTTTCTCCTGGAAGTTTGGAAACATTACTTTCTATCGTGGCAGAAGAAGAGGAAGAAGCGAGTTTTGCATTTGCAGATCCTGCTTATCTTCCTCTTTCCGTAAAATGGATCTGGAAAAACGGAGAATCCGAATCGAATGCGGAGCCTGCGTTACCAAAAATTTTAGGTCCTTCTTCCGAACCTGGCCCTTGGAATCTGGAATATATAGTATATCGTAAAGTTCTAAATCGTGCTTACGCTGAGATCCGGATCAAGGATAAATACTTTGTGGTTTCCGTAAAACCTTCTTATGTGGTTTGGAGTAAGAATTAAAAGAATTGCTCCAACTTACTGTTGAACTCCCGCTCGCCAAACATTACGAATCGATAAAGTATCAGAAATATTCTGAAGCGGATCTCCATCCACCAAAATTAAGTCCGCTCTTGCACCTGGAAAGATCCTGCCCCGATCGTTTAGACTAAATCTTTTCGCTGGAACGGAAGTTGCAGCACGCAACGCTTCTATAGGTTTGAATCCCGCGGCTACTAATAATTGTAATTCATGATGAAGACTTGCTCCATGAGCAAGCCCCCCAAGATCTGCGATAGGCTCAGATACATCGCTTCCGGCTAATATATCAACGCCTGCTTTATGAAGAGCTGCCACACTTTCGAAGGAATCTTCAATCTTTCCTTTAGGATAAACATTCATATTTTTGGAAAGAGCTTCTAGCCATTCTTTGCTCAATTTGGAACTAACACGTTTATCTTCAAGTAATGTGCGAGGACTATTCCCGAAAGCGGTAGAAAGTGTAGTTAATGTAGGCACAATAAAAGCACCGGAAGATTTAATTTCAGAGATAAATTCTTTGTCAGGTTTCTTATCAAAGAACATATGCGCTAATCCATCCACCCCTGCAGAAATTGCTCTACGTCCTCCTGAAACAGAAGTGACATGAGCGATTGCCATCTTGCCTCTACGATGAGCCGCCTTTACGGAAGCAACTAAGGTTGCATCGTCAATTACAGGAAGTCCAGGAGTGCCTACAGTATCTCCATCTTCAATAATGATCTTAATGAAGTCGGAACCTCCTTCTACTTGTTTGTCCACAAATTGGATCGCTTCTTCCGGAGTGGAAACGAATGGATAACGATAAAATGTTTTTAAGAACCAGTTGCTGCTCAACTGCATGTATTGTGTAGGATGTCCACCAGGAGGAGTGATCCCCATACCTGCGGAACGCATATCGGCAATATCATTCCGATTTGCAAGCTGCCAACGCTCCCAAAACATCCATTGGCCTGTCATCTCCAGTTCAGTAGTAACTCCGAACAAGAGAGCGTCATGTAAACCATCGATATCAGTATGAACATGAGAGTCTATCAGGCCAGGCATTAACATTCCGCCTTTTGCATCTATAATAGCAGCGCCTTCGGGAATATCTCCACCGATAGAATGAATACGATTCCCTTTGATGATCAGAGTGTGATCCTGGATCAGATCTTTTCCATCAAAAATATTTGTATTGATGATCGCGATCGTTTGAGCTTCCGAAGCGGAAGATTTTTTGCAGTCAATCAAAAGGAAGCACGCGGCTATCACTGTTATTACAGCTACTGCAAATGTTTTTAAAACGTCACTCTTGGTTTTTTTATAAGTTTTAATCGATCTATTAAAGTTCATATCCAGGTTCACTTCAAAATTAATTCTACAATTTCTTCGGGGGATTTTTTATTCTGAACACTGATCTCTTCCAGAGACTCAGAAGGATTATCTATGGTAATATGATTCTTTTTTGAGTTTCATGAATAGCTCTCTTGTTCTTCATGAGACCTTGGTTGGTGTGCAGGTTCCCTTAATTCATGATTTGGGCGACTCTCTCGCTTCGCAAGAGAGCGCGCTGCTTCGGGTTCGCGCATCCGCGCTCATCCGGGCCAAGCCCGGACTAAAGCCCTGCGCATCGCTGTCGCGGTTGTTGGAATATTTTTATATAAAAACGGAATGAATATTCTTAAATTTATTACTCCCTTTTAATTTATTCCGTCAAAAAACAGTGTACAGATATGTAAACGAATGATAAGATGTAGTCCGTAGGTAAATCTATGCTCGAGTTCCACTATAATTCGGAAAAAACCATCGAATCTATTAGTTACCTTTTGTCAAAGGCAGAAGGTTCAAAAATGGAAATCATTCGTTTGATAAAAATGTTATACTTTGCGGACCGAGAAGCTCTCAAAGAATATAATTTTCCGATCACGGGGGATAGTTTTGCATCTTTACCTTATGGACCGATAGTAAGTAAAACTTATAATAATATTAAAAAGAATGTCGAACTACCATCTCTATTTAACGATTATCTTATACGGGAAGATCGATGGATTCAGTTAAAGAAAGAAAAGGCAATTAAGAAACTTTCTGAAGCCGAAATCGAGATATTAGATGAGGTATTTCATAAATATATTCATTATACGGTAGCGCAGTTAATCGACTATTGCCATAATTCATCTTTAGTGCCTGAATGGCGTGACCCGGGAAGTTCAAGTATTCCCATTGATATCGAAGATCTACTTGTCTTCTTAAATAAAACTCAAGACGAAATAAAATCCATTAAGGAATCTTTAAAGGAGCATAACGAAATTACTTCATTTTTATCGAAATATGAGCCTTAAACCGGGTGACTCATACTTCGATGCGTCAACGGGTAACTTTAAGCGGCATCTTTATTTCGTTTTAGGAATAGATAAATTTAGAGAAAAGAATATTGGCGAGAAATGTTCCAGCTTCGGAAGAACTTATGATACGCCTTATCAATGGAGCGAAAAAGTCTAGGTTAATTCCATTAGAAGTGAAAGAATTTATTAGATCCCTTTATCCTGACTGATACTAGATAATGAAAAACGGATTCGCCTCCCCTTCGCTCGGCACTCCTGCCTCGCTCGCGTAGGCTCGTCGCAATGCTTGCTCGACTTCCTGTCTCGCATCGCTCTATTCGAATCCTTCCGAACTTTTTTGTGTATTAGGATTTAGTTTTAATGGGAAAGGAAGAAATTTTTGGGCAGGGAAGGATTCGAACCTTCGAAGGCTGGGCCAGCAGATTTACAGTCTGCCCTCGTTGACCGCTTGAGTACCTACCCGTTGTTGAGAGCCATTATTTTTGCTCAGGGTGGCCGGTCAATCTTATTCGGAAAATGAACGAGCTGCCTATAGGAATCGAACCCACAACCGTCTGATTACAAATCAGATGCTCTACCAATTGAGCTAAGGCAGCGTTCAAGAGACAGTTTTCGAAATCATTTTGTCGGGTCAATCGATTAAAAAGGATTTTCTCCAGCTTTCGAATATTGTCTTTTGGACAGATGTCTCTTTTTCTGATCAATACCGGAATGACTCTCTCTATCCTATTTTTTTATACGGGTTATTGGTTTCGTTTTCGGAATAACCGATTGCATAGGATCTTTAATTTGGGAGGGATCCTTTTCAATTTGAGCACTGCGGTTTATTTGCTCGGTTTAAAGTATTTAGGACCAGGGATAGAGCAGTCAGGCCTGATCGCAACTGTTGATAAACTGTATATAGACATTCATAGAGCGATTGCGGCTATTACACTTATTCTGATGTTACTCATGGGTTGGTCCGGACTGACTAGAAAAAAAGAATTCCATAGGAAGCTTCATTTTATTTTTCTACCATTATACACACTCGTTTATCTATCGGGACTGTTTTTGTTCCGCTCGAATTAATACCGGAGCTTGTTTACGTGGAAGACACCAAAGAAATCAAAATATTCGCCAATAATATCCGCAAAAACGTGATCAAAATGGTCACTGCGGCAAAATCCGGTCACCCGGGAGGTCCTCTCGGACTTGCGGATATCTACGCAGTATTATACAAAAAGGTCCTAAATCATAAACCTAGTGATCCGGATTGGGAAGATAGAGACAGGCTCATCCTTTCCAACGGTCACGTATGCGCAGTACGTTATGCTGCCATGGCTCAGGCTGGATTTTTTCCTGAGTCTGAACTTCTTACTTTTAGGAACATAAACTCTAAATTACAGGGACATCCTTCTACCCGTTATTTAAAAGGGATCGAAAGTTCTTCCGGATCTTTGGGCCAAGGACTTTCCGTTGCAGTCGGGATCGCTTTAGGTGCAAGACTTTCTAAAAAAGACTACAAAGTATATGCATGTATTTCCGACGGAGAATGTGGAGAAGGTATGACCTGGGAAGCGGCTCAATCCGCCGCTCATTACAAAACAGATAACCTCATCGCGTTTATGGATAAAAACGGGATCCAGATCGACGGATTCACCAAAGACGTGATGAATCTGGAACCTCTTAATAAAAAGTTTGCCGCATTCGGATGGAATGTATTAGAAGCGGACGGTCATAATATCGGATCTATTATCTCCGCTTTCGAAAAGGCAAAAACTCATAAAGGTTCTCCAACCATTATTCTTTTCGAAACAGTACTCGGAAAAGGTGTCTCTTTCATGGAAAATAATCCAGGATGGCATGGAACTCCTCCGAATGCGGAACAAGAAAAGAAAGCGTTAGAAGAATTAGAGCAAGTAACCGCTTAATCCTCTTGGGTTAGAGAAAGAAATTTTTCTAACCCGAATATTTCTATTAACATAACAAAAGTCTCATTTAATTTTTCCGATCACTTGAATAAGTGTGTTCGAAAAAGATGGAAGACATAGTTAATTTATACTGCTCATCCTTTTTTACACAATCATTTCAGATCCGAATTGACTTTCGTTTTTGAAATCGGATTTTATAGATATGCAATCCTCCGATTCTTTTTTCGGTACAGTTCCCTTTCCTCCGGACAAGATCGAGGATAAGTTTTATCAGTTAGAGTTTTCTTCTCTTCAAGATAAATCTAGGATCATAAAAGAGATCGCCGGCATGATCCCTTGGCAAGTCAGGGTCCAGGAAATTGCAGATGAACTAAAGGATCCGACTCTTAGAGTTTTTGCACGTTCCGTAAGCGCTGCAGTTCATTCCGAAAGGATCAGTTATCGTTATTCTATCTTAGCGGAAAAGGGTCATCCGAATCATTACGATGATCTAGAGGAGGGTGTGTTCCTTCTTTCTTCCGTGATCGATCCCGATCTTTCTTATTTGGAGTTTAGGACTTATCTGGATAAGATCGCTATCCGTGTCGAAGAGTTAGTGGATCTGAACGAAGATCTCGCTTCCGACGAAGTTAAAGTACATTTTTTAACCAGGGTCCTCTCCCAGGAAGAAGGTTTCGGCGGAAACCACGACCAGTATGAAGATCCGAATAATTCTTATCTTCACAAGGTGTTCTCTTCTAAAAAAGGGATCCCAATTTCACTTTCCGTTATCTATTTGTTAATAGCTCATAGGCTGCAGCTCCCATTATACGGGGTGAATATGCCTCTACATTTCCTTCTTCATTTCGAATCTTCCGAATTTCAGACTTATATAGATTCCTATCATGGTGGAGTGATGTTGGATCGTTCTACTTGCATTCGTTTTCTAAAAGCGAACGGATTCCAGGCCCATGAAAGATATTTCACACATGCAAGCAGTCTGACAATTCTCAAAAGAATGTTCCGCAATCTGATCCATATCTATCGTAAAAAAGAGGATAGAGATATGGAAAAGATCCTTTCCCGTCATCTTCTTGCCTTGGACAATAAATGGAAACCTTGACCAGAAATTGGTCCGGAACTTCTCTCCTCGCGTCCTTTACTGCTTGAGCCAAAAATTCGTTTCTAAATACTGTCGTAACAGGAAACCCGCGTGAAAGCAAAAGGATTGAAGGATCTCTTAGTCCGTAAGTTCGATAAAAAACTAAAAGATATCATAGACGAAGATCTACGAATTCTGGCCGAGATCAAAGAATATACGATCCGATCCGGTGGAAAGAGGATACGTCCTATTCTACATTATTGCCTTTGTAAGATCTTGGGCTATAAGGGAGATAAATATTCCGATGTAGGTGCGATCGCTGAGCTGATCCATGCCGCCAGCCTTCTTCATGACGATGTGGTGGACGAGGCCCAAACTAGGAGAGGAATGCCTAGTGTTCCCTCTAAATTCGGGAATAAAACTTCTATTTTGGCGGGAGACTATCTTCTCGCATGCGGGATAGATCATCTAAATAGTTTGGGTTCTCCGGATCTAATGGATCTGTTTACTACAGTGATCAAGGATCTTTCCGTCAGCGAACTCATTCAGATGGAATGGGAAAAAAATCCCAAAATTACATTAGATATTTATAATAAAGTGGTCTATGGAAAAACAGCATCTCTATTCGGGGCGGTCTCGGAAGCGGCCGGAATATTGGCGGATATCCCTAAAAAGACCAGAAAAAAACTGCATGAATTCGGGATCCGCTTGGGTTCTTTATTCCAAAAACAAGACGATGCAATCGATTATTTCCAAGCCGGAGACCAAACCGGAAAAATCCCTCTAAAAGATTTTCGAAATGGTCTGTATACTTATCCGATCTTGAAATTATTAGAGATTGCGGACAAGAACGATAAAAAGCTGACTCATTCTTTATTCTCTAAAGAAGAACGAAACTCGGATGATGATTTGGTCATCCTTTCTTTATTGAACCGATATAATATTCGAAAAAGTTTGAACGAAGAATTCGCGGCAGATGTAGAAGGTTTATTAAACTTCTTAAAATCTTATCCTGAGTCTAACGAAGGTAATCTTGTTAAGGAACAATTCCGCAAATTGATGGAAGTCTGATCCCTAAAAATTGCGGGAAAGAAGGCGAAAGAGTTTCTCTCGCCTTCTGCGGCAAATAAACTGTTATTTTTTGCCTGGAGCTTTCACTTGCATTTTAGAAACTTCTTCCAAGAACTTTTTGATATTCGCTCTTGCGGAATTTTCATTTGCTAGTCTAAGTCTTTTTACGCCGAATATTGCATCGCCCATTGTGGCTTCACCGGACTCATCGACTAAAAGTTCGGAAATTACCTGAGTCCCTTTAGATAGAGTGTATTTGATTTTCGTTTTTACCGTAAAAGTAGTTCCGAAATAAGGTCGATCCACGTCTACGATCTCGATCTTAAGATGCCAATTATTCCCGAATTGTTCTTCGAGGGTCTCAAAAAGACCTGCTGCCGCTACGGATTCTTTTACCGCTGCAGTGAATTCCTCATCGGATATTTTAGAGATCCAAAATGGTAAAGTGATACTTCCACCTACGGATTCGTTGATATAGATCTTATCTCCGACTTTTTTTGGAGCTTTAAAGTCGGTGACTCTCATTCCGTCTCTGTTGGCAGGGAAAGCGCAATTAAACATTACTAACGCAGAGGCGATTAGGAAAATAGTTTTACGATTCATTTTTGTCCTTATAGGGGTTAATTTAGAGTAGTATGATTTTCTAAAGCGCGTGACGGTCAAATATTTTAGATGTCGGGTGGTGCCTTATAATAATATAAGTTGGTCGGTGTATCCCATTTGGGGTAACTAAAAGAAGGGATACGTATAAAAAAGCCGCGAGGGGACCCGCGGCTTTTTCGGCTCTTTACGCTAAACTTTGATCATTGGCTGGTAGTAGAAGAACCGGAAGGAATCGCGTTACTTGTACAGTTGATATCACCTTTGATAGAAACCGTAGGGCCACTCGCAGTATTCGTATTATAACATTTTAAACCGTCTTGGGTATAACACATACTGGAAGAAGTAGCGGATGTACAGTTGATAAAGTCCGTAGTATAACATTGGGTCAAAGCAAGACCTGCAGATCCGGCTGTTACTTTGTTTCCCACTAAATCCACGGTAACCGTCAAATAAGAGAGTGCCTGTGTGCTAGAAGTCCCAGTATCCACAGGTACCCCACTTCCTCCCCAGAAAATTTTTCCGTAGTTTGCTACAACTGGAGAAATTCCCAATAAAGGTAAGCCCGAAAAGGAAAACCCTTGCTGGGCATCCACTGTTCCTTGGTTTTGAGTCGCATCGTAAACGAATTTCAAGGTTACGAATGCTCCCGTGGTAAAATACATCCTGGAATTGATCGTGAATAAATTCGTAGTGGAACCTGTGCTTGTAGTAGTTCCGGTAGTTGTCCCGGTGCCGGAACTGGAATAAGGAGTTGCACTTCCGCAGTTGGAAGTTTTGTCCTTATCGATCTCTCCCTGAATAGGGAAGGTGGAACCGTCGGTTCCAGTAACAGTAAGGTCTACTTTATTCGTATCACCGGTATTACAAGACACAAGCACCGCGGCCGTGGCGACTAGGCCTAAAAATGCAGGGAATAATTTGGATATAAACGGTTTGGAGAACGCCATAATTCTAATATCTATCTTCGGAAAATCATGGTCAAGAATGAAATCTTGGGAACGAAAACTCGACCTGTTGGGCCTTAGACCCTGAAAACTCCCTGGAAGGTTCCAGCATTGAGTTGACTTACCTCCGATTTTGGTTTCCGATCGTCCTCCTGATGAATGAAAAGGCCGAATCTTATTCAGATTATAAACCGGGTGTTTTGGAAAAATGGGGCATCAAAATTCTTCGGAATTATGTCAATGCGGAGAAGGAAGAAGAAAAGACTCTAGGACCAAGCTCTGATTTCTTCCCCAAAAGTACTAGGATCATTCGTTGGGCTTCCTTCTTAGGATTACAGATCGGATTTTGGACCACTTACTTTATCATCTTAGTGGAGAAACTTTTTCCGGAATCACCTGAAACATTCTCTCCGGAGTTTATAGAAAAATGGAGTTATGCAGGATCGGCACTTACGGTCGGGACAATCTTAGAATTTTATCTTCTCTATAAATTAGGACTATGGGCCTCCTATAAACTCACAAAACTTTCAGGAATTCAATTGGAAGAAGATCCGGACCTTGTAACTGGAAACGCAAATCTACTCTCGAGAATGGCGCTGGAAATACCGGACCCGGATCTAAAACTTTTAGGAATAGATCCACTGCGACTCACAGACAAAAGAAGTTTGCTGATAAGAACATTTTTTTATAAAACCAAAGTTTTACTTTCCAACCTGATCGCAAAGATCGTGCTCCGAAAAATTTTAGCGAGAAACTCACTACGAGTATATGCGGATTATATCGCAGCTCCTATTACTGCAATCTGGGATGGAGTGGTCATGTATCTGATCTTAAAAGAACTTAGGATCAGATTACTTTCCAGGATCATAGCAAAAGAAGTCACGGACGAAATATTACAAAATAAGGATAAACTTAGTAAAGAGGGGAAGATCGCATTTTTAGCCGCGGTCGGAAACTCGGTAGTATTCACACAAATATTCCATCCCAATTTGGAATACATGCTGATCAAAATGCATAAAGGATTCGGTTTGAATTCTCAAAACGGATCCTTGGATGATCTGGACACATTCGGAAGTTTGGTCTCCCAATTATCTAGGGAAGAAAAGAAGGCCTGCTTGAGATTATTATGTATCTCATGTTCCTTCGACGGAAAACTATCAGCGTTCGAAACAAAACATATTAAACGAATTTTGGGAGAAGAAGCGAAAGAAAATTTAGACTCGATCCGGATTCTTTCCGAGTATATTCGAAAAGGAAATTTAGAAGCTTGCAGAGAAAGGAGTCGCTTATTTTCCTAGAAGACGAACTAGGCAGTTTGATTTAGCCAATGGAGAATCGAGTTTGAAAATATATCATTATGACTCAATTCCAGATGTAAAAGAGATCGGGGACGGAATTTTTAAAACGGAGATCCCTCAGCCGTTTTATGCACCCAATAATATTTATATTCTTCCGGCTGGAGAACCTGCACTTATAGATTCGGGTTATCTTGCCAATTTAGGAATGCTCCAAAGAGCGCTTCGAAAGATCGGACTTAGCTTAAGTAAGATCAAACATATCTTTTATACTCATAATCATTTGGACCATCTGAGTGCCGTTCTTACGATCCGTTATTATACGGACGCAAAACTATACGCAATGAAAGGAATGGCCTCAGGCATCGGAAATTATCTGGAACATGTGGAAATGTTCAATAGAGCTTCTAAACGTCTGGTGTACAAAGGACATAGAGTTCCGGAAGATCGCAAAAGAGAATTGATAAGAATAGAAGAAGGAAATCTAAACTTAAGAAATACATTAAGTAGAGGAACTCGTATCGATCCTATCTTAAAATTCGATATAGAATTAGAAGAGGGAGATGTGATCCATGCCGGCGGAAGAGATATCGGCTTTTTGCATACTCCAGGCCATAATCTTTGGCATCTCACTCCTTATATCCTGGAAGAGAATATATTTTTCACGGGAGACCTGGTTCTCCAAAACATCTCTTCTATTTATGCGGAGATAGACGGAAACCTAGAGGATTATTACCGTTCCTTAGAAAGGATTTCCAAAATGAGCATTCGCAGATTACTGCCTGCTCATGGACCGGAGCCTGAGTCTCCTCAAAAGGCAATTAAACTTCTTCATAAAACGCTACAGATCTTAGAAAGAGGTGTGATCCGCAGACTTAAGGAAAAAGAATACGATCTTTCCGCTCTAACTTTAGAAGCTATGGGGGAGAAGGTTGCTAATTCAGGATATTATAATACTGCGATGGCGATCCTACATTCTATGGTCCGCAAGTTTATAGACAAGGGCTGGGTGGAAATTATAGAAACGGAACCACCTTATGAAACTTATCGATGGATCGCTGAATCAGAGTCCCAGAGTTAAGAGAGCCGCGGAGAAGAGGCGCAGAGTTTTTTTCTCACGCAGAGCCGCGGAGAGATTTTTTCGGAAAAGTAGCTAAGCTAATAATATCTCTGCGTCTTAGCGCCTCTGCGTGCCCAATCTTTGCGGTTCAACTTCCTCTGCGTCTCAAACCTCGGGGATCACTTCCCCAAAAAATCGTGTTTCTTTGATCTTTAAGTTATAGGCTTTGATAAACAAAAGTTCCAGGTTGACCACGTCTTCTTTATTATATTTTAAAAGAAGGTCCAATGCGTCTTGGTCATCGTATTGAACATACTGCCACCATAATCTAACTGCATCCGCGCCATTCACTTCGTAGGGAAGATCTCTTTTGATACCTAATGCCTTCTCGCATCCTTTCAAGCCGCCTTTGATCCCAAGGCTTCTAAGAATATACATTAGATCCAAATGACGGTTCTTGAATTTTTTACCGAATTCTTTTTCTAAAAATGGAACATCGAATGCTGCTCCATTATAAGTCACAAAAACGTGAGAAGAGGAAAGTTCTTCCGGAAAATCATCCATATTCCTTCCTCTCAGATATGTTTTGAAATTTTTACCGTCATAGGTCCCGACAACAGTCACAAAGTCGCCGCTCCCTAAACCGGAAGTTTCAATATCTAAGTAGAGAAGATTTTCTCTGATGATCGGGAACAGTCTCCATTTTTGCTGGCTGGGTAGAGCGAAGAAAAAATAGTCCCAGTTCTTTCTATCCATTTCCTTTCTGGAAAAATCCAGAGAGTCCAATAGTAATCTGGAATGCATGTCTGAGGGAGACTTTACTTTTTCTTTTAATACTTCTCTGAGTTCGTTCCAATGAAGAATTCCTTGGTCCCAGAGTTTTCCCTCCTCGATCACGTCGATGCCGGGGAGATGACAGAATGTATGTTCTAACAAAGATCCCCCTTGGAGTTAACCCTTAGTTTTGAAAGATACCTTTTTTCCTACAAGGAAGAATAACGTGAATACCAGGATCGTATATAAATAAAAAGGAAAATTTCCCCATTCTGAATAGAATGTATTTCCTCCTTCTTTCAATTTTGTAGCAGGAAGTAAAAAGGATCTGGTGTTCTTTTCTCCATATTTTGTCGGATGATTTAGATTTCTACCATAAGGATCCACCGCGAGCGAAATTCCTGTAACTGCAGGACGCACCATTGTGAGTCCGAATTCTATCGCTCTAAATCGAACCGCTCCCGCATGCTGCCAGGCTTCCACTTCGGAAGAGAACCAGGAATCATTTGTAGGATTTACAAAAAAAGTATACGTATCCTTGGATGCGAATTTTACGGAGTCTCTTACAAGATAAGAGAACATTGCCTCGTAACAGATCAAAGGTAAGATCTGGTAGGAAATATTTTCTTCCTTGCCGGAGCCGGCTAAAATTGGACGGAAATGATCCGGATTTTGGATCAAAGGAGTTTCTTCTTCCGTAGGCAAAGAGGGAAGTCTTTCTCTTCTCAAAGAACGATTTCCCATCAGAGGTTTAGGGTCTTCTCCAGGAATATAAAAGGAAGTCTCCTTAAACAGTTTTCTTAAAAAAGGAAATACGGATTCGAAAGGAATATATTCTCCGAAAGCAAGTAATCTTCTTTTATCGTAACGTTGCACTTCTCCATTAGAAGAAGAAAGAAGTGTGACCTGGTTTTTTAAACCTTCCGGAAAACGATTCAATTCATTGTATAAAATATCCGCGCCGGACTTATACGTTAGATACATTAATGCGCCGTGATATGTGGAAGAATATACTCCTTGTCCCGGATTTTCATTCGGAATGGTTCCATGGAACGGGACAGCGGATTCGGGTAAAAATAAAAGATCGGGAGGCGGAGAAGTTTCCAAAGAAGAACGAAGTCCCAGCTCCAAACTTGTGCTGATCGTTTGCCCTACGAATTCAGGATTTTCAGCCAGTTCTCTTTTGCCGGGACTAGTATTAGGCTGTATTAGAACTCCTGAAAGTTTTAAGATCCCATCTTCAATTGCTGGAGTGGAACTCGGAACGGTATAATCCGGAGCGGAATAAAGCCTGAAACTTCCTAAGGTCCAAACGATCCCGAAAATAAGGATCCCGGCAATCCCGTATCTTTGTCCGAAGGCATTTCTAATTAAAACTAAAGAAGAACTTCCTAAAAGTAGAAAAAATCCTACTCCAAATATTCCGGTCCAAGATGCGATTTGAGAAAAGGAAAGATTTCCTTCCGCTAAATTTCCCCAGTACCAAGGGAAAAGTTGAGGCATGATCAGATCGGATAAAACCCCCCAAATAGGAAAGATCAACCAGCCGAATAGAATGGATCTCTCCGGAGAGTTTATATGCTTATTATATAAAAATAAACTGAAATTCCATCCTAAGTAAAAGACGATCAGTTTGCAGTGGGAGAAAACACCATATACCAGAAATAGGGCCCAGGAAATACCTGCACCTGCTCCCGAAATTGCGGAAATAGAAGAGGGGATCCAGAAAAATACGATCAGATTAATGATCTGAGAAAGTCCCAAAAGCCAGAAGATCGCAGATCTAAGTCTCCATTCTTTTAATTCTAAAAATAGAAGATAGGCGCATAACGCGGAGAGTCCTCCCGCAGGAAAAAATTCGAAGGGCTCCATTCCGAAAAGGATTCCGGACGCAATTCCGATCAGGTATAAAAATGGACGGATCGGATTTCTGGAAAACCGGATCATTTGCCTTGCAAACGTTTTTGGTCTTCTTCCAAGGCTTTTCTTCTACCGTAAGCCTCCGCTTCTTCTTGTCCTAAAATTTTAACTCTGATCTCGTTCAGAGCTTTTTCTTTTTCTTCAGGTCTTGCAGTAGGATGGCTTTTTAGCCAGTTCTGTTCTTCTTGTGCGGTTTGCTCTTCCTTCTTCTTTTCCGCATCTATTTCTTTTAGGACTTTTTCGATCCTATCTGCTCCGTCCTTACCGAAATATTTTTCTCGGATCGCACGGACCTGAGGATCTTTTTCCGCAGCGGATAATTTGTTTAGGTCCGCTTCTTTAAAATAGAGTTCAGTTTCGTATTTATTGAACTTAGGCTCTCTTTTGTTGATCGTATTATAATAATTTCCGTAAACTCCCTTACGATATTCTTCATATCTTGCGAGTTTTTTGTCTCCGGGAAGATTTTTGACCTCGCTTAGGAATTGGTCGTATCCGTACTGGAATTCCTTCTCCGCTTCTTCTAATCCGAAGATCAACTTGGCATCTTGGTCCGAGAAAATTTCTCTTCTTTTCTTCTTTATGATCTCGTAAATTTCTTCCTGGCTTTTGCCTCTAGGTTGTTCGAATTCCCTTAATACCATCTCATAAGAAAGATATTTTCTGAAAAGACCGACTAGCCTTTCTCCATCCGCTCCAGGATACTGTTCTAAGATGAAAGCTTTTACTATTTCGTTACATTGTTCCGGAGTATAATCCGCGGGACATTTCCTTCTCAATTCCCAAAGAGAAGATACAAGATCCAATTCTCCATTCGCAGCATATTTCAGGATCTCATCGTAGCTTAACCATTGGCCGTCTTTATATAATTCGCGAGAAGTAGCCATGATCTCCGGATTGATGATCCATTCTCCATTCTCGTTTTGAGTTACAGTAAAGCCTGGAGAATCTCCTCCATCAAAACCGAATTCTTTGCCGGTTGAGCCGGGTTCCCAGAGAAGGAATATGATCAGTAATATAAGGATTAAAAAACCAGAGGCAAAAAGCCAGATTTTCGGGGGGATTTCTTTTAAACGTTCTAACATTTGAAATATTTACCGGTTGGAAAGCATTGAAGGTATGGATCGGGTGCGAGAAGGCAAGAGTTTTTACGGAAAATAAATTGGCGATTCAGGTCCTTTTTTAAAAGATTCCTTCATGTCTCTTCCTATTCTTTTTTATCCGGAAGGAACCGTAGGCGCTTCGGAAATTTTTTCCCATTTCCGGAACTTAGACATGAGATCTTATCCCGCCAAATCTCCGGAAGAGATCGAAAAGTTTAAGCCTACAATATTGATCGCAAACACTAGACTCAAGGTGGATCGAGAGACCTGTCGAACGTTCCCTAGTGTAAAAATTTTTGCGACAGTGAGTTCCGGAACAGATCATGTGAATTTTTCGGATCTCAAAAAAGAATCCAGGGTATTCATCAATTCTCCAGGAAGCAATGCAGGTTCTGTCGCTGAATATTGCTGGGTTTCCCTTCTTCATTTTTTTTCGGAAGAAGAATTGAAAAAGAAGAATGTAGGCATCATCGGTTTCGGGAACACAGGCAAGACATTCGCTAAAATTTTAGAAAAGAAGAAGGTTCCTTATATCTACAACGACCCTTTTATCAAAGATCGATCTGTTCCTTTAGATGAGATCCTAAAATGTTCCATAGTCAGTCTGCATGTTCCTCTTACTGCGGATGGTCCTTATCCTACGGTAAACTTGCTCGACGAAGATAAAATTTCCGAATTGAAAGAAGGTACACTTCTTCTGAACACAAGCAGAGGAGAAGTTTGGTCCGAAGATACTTTCCAAACTATTTTGAACAGAACGGATCTATACAAGGTGATGGATGTGTTTTCTCCGGAACCTCCTAAGGGAAAGATCGCGGAACAAATGGCGGGTTTAGAAAATTCGATCTTCACTCCTCATATCGCAGGTTATAGCCAATTGGGAAGACTACTTGGCACCTATAGACTTGCGGAGAAGTTATGTATTTTATATAAAGAGAATAAACTCCCTCCACTTTCCGAATTTTTGAGATCGGATCAACCTATCTCTACGGAAACTTTTTTAAAAGAAGAAGATCATAAATTAAGAAACTCTTGGAAAGATCAGGACTGGGAATATTTCGAAAGAAGAAGAAATTCTTACCCGGCCAGAAAAGATCTAGGACTTGCGAATTTAGATTAGAAAAGAATTATATTTCGTCTATGGCCGGCTTTAAAAAGGTCGCGGCTATTTTACTAAAGCTTTTTCGCTAGGAAATAGAAGATATTTAGGTCTTGTCTTAGCAAGAATATCATCTATCACGAAAACTTCTCTTGTACCTCTTTTTCTTTCGAAAGGAGCTTCGTATAAAAATCCTAAGAACACAAGTTCTGAATTTTTATGAGTCACTAGATCGTCCTGTCTCACTTTTCGAGTGATATCCAAAGATAAAACTTTCCATCCTGAAAAATTAAAATGTGTGAGTAATATTTTTTTTTGATCCAAGGTTGAGTCTCTTACCAAAACAAAAAGAGAACCCCCTCCATCGTTTGCATACAAATGGAATTTAAACTCTTTTACGAATTCTTTGGAGGACCAAGGTTTCTTGAATAAGATCTGAAAGGATTGATTTTTTTCCGCGCTTAATTCTATATACAAAGATTTTTCGGATTCTCTTTCTGGAGTTCTAAACACAGTAGAGATCCTTACTTCCGGACTGAAATCAGGACCGAGTTTTGCTTTTACGTTTTCTTCTCCAAAAACTTCGGTTTCAAAATCTTGGACCACGTATTCTTTATAAATTCCGGAAAGATCTTTGGATAAGATCGGGCCGGATAAGATAAAAATTCCAGTGAGTGAAATGAAGGAAAAAATTTTCAGCAGATCAATCTTGGATTTTTTCCGGCCCATGTTTTTTATTTCGGTCATATTCTCAAAAAAGACTAGAGTCTCGTTTATTTTCCTAAGATCCATTTCTCTAAAAACTTGATGGTGAATACTACCTTCCAAGAATCAGTACTATGGATCCTTCGGAAGATTCTTATTGCCCAACCCAGTTAGAATTCGGAGAGGCATTTCGTTCCGCTTTTCATGAGTTTTTCGGAAATGAGAAAGATTTACAATACGAATTGTACGATCTAAAGTCCGAAGGTTCCGGACCCAAGGCAAAATGGGCCACCTTCTCCATTCGAAATCCATTAGGCGGCCGATCCATCGTGTTCAGATTCGATCCCGATTCAGGGACCTTCTACGCTATGTTAAAAATACAAGTGATCCCTGGGGAAGAAGATTGGAGCTTAGATTCTTTCTTCCAGAAAAACGGTTTTTCCGAGATTGGTTCCGCAGAGGTGCAAAATACAGCAGGAGAATGGGTCTTTCATTCTTTAGCCAGGCATTATTTAGGGACTATTTTCAGCCATTGTCCTCGAATTTTAGAGGCCGATTATAAGTTGGAGCCCTAAACTAACTAGAAAAATCCTAGAGAATTCTACATAATCAAACGGTCGATATCCCAAAAAAGATGGGAAAGATTTTATGGAAATTTGTTATTAAGTAAAAGGCCCGTATGAAACGTATCGTTCTATTACTAAGTATCTTTCAGATCTTATATTGTAACCAAGCAAAGGAAGTGAATATAGATGCTTCCCAATCCTTAGTGGGTCTTTCCTTGGATCTGACATTATCAAATCAACTCCAACCTACCGAGAACGGTAATGAGTTTGTAGCAGTGGGGCTTTCTTGCTCCCTGTGGACAAGTGAAGATGGAGTCGAATGGGCCGTCGCCTCCGGTTCTTCCGTGTTTCCTGATTGTTCCGGAGGAACTTTATATTCGGTAACTTATGGTAACGGATTATATGTAGCTGTTGGAACTCTCTCCGCTTCATTCGAAACTCGAACAAATAACTGCGGGCTTTGGACAAGTCCAAACGGAACAACTTGGACCAGGATCCCTTGTCCGAATAGTAGCGTATTTCCATCCCAAGGAAATTTACCGCTTAGATCTATTTCTTACGGAAGGGTCGGTGGAGTAAAAAAATTTGTAGCAGCCGGTACTAAGTTTGGCTCGAATTCAAGCGCAGACCAATTATACATGATCCAAAGTACAAATGGAAAGACTTGGACCGTAATGGAAGATATTCCGGAAACGGAATATGGAACGGTGAATGGATCATGTTTGGTCATGTTCCATAATGATACTCTGTACTGCGCTCAAGAAGGCGGGTCTTATTCGGCGACCTTAGAATATAATCCGAGCACTTCTACTTCTGACATGCCGGGTTTTCCTCCATATGGCGGCGGTAATGCATTGGAATCTTTGACATATGCTCCTCCGAATACTACCGTATATGATCAATATTCATTCCAGTTCTTCGTGTCTAGGGCAAATTCACTTTTGGTATTTGGAATGAGAGCAGCCGATTCAATAGCGGTAAGTTCTAAAATGAATGCGAGTGGAGTCTGGCCTGCGTCAGTTGCGATCGGTTTTGGGGCGAATAATCGACCCAATGGATTTGCAAGTGATGAGTCTGGGAACATATACAGTTTCGGAAATTCCTGCAAATGGGCTTACTCTTCTAACCAAGGAATATCTTGGACTACGGTAAATACATTGGATGCTTGTGGAACTACGAGTTCCTACCAAGATTGGATGTCTGCAACTTATAGTACTAAACTAAATAGAATGGTAGTTGTGGGGGACGGAGGTTCTATCGGGACTACGGATATTTCTCCCACTTTAACTACGGACTGGACATACTTAAAAGTTTCCGGAGTAACCCTCCAGATCACTTCAGTGACTAGCAAGTCCAACTAAGGCCTTGCAATACATAGATCTAAGATCAATCTATGACAAAGATGGACCCAATTCTAATTATAGTGATCGTATCCGGATTTTCCGTCGGAATAGTATACGGACTCTGGATCAGGAAAAGACATAAAGAATTAAAATAATCTAATTCTTAATTCGCTATCCCTCACTCAAGGGATCATAAAAAATTTTCTGAAAATGTAAGTCTGAGATCCTTCCTTTGTTCTCTAATATATAGAGATGAAGAATAAAAAATATAAATTGAGACTGTGGAAATTTTATCGGATCGTCCGACCACTCATGGCGATCCTGATTTCTCTGGCTTTTTTGTTAGTGAGTATTTATCTTCCGATCAAGGTTTGAAAGACTCAAACTTTGAAACGATCCTTTAAATCTCACAGCCATCCTGAGGAAGGAATAACATAGATTTAAAAAACACTTTCAGCACTTCCCTGCCTTTGGTCTGCAGCGCTCTTTTATCGGAAATATCGGATTGGATCTGCAAACCGTCAAAAAGTGCAAGTAGTGTCCTTGCAGAAAGTTCAGGAGAAAGATCTTCCCTGACCTTGCCGTTTTCTTGGGCTTCCTTAATAGTTTTAGCGAAAAGTTTTTCTAAAGAATCATAAAAACTTAATATTTCTTTTTCCATGGCGCCGCAGGCAGTGGCTTCTGCAAATAGGCGAGGGCTGCAATTTCCTTCCACTGCCAGACGATTCGCAAGTCTTTCTAGGTATTCTACCAAGCGCAGATGTGGTGGGAGTGCTTTTACTTCAGGCTCTTCGAATCCGAACCTTTCCCAGGACAAAAAGTTTTGGATGAGAGTGTCTCTGATCTCTTCTTTGCTTTCAAAATGGAAATAGATCCCGCCTTTTGTGAGACCGGCTGCGTCCGCTATGTCCTGGACGGAGGTCCTTTCAAAACCCTTACTAAAGAAACATTGCATAGCTGCCTGAAGGATGGATCCCTTTCGGACTTCCTCCGGCATTTTTTTCCAGCCCGGTTTAGCTTTGCTTAGTTTCATTCCTGCCCTCTGTTTCTACATTTTTCTTTGGCCCGTCAAACGAATTCTCTCATTTTCCTAAAAATAAATACCAACCGGTAGGAATTTTAATTGACCGACCCAGTCAAATAAATACCGAATGGTAGGAACAATTAAGTGAGAATTTTATGATCCAGGCATTATCAAAGGAAGGGATTTCATCCGAACTGAAACTTCCAAACGACCAAATACTCAAAAACAGAATCGTGAAAGCATCTATGGAAGAAGGTCTTTCGGATAAGGAATTTCTTCCCGGCAAAAGTTTATTCAAACTATATGAAAGATGGTCCCAATCAGGAGCGGGACTTCTTCTTACCGGAAACGTAATGGTGGACGTGAATGGACTTACCGGTCCGGGAAACGTGATCTTAAGAAAGGATATGGATCTTTCTCCACTTAAAAAATGGGCGGAGATAGGACAGTCCGGCGGATCCAAAATTTGGATGCAGATCAATCATCCGGGAAGACAAACATTCGGCTTTATTAACGAAACCCCCGTTGCACCTTCCCCGGTAAAAGTCCATATACCAGGAAGAATGTTCGCTAAGGTTTTTGGAGAACCAAGAGAATTAAGTGGAGAAGAGATTAAAGTTCTCATCCAAAAGTTCGTGGATGCTGCAGTCTTAGCCGAAAAAGCAGGGTTCAACGGAGTAGAAGTCCATTCTGCTCATGGATATTTATTAAACCAATTCCTATCTCCGATCACCAATATTAGAAAAGATGAATGGGGTGGTTCCTTAGAAAATCGCGCAAGATTCCTTTTAGAAGTTCTAAAAGGGATCAAAACATCTGTTCGATCCGATTTCGGGATTGGAGTTAAATTAAATTCCGCGGACTTCCAGAGTGGAGGTTTCCAGGAAGAAGATTCCATTCAAGTGATCAAAATGCTGGAACCGATCGGTTTGGATCTTTTGGAAATTTCGGGAGGGAATTATGAATCTCCTGCAATGCAAGGAACAGGCACAAACAAAAGAGAAGCTTACTTCTTGGATTTTGCCAAAAAGGCAAAAGAGATCACTAAAATCCCTCTGTTAGTAACCGGAGGATTCAGAAGCAGATCCGTAATGGAAGAAGCTATTGTTTCGCAAGAAGCGGACTTGGTAGGGATCGCTGCACCTTTTGCATTCCATCCTACATTCGTAAACGGATTACTTTCCGGAAAAATAGAAAAGGTTTCCGTAGAAATACCTAAACTTTCCAATCCTGCAATCAATTCACTTTCTAAGATGTCCGCGATCCGTCTTCAGTTCAGAAGAATGGGAGAAGGAAAAGAACCAAAACTACCAGGTTCTTTGATTTGGAATATGATCCGTGATCAGATCAGAGGAAGACGTAACGCTAAAAATTATAAGAACCTGCTTCGCAGGCTCTTGAAGCCCGACCTCGACACTAATCGATAGCCTTTACTTTTAAAGCGGACTATAGAAAATTTTTGGAACGAATTTCTTCCAAGCGGATCACATCTGAAACGACTTGATCCATTGAATAGCAAACCTTAAACCGTCCGTCGGAGTAATTCCGACGGACCTTTTTTTATTTATTTTCTGGAGAGAGAATTCTCCTGTACTTTTGCTCCAAGCATGAGTGGAGATTCTTTGAGTAAAAAAGATAAACCTAAGTTCAGGACCCCAAGACCTATGAATATTTTTAAGAATAGATCTATTCCTAAAAAGTTCAGCCCCAAGATAAAGAAGATCCCTGAGATCTGACCGATCCAAAGTAAAAGACCTTGGGAAGAAGATTCAGGTGCGGGAGAGGTGATCTCTGCACAATATTGGAATCCGATCGGCGCTCCAATCCCGAGTAAGAAAAACCCGATTAAAAATGCTCCGGTTAAAACTAATGTATAATCGTTTGCTAAGGAGAATAATAACATTCCCGGTAAAAACCCTGCCATAGAGATCACCAAGAAAGGTTGTCTTTTGCCGACCTTATCTGAGATCAATGGAACAAAGATACCTGCAATAATTCCTGACATTAACATCATTCCTGCAATTTCTCCGGACTGGGTCATGTTCAGATGTTTTGTTTCGCAGATCTGATCTATACAAGTGCTGACTGCATTGAATACTCCGAGTCCGATCAAAAATAGAAGCAGAGATTTTCTCATATCCTTTTGGCTTAAAATATGTTTTAAACCTTCGAATACTTTAAATTTGGAATCTTGTAGATTTACATTGTCCGGAGCAGTCGGAGGTTTTTCTTTAAAGAACGCTAAGAATACGACGGCTCCTGACAAAGCTACCAATCCATAATTCAAAAGAATTCCAGGGATTTCTTGTGGGTTCGGATTTACTTCTCCTAACATTCTAGGAGTGATCGCCATTACTAAGATTATGCCTACAAATTGTGCGAGTGTTCCGATAGCAACAGCGGTGGCTCTTTCAGTGATCGGAAACCATTGCACACTTACTTTAGTGACTGCGTTTAATATGAAAGGTTGTGCGATTGCTAAGCCGATTTGAGATGCAACCACTATACTAAAATTATCCGCATACACTCCTTTACTTAAGGAGAAAATTCCTGTGAGAGCCGCTCCCACTCCGACTCCTATCTTAATTCCGTAAGTATCGATTATATAAGAAGCAGGGATTGCCATTAATACGAATACTCCCATAAAGATAAGGGAGAGAAGATCTATTTGAAGGCTGGATACATCGTAAAATACTTTAGCCTCTCTGGCTATCGGCGCAAAAGTCAGCCATTGGATTTGGATAATCGCCGTAATTAGTGCGTATAGACCAAGAATCACCCATCTGTAGCCGTATACCTTTACTTGGTTTTCACGCATAGAAAGCCCCGTTTTTATTTAAATAGTAAAAGATAATAATTCGCATCACTTAGGTCCGAGGAAGTCATCACTTATAAGCTCGGAAGTAACAATGACAGTATAAGAGGTATATGTTCTAGTTCCAAGCAAATTATAATTTTGGAATGGGAAGTAGATATGATTTTAGATTCTAATTATAACAATCTCAATATTATGCGAATAAGTGTTTTTGTAAAATGTAAGACGCATATAAGTGCAAGGTAATTCGATCCTATAATCCCGTTCCTTTTCGCTTGAACGCAAGTTTACATAGCTTACTAGTACTTTAAGAAATAAGAAAGTTGTAAGTTTTGATTTTTTATAAAAGACCGACTTCTTAAATTCGGACGTTCGACTTAAGCAATGCGGACGACTGTTTTCTTTTTTGCCTTATGATATGAGGCAGTGGAGAAAATTTTATGTTAAAAAAATGGGCTCTGGTCTTTGTATTGGTTTCCACCATTGTAAAATGTGAAACGGGAAATTTAGAAGATAGGACAACGTTACCTAAGTATCCTACTTCTTCTTTGGAAAAAGTGATCCAGTTGGATCGTCCTCCCGGTAATATAAGCGCGTCCGCTTCCGGCCGAATCTTCTTCTCTTTCTTCCCCCAAGGATCTCCTCCGATCAAAGTTGCCGAGTTAAAGAATGGCCAGGTACTTCCTTTTCCAAACCAGAACTTTCAGAAAAATTTTAATACTGTTCTTTCAGTCAGAGTAGATGATAAAAATCGCCTTTGGACCCTGGATTATGGCAATCTAGCAATAACAAGACCGAAAGTTTACGCATTCGATATAGAAACAGGAGCCACCGTCCATGAGTATGAATTCCCGGTTTCTATCGCTCCTAAGGATTCTTTGTTCAACGATATGCAGATCGACACCGTAACAGAGACGATCTTTATCACCGATACAAGCCCTCTCATCCCGGATCCTGGCTTAGTTGTTTATGATATCACAAATAAAAAAGCAAGACGCCTGCTGAAAGACCATGTCTCCGTAGTGGGAGAAAGAAATGAGATCGTTGTGAACGGATCTCCTTTCCAAGTGGCAGGAGTTTCTATCATATTTAATGCGGACTCAATCGCTTTGGACCAAAATAGGGAATGGTTGTATTTTGCTCCTTTCACTTCCGGAGAACTATACCGCGCTAAAACCAGCGTTTTAAGGGATTCTACGTTATCCGCGGCGGGGCTCGCGGCCCAGGTAGAACAATATTCTTTAAAATCAATGAGTGACGGGATCAGCATAGATAAGAGCGGAAATATTTATGTGACAGACGCGGAACATTCTGCAGTGAACTTGATCGATCCTGATAAAAAGATCACCACATTATTCAAGGACCCAAGCTTCCGTTGGCCTGACGGATTCAGTTACGCTCCAGACGGATATATGTATCTGACTTGCAGCGCGTTAAACGAAGTGTTCTTGCAAACGGACAGCACTATCTTAAGCAAGGGACCTTATTATATCTATAGATTCAAACCGGAAGCGGAAGGGATTATCGGTAGATAATTTTTATAAAAGGTTTCGCAGCGACCCGTAGGGAGCGAGAAAACGACTGCGTAAGCAAGTCGATGGCCGAAGGCCAAAATATCCAGACGACATCAGCGATCGGACTTCCCCTGCGCATCGCTGTGGCGGTTGTTTGCCGCGATTCTATTGACACGAAACGACAATCTCATATAACCGCCTTCTCATTTTAGAAAAAAGGATTGCCCTTTTTGAGGGGCTTTCCAATCTCCTGATGAGTGAGTGCTCACTCATCTAGTTATTTTCAACTGGGTTTCGGAGGATCTACTGCATGAAATCAAAAGTCTATGTTTTGGCTTACGATATAGGAACTACCGGGACCAAAACTTGCCTATTTGAAATAGGTGATAGGCTTACTCTAGTTAATTCTGCAACCCAAGAATACGGACTCACACTTTTAGAAGGCGGAGGAGTGGAGCAGGATCCCCAAGATTGGTGGAATTCCATGAGAGATACCACCGCCCAAGTCTTAAAAGAAACCAAATTAGATCCCGCAGAAATCCGTGGGATCTCCTTCTGTTCTCAAATGCAAGGTCTTGTTTTAGTTGATAAGGATCTGAAACCGGTTCGTCCTGCGATGAGTTATATGGACCAAAGAGCCCGTGAACAAATGAAAAAAGGAATAGAGCATGGGATCAAGATAGAAGGTCTGAATGCTTATAAACTTCTTCGTTCCTTACAGATCACAGGCGCAGTTGCAGGAAGTGTAAAAGATCCATTATGGAAATATAAATGGGTCGAGGCAAAAGAAGCCGAAAAATTCGCAAGAGTTCACAAGTGGTTGGATGTGAAAGATTATCTGACTACTAGATGTACCGGCAGAGCAACCATGACCTTGGATTCTGCATTCGCCACTTTCTTATATGATTCTCGTCCCGGTAAAAGCCGCTGGCATAAAGGGCTTTGCAAAATGTTCGGAGTTCGTTTCGAACATCTTCCCGATCTAATACAATCCACAGATTTAATCGGCGGTTTGACTGAAATATCCGCAAAAGAACTAGGATTAAAGGAAGGGACTGCAGTTTTCGGTGGAGGAGGAGACGCCACACTGATAGGTATCGGAGCAGGTGCAGTACAAGAAGGAGACACTCATATCTATGCAGGAACCTCCGGTTGGGTATCAACGGTCACCAAAAAAAGAACTGTGGATATCAACGCGAGGATCGCATCCATCGTAGGAGCAAGAGCCGGTTTTTATAATTATTTCGGAGAGCAGGAAACTTCCGGTAAATGTCTACAATGGGTCAAGGACCATCTTGCATTGGATGAGATAGATGTTTATTTAGAAAAAAAGAATGTAACAGAAGGCGAAGACGCAGTTCACGAAAGTCTTTTCGCATACCTATTCGAATCCATCAAAGACACTCCTGCAGGAAGTGATGGAGTCATATTCACTCCTTGGCTGCATGGAAACCGTTGTCCTTTCGAAGATCCTGCAGCAAGAGGAATGTTCTTTAATATAGGATTAGATACAGGAAAAAGAAAACTGATCCGGTCCGTGATCGAAGGTATTTCCTTTCATAAACGTTGGATACTGGAATTATCTCATGCAAAAGTCCCAGCTTCTTCTACAATTCGATTTGTGGGTGGAGTGGCACGTTCTCCTATCATTTGTCAGATCTTGGCGGATATTACAGGTAGAACCATTGAAACGATAGACCATCCTCAAAATGCAGGAGCAACCGGGGCTGCAGCGATCGCTGCATTAGGATTAGGTAAAATTCATTCTTTCGAAGAGATCAAAAATCTGATCCCGAGCAAAGAAAGATGGAATCCGAATCCGGCGAATAAATTAGTATATGATCGGAATTTTTCCGTATTCAAAAAATTATACGAGGCTAACAAGGCGCATTACGCAATCTTAAATACATATAAATAAAAAGGAAAGAGCTTATCCCATAAGGGACTACTTATGCGAAATGAATAGGCTCTGTTCCGGCAGGGTGTCAACAGATGAAGAGAATAGAACAGTCCAATCGAGTTCGGGCTAAAATTTTAGAAGTATCCCGGAAACTTTTCGTAAGCGAAGGATATGAGAAGGCGACCATACGTAGGATCATCGAGGAAGCAGAGATCACTACAGGAAGTCTATATCATTTTTTCAAGAATAAGGAAGAGATACTACTCGCGATAGCGGGGGAAGTATTCAACGAAGCGGGTGAGACCGCCGAACGCCTGGTAGGTGAAATGGATCCTCCTTTGGTTTTTGCCATGGAAGTAGGATTACAATTCTACCTTTGCCAGAAAAAACTCACTATAGCGGAAACTTACTTAGCGGCTTATAAGACCCAAGGTGTGACCGATATGATAGGCAACCGAGGCTCTCATAGAAGTAAGATCCTATTCGAAAAGTATAATCCTGAGTTCGACGAACAAGAGTATTTAATCCGTACTTTGGCCTTCCGAGGAGTATTCCAAAGCCTTTTGGAAGAAATGGTACATTCCGGAAAAATAGACAGACTAAGAATGATGACCACAGTCATCCAATTGGGATTGACTACATTCGGAGTTCCCAAAGAGGAAATGGAAATCGCATTACAAAAAACTTTCAGACTTCTGAAAGAAAGAGCCTCCGAGATAGAAGCGCTGTCGGAAGGACTGCTGGAAATTTTCGTAAACGGAAGATAAAGCTGACCGAAAGACTCCATCCAAGCATTGCGCTTGGATGGATTTAGCAGGTGATTAAACTCTCGAAAGCCTTTCTTCCATTCCTTCCGCAACCTTACGAACGTCTTTCTTATTGATGACCACTTCGTAAGCTGCATACATGATCGGAACTTCGTTCGGATCTATCTTCATTAGGTTTGGCATTACCTTCAATCCATAGAATCCATTAGACATCTTCTCGGAAGGATGACCGTTCGCTATATCGTAACCGGTTTTTCTGTCTTTTGCATCCGTTCCAAAACAAGATAACATAAAGTCAGTCAGTCCTGATAGGCCTTGGAATGTCTCCGGTTTTCCTCCCATACGGACTCCCACATTTACCATTTCGTTGAAAAAACGATTGGAAAGATGGAATAGGGAATTGTCCACATTCCCGCCGAGGGTTTGTTGGAAATAACCTTCTACAATACCCATTACAAGAGCGTAAATTGTTTTGAGTGCCCCGCCTAACTGGACACCTTTTACGTCCGTAGGAATGAGAGCGGATCTTGGGAAAATATAACCTGTAGTTAATAATTTTTGAATACGAGGGATCAGACTTTCGTTCACGGCCGCGATCTCGAATCCGGAAATTTTTCTTTCCATGATCTGATCAGGATAACAAGCACCGGAGATCACTCCGATCCTATCATCTTCTATCCCTAACCCATGTTGTAGATCGTCTAAGATCAAACCTGCGCTCGTAAATCCTTTGATAATATTGAAGAATGGAGCCTTGTTCTTAGAAAGATAAGGTTGAAGATCAGGATAGATCGTATGCAGCTCCCAAGGATTGGTTCCTTGGATAAATAATGTCGCAGTTTTTAGCTCTTCCGGATCAGAAGTGAATGTAAGATTCGGAGGAAGTTTATACAAAGAATACGTTCTGAGATCTCTTCTTTCCGTATTGGATTGAGAAGTGTATTCTTTGTCAGGATGATAAACAAAAACGTTGATGTCTTTATTGGCAAGTACTGTTGCTATCGCAATTCCCATACTGCTATTTCCGATCACTACAACCTTCTCTTTAGGTTCTTTAGGCACCTTTATGAGTTTGTTTTGGTCTCTGGCATCCGCGCTGTACAAGTTCCTATAAATACCATGCTGGTGTTTGTTCAGGTTTTGTCCTACAAGTAGAGCTAGATTATCGATCAGGAATTGTTTTTTATCCCCATGTTCCGGGAATGGAAGATGTTCTATATCTTTAGGGAAATGAGCCATCTCCTTTTTAGATAATTCTCCGACTAACACAGGTTTGCCGATGGTTAGCTTTCCTGCTACCTGGTTGAAGAGCAAACTTGTGGTAGGAAGGATTTTGTCCGTCTTCTCCAATGAAATTGGAAGAATGACCTTATTTGCAACATAATGATAGACTGTGTCCACAAAAGGCATTAACCTTCCGTCCCTGGACCTGGTCCCTTCCGGGAAGATAGCGGCGATCTTTCCTTCTTGTTGTAGTTTTTGAGAATGTCGGAAGGCTCTCATATTAATTTTGGTCATCACGTCCGAAAGACTTGGGTTATCCGCCATGTCTCTCTTGGAGCAGACCAAAAGAGTTCCGAACATATAGAGTCCTAGTCTGGTAAAATCAGGTTCGTATGCCAAACGTCCTGCGATGAATACCAATTGTTCCGCCACTTCTCTGCCTTCCGGAGAAGCATGATATAAAAGTTGGAAGATTGCAGGAGCATCCAAATGGCTAAGGTGATTAGAGATCAAGGTTACCGGGTATTTTCCGATCAGAGGTTTAACTGCAGCTAGATTTTCGATACCTTCTACAGTAAAAAATTTCATGATAGGAGAAAGGAATTCGATCATGAATTCCCTGGCCTTTTTTTCAGGAGGGGTGTACACACCTATTCTTTCCAGAGAAGATGGATCTTTAAAAACATCCATGACCGGAGGCATCGGAGTTACGGAACAAAGATAAAGAAATTTCTGAAGTATCTTTTTAGCTTCTTCTTCGCTCATCCCGGATCTTTTGAATAGGTGAATGTTCTCGAAGAATTCCTTCTGCCATCTTCCGACGGATTGTTCTTTTTCTGCCATGCTACGTCTCTGTTTAAGGTCTTGCGGTTAATCTGGTTTCGGTGCTTAGAGCTCGAACTTTAAGGTTGGATACGCGATTTCCGGAGAATACTTTCTATCCTTGGAAGGCTTATTGTCATTCTATTTTTTGGGAAAAACGATTTGAATTCTACCCTAGCCAAAAGGAACTGTTCTTTGGGGCTTTTCGTAAAGAACAGATGACACATAATCCTCCAGAGTTTAGCGAGAAAAAATGGATCCCGGACGGATTTCATTTTTTTGGACCGAACGAGAGTTCGGAAAGAAGGGAACTTCTAAATTCCCTCAGTTCCAAGCTCAAAGAATTCAAATACTCTGAGGTATTTTTACCTTCTTTTGATTATTCTTCTTCTTTTTTGCTTACCATGTCAGCAGAAGACTCCTCTGCTTTATACAGATTCAGGGATTCAGACGGAAATGAGATCTCTCCCAGTGCGGATCTGACTGTTCAGGCTGTAAAAGGTATGGCCGGTTTTGCGCACCGCAAAGAAAACCAACGTATCTTTTATCAGGGAAAAATTTTCAGAGACTATGGTAGAAAGAGCGGATCTAGAAAAGAAATCCTGCAAGTAGGTGCGGAGCATATAGGCGGATCGGGTGCCCCGGCTATTTTAGGAATTTTGAAAGAGATTTCCGGATTATTCTCCGGAATTAAACTGCGTTCGCCATTAACGATTGTGTTAGGCAATGTTGGGGTCTTTCATTCCGTTCTGGAGTCTTTGGAACTTTCCAGATCCGAAAAAAGGCAATTATCGTTTTTATTATATAGGAAAAATCTTCCGGAGATCCGCCGTTTTCTGGAAAACAGAAACGCTTCCAGGATTTTCCCTGTGTTAGAATCTTTATGTTTGGGATTTGTTTCTCATAAGGAAGATCTAGGTAAGAAGTTCTCTTCTTTAGGACTTTCCGATTCTTTCCAGAAGATCATCTCCGAAACAGGCGAAATTATAGGTTCTCTAGGCAAAACTCCCGGTTTGGAATTTTGTTCGGATTATACTCTTATTCCGGATTTGGAATATTATACCGGATTCGTTTTCCAAGGTTACGTTTCCGGAAGTTCAGAACCGGTTCTAACCGGAGGAGCTTATGATCATTTATATGAGCTATTTTCCGGAACCCAAAAAGATGCCTGCGGATTTGCGATCAATGTGGATGCGCTGGAAGCAGTATTGGGATAATATGAAATTATATAAATCAATCGGTCAGATACAAAAGAAACAGGAATTAAGGAATAATCCATGCCCGCAACATTAGTGGTCGGAACCCAATGGGGTGACGAAGGGAAAGCAAAAGTAATCGATTACCTTTCCAAAGATACGGATATCATAGTACGTTACCAGGGCGGAGCCAACGCTGGACATACGGTGGTGGTTCATGGCAAAAAATACGTTTTTCATTTGGTGCCATCCGGGATCATCTACGACCAAACAGTTTGTGTGATCGGTAACGGAGTTGTTTTAGATCCGACATTCTTTATCGAAGAATGTGATAAACTACAGGCAGAAGGATTTCCGGTGTATGAAAAACTTCTGATCAGCGATGCATGTCATCTTCTTTTCCCATTCCATGGATTGATCGATTCTGCAAGAGAAAGTTCCTGCGCTCCTGATCGTAAGATAGGAACCACAAAAAAAGGGATCGGTATCTGTTACGCAGACAAGATGATGAGGATCGGCCTTAGAGTAGGAGATCTTTTAGAAAACGATTTCGAAACCAGACTACAACATCTGGTAGATGAAAAGAATAGAGAACTCGTAAAACTTTATGATGGAGAGGAACTCTCCGCCAAAGATATTTTAGAGAATGTAAAAAGATTCTATTCTAAGATCCAA
Source organism: Leptospira dzoumogneensis (assembly GCF_004770895.1). NCBI lineage: Bacteria > Pseudomonadati > Spirochaetota > Leptospiria > Leptospirales > Leptospiraceae > Leptospira > Leptospira dzoumogneensis. The sequence continues at coordinate 43,789 of NZ_RQHS01000016.1, read as the reverse complement.
AAGAATATCATCAATACTCCTTATTACTTGGAATCCCAGTTAAAAGCAGGCAAAAAAATACTGTTAGAAGGTGCGCAAGGAACAGGGCTGGATGTCGATTTTGGTACTTATCCTTATGTAACTAGCTCTAATCCTACTACAGGTGGAGCATTCATTGGATCCGGAATTGCATTCCATCATTTAAAAAGTGTGATCGGGATCACAAAGGCATATACCACAAGAGTGGGAGAAGGTCCTTTTCCTACGGAACTTCACGGGGAAGAAGGAGAAAGACTCAGAACCCTGGGCGCAGAATACGGCGCAACCACAGGAAGACCAAGACGCTGCGGTTGGTTCGATACGGAAGTTCTAAGACATGCAGTTCGTATCAACGGACTTACATCCATTGCACTTACTAAGATAGATGTTCTTTCCGCTTATGATAAAATTCCTGTTGCAGTAGCTTACGAAAGGAACGGCAAAAAACTGGATTGTTTCCCTTCTCAAGGGCTGGACCAAGTAAAAGTGATCTACGAAGAATTTCCCGGTTGGAAGACAGACATCACCGGCATCGGAGAATTCGACAAACTTCCTGCCGCTTGTAAGGATTATATCCGTGCTTTGGAAAAACTCATAGGTGTTCGTATCGATTTGATCTCTACAGGACCGGACAGAAAGGACACGATCGCTTCGGGATTCTAACTCAGGCGAAAGTTTTTCTTATGCTGCCTGCGGATTTCAGGAGAGAAGAGACTATTTTTTTGCGTTTGGAAACTTCTCTAAACTAGCAAAAAACTATATGAAATTCGTTTGACCAGAGAGGGCCGAAAAATATCGTGTTCTTACGTTCGAGTCGTTAGCTCAGCTGGTAGAGCATCTCACTTTTAATGAGAGGGTCTTGGGTTCGAATCCCAAACGACTCAAGCTGAACTAATTAAAACGCCGCCATCGTCTAGTGGTTAGGACACCAGGTTTTCATCCTGGTAACCGGAGTTCAATTCTCCGTGGCGGTACCAACCTTCTTCTTTTTCTTCCCATAAATCTTACAAACCTCTTTCAGATCGCAAGATTCACATAGCTCGGCTACGTAGGCAGTTTTACATTTACGCAAGATCCCAAGCCTGCAAAGAGCAAAGTCCATTCTCAATGGATCTTCCGGATAAAACTTTTGGAAATAGTCGGTGATCTCTCTGGATTTTTTGAGATCGGAAGTCCTTCTTTCCGTAATTCCCAGAATATTAGAAAGGCGATTGATATGAGTATCTAAAGGAAATAATAACTCAGAGGTTTGGATTTGTTTGTATAGTCCAAGATCCGGTCCTTCTTTCCGGACCATCCATCTTAAGAACATACAATAACGTTTATGCGCGGATTTAGGATTTCCAAGTCCGATCAAAAAGCCAAGTCCGTAGGATTTCCAACCCGGGTCCAAATCGTTTAAAATTTCAGAAATCCTGGATTGAAAACCTGAGATCCTTTTTTCTAAACCTGGATCTTTAGGATGGATCGGACTAAACCAAGATTCTAAAAACTTCTCTCCTGATTTTTCAATTTCCAGATAAGCCAATCGGATTGCTTGCAAGAATAATAGAATGTCTTTTTCTTTTTGGAAACGATAAGGTCCTAATTTGTTTTTCCAGATCTTTGTTCCATGATTGAGTAAATACTGTTTCGGGTTTTTACCCATCGGTTCCAAAAGCCTTGAGAGAAAACCTCGGATCGCGGTTACATTTCCATAGGCGAATAACGCGGATAGAAGCCCCACAAATTCCCTGTCTTCCGGAGAATCATATAGATAACATAAAAATAATGGATCTGAATCTAAAAATTCAGGTTTCGTATAATTCTTATATAAAAGATCGAAACTTTTTTTCAGGTTTTTCTCTTTGGGAAGGGTAGAAGAGGGCATATTCCGCTCTTAGGGACTTCTTCTTAAGAAGCCGCTTTCGCTTTTAATGCAATATAGGAACGAGAAGCTAATTTTCTTTGTAAGATCCCTTCCATAAATGCGGAAGCTTCCAATAATTTAGAAAGATCTATCCCTGTTTGGATCCCGGACTTATGGAAGAAATACACCAAGTCCTCTGTTGCCAAGTTCCCGGAGGCTCCTTTTGCATAAGGACAACCTCCCAATCCACCCGAAGAAGAATCAAAAGATCGAATTCCTAATTCATAGGATTTTTGTACATTGGAGATCGCCATTCCGTATGTATCATGAAAATGTCCTGCTAGCTTATCCGCAGGAATTTCTTTCAGAAGAGTATTGAGTAATTTGTCAACTTCTGCAGGAACCGCAGTGCCGATGGTTTCTCCCAGGGAGATCTCGTAAGCTCCTTGATCCAAAAGTATTTTAGAAACTTCTAAAACCTTTTTCGGATCAATTTTTCCCTCGTAAGGGCAATCGATTACGGTAGAAACATAACCTCTGACCAGAACTCCATCTTTCTTTGCTTCTGCAAAAATTTCTTTAAATCCGTCTATGGATTCTTGGATGGTCCGATTGATATTCTTTTTGGTGAATGATTCGGAGGCCGCTGTGAACACTGCTACTTCTTTAAATCCGGAGGAGATTGCAGCTTGGTATCCTTTTAAGTTGGGGGTGAGTGCGCTAAAATGTACATCCCCATTTAAGTTTAAGGAGGCAGAAAGTTCTTTTGCATCTCCAAGCTGAGGAATATTTTCTTTTCTTACGAAAGAAGTTGCTTCTATATGTTTTAGGCCTGCCGCGACCAACTTCCGGATATAAACTAATTTATCCTGTGTGGGGACCTCCGACTTTTCATTTTGGAGTCCATCTCTTGGTCCTACTTCCGTAATTTTCAAACTCATGTCATTAAGGGATTGGTTGTCAGAATTCTAAGCAAGCACTAAACCGGTATCCGTGTCCGAGAAAAAAGAAACTATTATCGTTATGGAAGATATTTCCCTATCTTCTTCCGAAAGGACTTACTTGTCCGGGGTGAACCTACAAGTAGAAGCAGGAGAATTTCTCGGAATTTTGGGCCGTTCCGGTTCTGGAAAGTCCACACTCTTGCGACTATTATTAGACCTTCCGATCCCTTCCTCTTGGAAAAAAACAGGAAGTATTCGGATTTTTGGAAAATCCAAAAAAGAAATCCCAGCCAGATGGATCCAACCGGTTTTCCAAGATCCTGTTTTGGGTTTTAATCCGATTTGGACTTTGGAAAAAAGTTTAAGAGAACCTTTACGATTATTTAAAGAAGAAAATTTATATGAGTCTTTATTAGAAAAATGGATCCCTATCTTGGGATTGGAAGGTAAGGATAGAGATCGTCTTCCTTCTTTTTTTTCCGGAGGAGAACTGCAAAGATTTTCTCTTCTTCGTGCTCTTCTTTGCCGTCCCAAAATTTTATGTTTGGATGAGGCTACTTCCGCTTTAGATCCTATCTTGAATCATCAGGTTTTGCAGGCTCTTTCCGATCTGAATCAAAAAGAAGGAGTTACTATTCTTTGGGTAACTCATAATATTAAATCCGCAAATAAGTTCTGCTCTCGTATCGTAGAGATGGAAGAGTTGAATGTAACTTCCGACGCCGTAGCAAAATGACCCGCTTGAACGGACCTTTTGCAAATAAAAAACCCCAAGGCTAAATACCCCGGGGTTTAACAAAACTAGATCGAAAGAGTTTTTTTAGAACTCTATATGATACAAGTTTTTGCGGTCTTTTTTGTCCTTATACAAAGCTAATAGAATGTCTATCCTGTAAATGGAAGAACGAAGGCTTGCTTCTAACAATCTGAGAGCTTTGATCTGGTTTTCGAGAGACATCTCGTTGAGTCTGGTCACTTCCGTTTTTTCAAAAACTTCGTGAGTAACCTCGCTCGATTTTAAATCTGTCGGTTTGAAGACGATTTTTTTATTCTCGAACATCACCTCGTAATAGATCCTTTTACTTTCGGATGCTAAAGTGATATCGGATACCTTTCCGCTATTGAACTGGAAGGTAATGTACTTAAGCAAATTGCTTTCGTAACCGTCCTGAACTTGGAAAGGAATGTCTTCCGTGACAATGGTTTGGCGTTTCTCATACTTCGGCATCAGGACCACGAGGATATCGTGTTTGCGCTCCAAGTCTTTTAATCTTTCGTTGATCGTTGCTTCCAGACCTACGATGATTTTTTTAAGGGACTTGGTATACTCGCTGGTTTCGTCCTGAAATACGTCCGCCTCGTTGACCTTTTGTTTTTGTTGGGCCAATAGTGGAACGAAGAAGAAGAGGGTCGCCAAAGCGAAAAGCCTGGTTTGGTTTTTCATTGGATCCTCCGTCCGTAAGATTGGACGGATTATTTCGATTTGCCAAGTCTTTTTCGGGTTTGGGTTATTGTCCCTCTTTCTCCGCTTCCTCGTCCGCGGCCTTGATCTCCGCGAATCTTTTTGCCAGGTCCCTTCTTCTTTCTATAATTTTAAGTGAGAATTCAGTAAAGAAAGGGTCATTGGGGAATTTTAACAACTCCTCATATTCTTTTGCAGCCGTGACATAATCGCCGATCTTACTCGCTGTCTCCGCGAAATAGAAATGGAATTTTTTATTATAGGGTCTCTTCTTCCCTTGGTCGTCGTATAGATCCGTATTTCGGAATATCTTATAGGCGTAGTAATCCCGGCCGCCCATGATCTCCAGACGTGCGAGTCCGAGTTTAGCATCCGGGCTATTCTGGTCTATGGTTAATGCTTTTTTAATATAAATCTGGGCTCTATTCTTGAGATCCGTTCTGATATAATGTTCTGCGAGAAGTACCAGCGCCTCTGTCTGGAACTGATTCAGTTCGACCGCTTTTTTGTAATATATGACTGCTTGTATTTGTTCGTTTAGAAGTTCATAAAGAACTCCTAAGTGCATATAAGTTCTGTAATATTTAGGGACTTCTGCGATCGCATACTCGTATTGAAAGATAGCCTTCTGGTATTTTTTTTCTATATGATAGGCTCTTCCTAAATTATATCTAAAAGCAAAGAAGGAAGGATCGAATCTCATTCCTGCTTCCAACATGGAGATCGCCTTCTCTCTTTTTTTAGGATCTGCTGACTGCAATAATCCTACTGCTTCGTTATTGAAGATCCCGCAGTTTGTGATCTGTTTTCCTTCGTATTCAAAACTTGCTTTGGAGGGTGGAGGGGCGCCTTTCCAATGTCTGCCTGCCGCTACTATAAAGTCCTGCTCTGAGCGAGCCAGGCTTCCGTCTTGGTAAAACTCAGGATCTAAAAAATCATTTTCTCCCCAGAGTATACCTGCGTATTCAGAGTCTCCAATTTTGAATTGTGCATGAGCAATATTGGGAAAGATCAATAATAAGAATATGCAGAGTGACTTGGCAAAATTTAAGCCTTGTAAATACTCTTTTAAAAGGGAAATTGTCCTCATTGGTCCCATTACAAACATCGATCCCAGTATTGGAATGTTCTAACCTATCGTACAGTATCGGACGAAAATCGGTTTTAAAGAACGTTTCCTTCTCCGTTTTTCCGAACGAAGTTTTATTTGTGAGAGGAATGAACGGCTCCGGAAAGACTACATTACTCAAGTCCATTCTGCAACACGATAAATTCAAGGACCGGATCAAATTCCATTCTTCCAAATCCGCTAAACTTTCTTACCTAGGCCATGATCTGGGTTTATATACTACTCTTAGTTTAGAGGAAAATCTAGAATATTTTAGAGGGATCGCGGGAGATTGCCGCCCGGAAGATCAGATTATTTCTTGGTTAAAAGATTTTCGTCTTTGGCAAAGAAGAAAGGACCCTGTCTCCTCTTTTTCTCGCGGAATGAAACAGAAGGCCGCACTAGTTCGTGCTCTTTTGCCTAACGTGGATCTTTATCTTTTAGACGAACCATTGACTGCATTAGACAGTGAGGGAGAATCCAAAGCAAGATCGGTTCTGGAGAATGTTCTGGAGACTTCTTCTATTATCATGGTGACCCACGATCCTAATTTTAGTTTAAATGCAAAATCCAGGCATTTGGAATTGGGAGAAAATTCCAAATGAAAGCGATCTTAGCTCTGGTCCGAAAAGAATTCCGGCTTTTAGGAAAAGCAAGTAACGGGATTTTATCATTGTTAGTTTTAGTTTCTGCGATGGTGTTTTTATTCCATTATGCTTTGGAAAGGAACGGCAAAATAGATCTGGTCGCTCTTATCGGATTAAAATGGGCCATTCTATTCGTGGCATCATTCGTATTAGTCGGTCAGTTCACTTGGGAAGAAAGAGAAGCAGGTGGAGGAACTGCGAGCAGGCTATTCATTTCTCCTTGGGTTTTATATTTTTCTAAATCGATTTTAGTGTTTATTGCATTGTCTGCGGCCGCAATTTATTTGATGGGACTTTTTGCTCTCATGTTTTCCGCATTCCCCGCGGACATAAACGAATTCGGAAGACAGATCGTATTCTTCTTTCCCGGTCTATTATGCCTTTCCTTTTTGGGAGTTTGTCTTTCCCATATCAGTTTATCTTCCCGCCTGAAAGAGATACTTCTTCCATTGCTGCTTGTACCTCTTTCTATTCCTGTATTTTTATACGGAATGGAAGCGGAGAGAAAATTTATCTCCCAACCTTTTTCCGCCTTGCTGGGTTCTTTTTGTCTGATCTTGGCATTCGCTTTTTTTTACGGTTCCATGGGTGCACTTCTGGTAGAAATGACTTCCGACGAATAGGATTCTTGTTGATACAATTTGCGGATACCAGCACACTTCCAAGCGTATGAATATTCGCCTCCTGCATCCCGCCTGGGACTGGATACTCTCTCTTTTGTTTTTATCGATTTTTCCGTTTGCTGTGCTATTAAGTTTATATTACCCGAATGTGATCTTAGAGCAGGGGATCTCCCATAGGATTTTTTATTTCCATGTGCCAGTCGCATGGGTGGCTTTGTATGGTCCGGGGATTTCTTCCATTTGTGCGGTCGCTTACCTGGTGACTAAGAACAGGACCTGGGATACACTTTCACTTTCTGCGAATAAGATCTCTCTTTTGTTTGCGATCGGTGTTTTATTTTCAGGGCCGATCTGGGCGTACTTGGCTTGGGGAACTCCTTGGGACAGTACTGACGCTCGTTTAAATTCTTTTTTCGTTTTGGTGCTCAGTCTTGTGGCGTATTTTCTACTTCGATTTTTAGTTCTGGACCAAACTAAAAAGTATATCTTCTCCGCTTTTTTAAGTTTGTTCTGCAGTGTGAATGCACTCTTAACCTGGGGAGCCATTCGTTGGATGGACAATCCCGGAAATCATCCTTCTTCCGTGCTCGGAAAGAAGGGAATGGATCCGGATATGAGGATCTCTTTTTGGCTGGGGATTTTAGCCTATCACGTACTTTTTTTGATCTTATACAGAATAGTCTATCGTTTGGATAAGATCAAAGCGGTAAGAGAAGAATTGTTGGATTGAAAAATTCACTCAATTTTATAAAATACGAATTTTGTAATGATAGGGACGGATCGTGGATAGAGAGAAGCAAGAGAGCCAGTTGAATTATTCCGACTATTCTATCCTTGCGGTCGATGATTCGGATATCAATCTCAAACTTTTAGTTCATACCTTAAAACCTCTGGGCTTCCAGGTTTTAACTGCGATGAATACGGAAGAGGCACGTACACTTCTCGCAACCAACCAAGTAGACGTACTTCTTTTAGATGTGAGTATGCCCGGTCAGGATGGATTTTCTTTTTGTAAGGAGCTTAGGGAGATAGATAGATTCAACCTTCTTCCTATCTTATTCATCACTGCTTATAATAGGGAGTTGGGATTCGACGAGGCGATCAGCAACGGCGGAGACGACTTTCTTCATAAACCTTTCCAGCCGAAAGAGCTGGTTGCAAAGATCAGAGCATTTATCCGTATCAAAAATCTTCAGGACGAACTTCTACACCAAAAGAAAAAGTACGAAAAAGAATTGGTGATGGCAAGAAGGGTGCAGCAAGAGCTTGTGCCTGAAAAACAATTGGAATGGAACGGCTTCAGAGTGAATTCAGTCTTCCATCCTTTGATGCAGATCGGCGGGGATTTTATAGACGCATGGATAGAAGAAGATAAACTTCACGTCTTTATAGCGGATTGTTCCGGTCACGGACCTTCTGCAGCACTTCTTTCCGCGATGGTAAAGATGCAGGTCTCCAATTTAGGAAGAAGTAATACTCTTGTAGAAAAAGTAAAAACTCTCCGCCAACAATTGGAAAAGATACTGCCGGAAGATTTTTCTATTACATTCTTTTACGGTATCCTGGATAAAAAAGGGAATTTCGAATACGCGAACGGAGGGCATCCACCTCCGCTATTGTACAATAAAGGTAATATCGAAGAATTGCCCGGCATGGGACCTTTGATCATTCCTATAGAACTTGGGACGGAAGACGAGTTCAGATCCGTAGTCTTAGAAAAAGGCGCTTCTCTATTACTTTACACGGACGGGGCCACTGAAATAACGGATGAGAACTATAATATTTTGGGCGAAGAAAGTCTGAAGAAGATCCTGAAAGAAGCCGTTGAATCCAAAGAAGACATTCTGAATTTCTCTTTGGAAAGGATATTGGCTCATTCAGGGAACATGACCCACGACGACGATATCGCTCTCATGGTTATCCAAGGATGAGTGAACTCCCAAAACCTTCTTATATCGGCAAAGTCAGAGACGTATACGATTTAGGGAATTCCCTGATATTATCTTCTACGGATAGAGTCTCCGCATTCGATGTTGTCTTCCGTCAGATCGTTCCAGGCAAAGGAAAAGTTTTAAATAAGATCTCCGCAGAATGGTTTTCCTACTTTAAGGATATTCCGAATCATATCATAGAGACTGATGTTTCTAAATTCCCTTCTCCATTTAAAGATCATCCGGATTTAAAGGATCGTTCCGTCTTAGTTAAAAAATGCAAACGGATCGACTTCGAATGTGTGGTCCGAGGTTATCTTTCCGGTTCCGGCTGGAAAGAATACAAACAAGACGGAACTCTTGCTTTTAAAAAACTTCCTCCTGGTTTGAAAGAGTCCCAAAAACTGCCTGAACCAAGTTTTACTCCTGCCATCAAAAACGATACAGGTCACGATGAGAATATCTCCGAAGAGAGAATGAAAAACGAGATAGGATCCGAACTCTTCTCTATTTTGAAGGAAAAATCGATTTCCCTCTATACCAGGGCCGCTGAACTGGTAGCTGGGGCCGGGATTTTGCTCTGCGATACCAAATTCGAATTCGGAATTTCGGAAGATAAGGTCATCTTGATCGACGAGATTTTGACTCCGGATTCTTCCAGGTACTGGGCGCAGGAATCTTATGTTATCGGGACCACTCCGCCCAGCATGGACAAACAGATCTTAAGGAACTATCTGGAGAAATCCGGGTGGAATAAGGTTCCTCCAGCTCCGGATCTTCCGGAAAGTCTGATTGTGGAATTACAAGCGGCATATAAGGAAATACAGGACCGACTATTAAAATGTTTATCGCAAGAATCAACGTAACTCTAAAAGAATCAGTTCTAGATCCTCAAGGGAACACTGTAAAATCCACTCTACAAGAACTGGGCGAAAAGTCAGTCCAAGATGTTCGAGTAGGAAAGTATATCGAGGTCAAATTGGATTCTCCGGATCTCGAAACTGCAAAGAAGACGGTTGCAAATCTCTGCGAAAAACTTTTAGTAAATCATGTGATTGAAACGTATCGTTCGGAGATCGTAACGGAATGAAAGCAGCGGTAGTCACTTTTCCAGGTTCCAATTGTGATAATGATATAGTAAGAGTTCTTTCAGAATTCTATTCTGCGAAAGTAGACAAGGTCTGGCATAAAGACCAATTCTCCGAAAAATACGATCTGGTAATTCTTCCGGGAGGATTTTCCTACGGAGATTATCTTAGATCGGGAGCAATGGCTCCTTTTTCCCCAGTAATGAAATCGGTAAAAGAACATACCGATCGCGGCGGAAAACTATTCGGAATATGTAATGGATTCCAAATATTAGCGGAAGCAGGTTATCTTCCCGGCGCATTAATACGTAACAGAAATCTAAAGTATGTTTGCAGGACCATCGGTCTTAAAAAAGCATCCAACTCAAATAAGATCAGCGGCAGTTTAGCGGATGATAAGATCCTTAGAGTTCCGGTGGCTCATGGAGACGGATGTTATTTCGCTTCTGCGGAGATCCGCAAACAATTGAAAGACGAAGGCCGCATTCTATTCCTTTATGCGGGAGATAATCCGAACGGAAGTTTGGATGATATCGCCGGGATCTGTTCTCCGGATTTCAAAGTTGCGGGAATGATGCCCCACCCTGAAAGAGCGATGAATCCGATCACCGGAGAAATGGACGGTAAAACCGTTTTAGATCTTCTGATCGCTTCTTAATTCTATTTAAAGGAAGTTTTTTCACATGAATGCACTTTAAGTATGGAAAGCTCCGCTGCGTAACAAGTAAAAGTAATTTAGAATAATTGCATAGTTATTCATATGCCTGTGAGATGCATAGTAAAGTAATGCTTTTTCATTAATCGCAAAGGCTCCATTCAATTTGCCTCAACGATTGCAATTTCCTCTTCTGCCAATCCGTAGATCTCGTAAACGATTTTGTTTATTTTATCTTCACAATAGTCTATATGATTTTGCAACTGTTGCATTTTACTTGTCAGTTTGGTTTTTTGTTTTTCGGCATTAAGGTGTAGGAGTTGCTCGACGAGCTGCGCTATTTCAGCTTGCTGTTTTTTAGATGCATTTTTGGGAAAAGGAAGTTGCTCAACGTGTTGCTTCTTTACTTCGGCAAGAACTTCTCCTCTTTCAGGATTTATTTGGAAGTAGTAAAAGTCTGAAAGTCTTGAATTGAGAATGCCCAATAAGAATTTGTGGTTATCACTTGTAGAAATGAGAATATGCAAATTATTTCTGCAAATGATATTTGCTTCGATCAAAGTGGCAATGATACTATCACTCGTTTGCCTTATGATAATCTTTTCTTTCGCTTCGAAGATCTTTGGGTCGCGTGGCGCAGCTAACCACTCGCCGTATTGTATCCAGCTATTGTTGTTCCAGAAATTAACATATCGATTTATTAAACTACCCCTTAAAAGAGGCAGCCAGTTTTTCCCCTTCGGTTTCTCTTGGTCCTCTACCACAAAAGGTTTTTCTTTCATGGTTTGTTCAGTTTGCGGCGGATTTCCTTTTCCCTTCTCAAAGGGCTTTACGCCATTATAAACATTACTTACTTCTCGGATTGAATTAGATAGATTTTTGATTTTCTCAAACAGTTTTTTTTCATTTTCTTTTGATAGAATATTAATTGTATCTCCATTGTTTGGGAAAGAATTTTGTAGGATTGTCTGATGTTCTTTTATTCTATTTTTCTCAAAAATATCGATTACAACTTTATTGTTTATCGCCTGTCCTTTCATTTCAAATAATAAAACATGCGTATCTACAACGGCCTTGAAAATATGTTCGTTTATGTGTAATATCCTTTTCCAATTAAATTCGGTAGTTAAATACTTTCTTATATTTCGAAATTTAATGGATTGCAGCCAGGTATTCGGAATAATTACTCCTAACATTCCACCAGTAAGCAATAAATGCTTATATTTCTCTAAAAACAACAAATACAAATCTTGTTGATAATCCTGGTGAAAGTATTTCTCATTAAAGTAAATGACTAGGCTTTTGTCCGTTACTTGTGCGTAAGGGGGATTTCCTATTACGCAATTAAAGCCCCCTTGTTTAAATACTTCGGGGAATGCCTTTTGCCAGCTAAATGGCTTTATCTTCTTTTCATCTTTGAAATCAAACTGATCTTCGTAATAATCCAAATCTACTAAACTATTCCCGCTTTTTATGTTGTTATCGAGGGTTGGTAAAACTCGGTCGTGGAAGAGTTCCATTTGCATCTCAACGCTGGCTTGGGTTTCACCCTCCATACATTTCAAAAGTAAACTTAGTTTTGTTACTTCTACAGCGTTAACATCTATATCTACCCCATAAATATTGTTGAGCAAAATCTGTTTTTTAATTGAGGTAGAAAGTGCACCAGTCGGTGTGAGTGCTTTGTCTTTTTTTGCAAGTGTTTCTTTTTTGGTGTAAAAGTCCAAATGCCATTCAAGCAGGTAATTGTATGCGCCAATTAAAAAACTTCCGCTGCCACAGGCGGGATCAGCAATTTTTAGCTTTGTAATTTCTTTTGGAGTTTTCCCTTCGACAAGTTTACCGATAGTATTTTTTACTATGTAGTCTACTATATATTGAGGCGTGTAATAAACCCCACCTGCTTTTCGGACTTCGGGTTTCTCTTCGATCTTCGCACGGTGGGCTGTATTTATCGTTATCGTTTTGCCAAGAAATTGCTCATAAGCCGTTCCTAAAATCTCTACAGGTAAAACGGCAAATTCATAAGGACATACGGGGTAGTAAAGTTCTTCGATGATACTTTTGATAACTTTGTTATCAATGGAGATATGAGTGCTGATTTTATCTTTATCGAAATCAAATAAACCGGAATTATATTTTCGATCTGCAATGTAAAAGTTACGAAGCAAATTTTGATAATATTCATCACCGGATGTTACTGATTTTTGTAGTTCTCCATAATCTTCGACCCTTCTGTCTTCCGCTATACGAAGGAATATAATGCGATCAATAGTGTGTTGAACCACAAAATTGAGTTCGTCTTCCTCAAGGTTTTTGTTACGAAGCGCAATGTTTTGAGCAAGGACTACACGCCACTTGTCAAGAGATGCCAAAAACTCATGATCAACGGTTGCAGTGCCTTTTTTATTAGTATCGCTTTGAATGAATTTATCAAAGCTGCCCTTTAATATACGTTCTTTGCTGAAGGTATTCCAAATAAAATCGAATTCGTTTAAGTAATCTGAATAGGTAAGATATTTTATCCGTCCATTGCTTGCTTTGTCTGTTGGCTTGGGCTTATTGGTACAGTCATAAATAGCAAATTCTTCAAAGTCAGTAACGATTGAAATCGGAAGTTTCGCGCTCCAGCCATAGCGTCTTACTTGGTAAGCTGGTAGAACATCTTCTTTAATAATTACGCTCGGCTTTTTTGCTTCTAAAAAGAAAAGCCGCTTACCGCCAGCAAGTCAGAAAGAATAGTCAGGTGCCTTTGTTGCTCCTTCAACTTTTACGCGGTCTTCATGAATGACTTCACGATAACTTTCCGCATAGCCATTTTTGTTTGCCACATCCCAGCCAAGCGCTTCCCAAAAGGGGTCAATGAAATCACGGCGAGTTTGTGTTTCGTTATAGTCTTGTCGTTTGTAAAATTCTTTTTGTTCGTCGAAACGTTCAATTAGGGATTTTATTACTTGACGTGATGTGTCTTTTATGCTATAGGTCTGTCTGTCTGTCTGTCTGTCTGTCTGTCTGTCTGTCTGTCTGTCTGTCTGTCTGTCTGGACATGTTCTGCGCGCCTCTTAACCAATCATCTGTTTTACACGAAACATAGTCAAACATATTCAGATCTCTGCATGTACTTAGTGGAGATCTGATGTCGCCTAACGCGACCGGTTTAAACTTTCTGGACCTTCTCTAAAATCGCGATCCCATCGGTGACCTTCTCCTTTTTGGATTTGGTCTTGATCCATCCTGAAACCGTATATAATGTTTTTATAAAATTCTTCATTCTAAAGGTGTTAGGGCGAAAAAAGCTCGCTTCTAATTCCGGTTCTAATACCAATTCTAATTTCGAATTTTGGTCCCGGACGATCTTTCTTTTTCCTTCCGAAGTCCATACGGCGCTTCCCAGATTCGAAACTTCTCCATCTCCCCATATATAGATCTCATCGTCGTTATAGATATGGATCTTCTTTTTAGGTCCCATCTCCAAATAGATCCGATTCTCTAAGGAGAAGACTTCGGAGGAATATCCTTTTCTTACCGTATAAGCAAGAATTCCGTTCTCTAAAGATACAGAAAGGTCGTTCCAGGACAATTGCCCTTCTAAACTTAGATGAGGAGAATGATTTTCGAAAATCCAATCTTTTCCGGAAGGGGAAATTTTAGTAAACCAGTTACCCTTCTTCTTTTCTCCCGTATATGTAAGGGCGTCCAATTGAAAGTTTAGATGTTTTTCCCAGACTGCGGAATGAGTATAACCCTGCCGAATGGTATCATCCAATCTGAAATTGAACCTTTTATCCGATCTTGTAAAACTCCAGTATCCGTCTTTAAAACTTCCCTGTTTAATAAAAGAAGAAGTTCCTTTTTCCGTGGTTTCGAATTCTTGCACGTTTCCGGTCTTTCGGTCCCAGAGTAAAAGACTCGCTCCAGAACTGATTTTGCCCGAGTAGATCCTAAGCTCTAAAAAAATTTTTTCGCTCAGTATATCTACAAGAACAGAATCAACGGATCTGAATCTAGAAAAAAGTCCTGCATTATATTCTTTGGAATTATCGATCTGCACAGGACCGAAATATTTTCCAAACAAAGGTTCTAGTGTAGAAGGATGGAGAATGGAGCCTAAATGTTCTTTCATAGGTTGTTCATTTAATGACGATTAGTCGCCGTTTTTTTCGGAATAAAAACCCGTTTAAGACGGGGCTTTGTAACAAAAGAAAACAAATAATTTGCCATAATGTAGAAAAAGAATAAGAAAAAAAGGGGAATTTTCCAAGCTTTCGTCTTCATTCCGAACGCAGTTTCAGGGAAATATGCTTGTGTGTATACTTCAACCGGATTCTAGTAGTGAAGGAATCTGCATGCTCGCCGAATACGAGTCTCAACAAATTCTATCTCTGAGTGAAGGTTATTATACCCCTCATTACCAGCCGATCTTAGACGTCGGTAATCGTAATATTATAGGTTACGAAGTTTTGGGCAGAGTTTTTTCTCCCGAATCTAACGAGTACCATTCCTTAGGTTATCATTTCCATAATCCTGATACGGATACCGTCCGTTTAGTTCATATCGATCGTATCATTCGTGAAAAAGCGATCAAACATGTGAAGGAAACAGGTCTTAAGACCAAAATTTTCCTGAACATGATGCCCAATTTTCTCTCTATGGTCTACACGGGAGAAGTGTTGGATATCAAACGTCTGCATATTCTTCATCTTATAGACAAATATGATATTAACCCGAACGATATAGTTTTAGAGATCACAGAAGATAAGTTCGAAGGGAATATTGAAAAACTTTTATATATAGTAAGCCTTTTCAGAGAAAGAGGGATCAAGATCGCAGTGGACGATCTTGGGGTCGGTTTTTCCAATTTGGAAAGGATCGGTTACATTCATCCTGATATCATGAAAGTGGACATAAAAATTATGAGAGAGAGTTTGAATAGACGCTCTTTCAAAAACGTTCTCTCCGCGATTTCCGAAATGTCCCAAAGACTCGGTTCTCAACTTCTATTCGAAGGTGTGGAAAACGAAGAAGAATTATATCTCGCTCTATCCATGGGGGCTAATCTTCTACAAGGTTTTTATTTCTCTCGTCCTGCTTTGGACTTTCAGGATAAAAAACGTTTTAATAAAACTCTAAAAACTTCTCTAGAAAAATTCTCAGGGCTTAGGTTCTTGGAAATCCTGGAAAATCTCAGAAAAGAACAATCCTTCTTGGATCAGTTCGTGGATTTATTCAAAGATCTGGAAACTTCTTCCGAAGAAAAGATGACGGATGCATTGAATTCTATCCTGGATAAACTTCCTTTGGAGACCACTTCCGTTCTGGTTACCGATATGCACGGTTATCAGGTGACCCCTACTTTTAAAAGAGAAGCATACGATCTTCCTTGGACAAGATTGCTGACCGAGATAGGAAATAACTATGCTTGGAAACCGTTCTTCATCCGTCATAAGGCGGAAACCTATCATTCCAGCAGAGTTTCCGGGTTTACGGAACCTTTCCATGATATAGAAACTAAACGTCAATATGTCTTATTCACCCTGAATCTGGGCGAGGATCATGTTCTCATTCTCCGCCTGGACTGGGAATCCTACTGAAGTCCAGACTTCCAAACATCTTTCCTATTGATCTCCGCCTCAGGCATAAAAACATAGTCCTATGCAGGGGTCCTATACGTGGCGGAACTACTCAAAATTCTAAATCTTCGCGCCGGAGTGGAAACCGAATCCGGTGAAGTTCAAGAAATCCTAAAGGGAGTCGACCTCACTATAAGCGAGGGAGAAGTCCATGCCATCATGGGTCCTAATGGATCCGGAAAAAGTACCTTATCAAATGTCATCATGGGTCACCCGAAATACAAGGTGATCTCCGGGGATATATTTTTCAGGGGAGAATCCCTTCTCGAAAAACCGACGGACGAAAGAGCAAGAGCAGGCATCTTTCTTTGTTTCCAATACCCAACCAGCATTCCCGGTGTAACCATCGGAAATTTTTTACGGACCATTTTAAAATCAGTCCGAGGCAAGGACCTACCTGTAAAAGAATTCCGTAAAGAACTGAAAGAGGCCACAGCTTTATTAGAAGTTCCCGATACTTGGATCGGAAGATACGTGAACGACGGATTTTCCGGTGGAGAGAAAAAAAGGAATGAGATACTTCAGATGACTCTTCTCAAGCCTAAACTTTCAGTTCTAGATGAGACTGATTCAGGTTTGGATATAGACGCACTTAGAATTATCAGCGAAGGGATCACTAAAAACAAATCGGCAGAAAGATCCATTCTTCTGATCACACATTACCAAAGAATGTTGAATTATGTGACTCCGGATTTCGTTCACGTTTTTGCACAAGGTAAGATCCTGAAAACAGGCGGAAGAGAACTCGCTCTTGAATTGGAAGAAAAAGGATACGATTGGATCCTAAACGGAGCGAACTAAAGGAATGATTTTGGCGGAATCAATTGCGGAATATATCAAGGAGAAGAAGGAACCATCCATTCTTACAGAATTCCGTACAAACGCCGAAAAACTTATAGGCTCAGCTGCATTTCCTGATCCTTCGCTGGAATCTTGGAGAAAGATCAGCCTTTCTAATTTTAAAATTTCTGAATATACTAAAGTTTGCCCTGATTCTTCCGTAACCGTTTCCGGGAACGCTAAGGTTACTAAATTACAGGATCTTCCTCCGGAAAAACTTTCAGAGGTTTTGAAAAAAGCAGGTTCTGCAGTTTCATTTTATTCTAAAGAATGGTTTCCTCTATTTGTATTTTCCAGATTCACTCATGCGTATTATGTGCAGCTTGGTCCTGATCCTTCTTCTTTTCCTGAGATCAAGATGGAATGTAAGGATGGAAATATCATTCTTCCTCTTCTGATCGTAGATGCGGTCTCCGGAGCAAAATCCAATTTTCTAGAAAGATGGGAATCTCCATCTCAGAAAGATTTGGTTCTAATGAGTGGAGTCACGATTCTTCTTACTCCTCCTAACGGAGATTTTCAATATTCTAGTTTGGAAAATTTGGGAGATTCTACTTTTCATTTTAGGGCCACTTACGGGATCCAAGAAAAAGATTCCAAGTTCCATGCGAGTCTTGCTTCCTGGGGTGGATATAAGGGCAAATCGTTCTATGATACGAATGTTGCAGGTAAGGGATGTTGGACACGTTATGTGGGTCTTTCTCCTTTAAAAGCCAGAGAATTCCAAGACACCGAAGTCCGTATTCTTCACTCGGAAAGTCATGCTCAAAGTTCTATTTTATATCGCACTGTTGTAAGAGAGAAGGCTCATCATGTATTTACAGGAAACCTTCATATACCTTCACATTGTAAAGATGTGGGTGCGATCCAGATCAATAATAACCTTCTTCTAGACAGAACTGCAAGAGCCGAATCCATTCCTAAATTGGAAGTATTCGCTGACAGCGTAAAATGTGAACACGGCGCCACAGTCGGAGAAATAGACGAAGAGCAATTATTCTACTTAGCTTCCAGAGGTATCTCGGAAGAAGAAGCCCGCAAAATGATCGTAGAAGGATTTTTGAACGAAGTAGTCCGGGAATTTCCTTCCGAAACTGTTCGCGAAGAATTATCCTCTATGATAGAATCTAGGATGTTGGGCGAGTAATGGGTGAATTTCAGAAACTAGCGAAACTTTCCGATCTAAAAGAAGGGGAGATATTCGTAGCGGAAACCCGTTACCATAGGGTAGGGTTGACTAGACTTGGGGACGAAGTCTGTGCATTTGCGGATCTTTGCACCCATGACGGTGAGGACATTTCGACAGGAGATTTGGAAGGGGACGTAATCGTTTGTCCAAGACATTCTGCAAAGTTTAATATCCGTACCGGAAAGGTACTTTGTATGCCTGCAGTGGAAGATTTGCCAGTCTATAAGACTAGAATCGTAGGTGACGAAGTCGAAGTGGAGTTAGAGGATTGACATGGGGAACCGAGGAGAGCAGAAGCTTTGAGTTTTGATCTCGAAAAGATACGCGGAGATTTTCCGATCCTATCTACACAGATGAACGGCAAGCCCTTGGTGTTTCTGGACAGTGCTGCCAGTTCTCAAAAGCCTAAGTCTGTTATAGATACCATTCGTAAATATTATGAAGCGGAGAATGCGAACATTCACCGTGGAGTATATTATCTTTCTCAAAAGGCCACCGAAAAATACGAGATGACTCGTATCAAAACTTCCCGTTTTATCGGGGCTGCCTGTGCTAAGGTAGTTATATTCACTCGTAATACTACCGAATCCATCAACTTAGTGGCCCAGTCTTGGGGGCGCACTAATATCCACGAAGGTGATGAGATCGTACTCACAGAGTTGGAACATCATTCTAATTTGGTTCCTTGGCAGATGTTGGCCCAGGAAAAACAAGCAGTTTTAAAATTTATTCCTCTCAACCAAGACTCTACTTTAGATTTAACTAATCTGGATGAGATCATTACCGAGAGAGTAAAGTTAGTCGCTCTTGCTCAGATGTCCAATGTGACCGGAACCATCCACGATCTTTCTGCGATCATTCGTAGAGCCAGAGAAGTCGGAGCAAAAGTCTTGATAGACGGGGCCCAAGGGATCTGCCATCTTCCTACAAACGTTCAAAAAGAAGATTTTGATTTTTACGCATTCTCCGCTCATAAGATGCTCGGACCGACCGGTGTGGGAATTCTTTACGCTAAGGAAGAGATCTTAGACACAATGCCTCCTTGGATGGGAGGAGGGGATATGATCTCCAAGGTTTGGAAAGACAAATCCACTTATGCAGATCTTCCCGCAAGATTAGAAGCCGGAACTCCTAATATTTCCGGAGTCATAGGCTTCGGAGCTGCTCTGGAATATCTGGAATCAGTAGGAATGCAGGAGATCAGAAACCATGAGTTGGAACTCCTACAATATGCTTTGGATCGATTGGAAGATTTCGGCGGTTTGGAACTGTACGGAACAAACGATCTAAGTAAAAGAGGAGGAGTGATCTCCTTCAATTTCCCCGGAGTTCACCCTCACGACGTAGGTTCCATTCTGGACGAAGAGGGAATCGCGATCCGAGTGGGGCATCATTGCGCCCAACCGTTTATGGACTTCAAAGGGATCGCAGGCACCTGCCGCGCTTCTTTCTATCTTTATAATACCAAAGAAGACGTAGATTCTCTTTTGGTAGGTCTAAAGAAAGTAAAGGAGATTTTCGGCCGTGTCCTTAAGCGATAGTCTTTACCAAGAAGTACTACTCGATCATTACCAAAATCCAAGACATCATGGAAAGATGGAACACTTCCATCTTCATCAAGAAGGAGTCAATCCTCTCTGCGGTGACGAAGTAGAATTATTTCTAAAACTGAATGGAGATATTATCTCTGAGATCAGTTTTGTGGGGAAGGGTTGTTCTATTTCCCAAGCCTCCGCTTCTATGTTAACGGATTGTCTTTACGGCAAAACAATCGCCGAAGCAAAATCACTTTTACAAGAATTTAAAGGAATGCTCTTAGAAGATAAGGTCCCGAATTTTTCGGAAGAATATGAAGACCTAGAATCTATGGAAGCGGTAAAGAAGATTCCGGCTCGCATTAAATGTGCAACACTCGCTTGGAACACTCTGGAAAAGGCTATCGGAAAGTAAGGAATTTTGCCTGAAATGGGTTGACAAAGTGGCTCCGGTAGCTACAATTTTGAGTATGAGAGTGGTTGGGATTAAAGATCTTAAAAATAATCTAAGTAGTTTTCTAGATTTTGTACGTGGTGGGGAGACTGTCCTCATTTTGGATAGAAATCATCCTATTGCCGAGATCAAAAAGTTCGACCAAAAATCCGATCTCACCAAACAATATTTGGAAGAAGCAGTGGCTTCTAACTCTATCACCCCTGCTAAAAATCCAAAAGGAATCAATATTCCAAAATCCTTATTATTAAATGCTGGAACCAAAACAAAAATCTCTGCAGCTTGGAAGGAGGCTTACCAAGAGGACAGGGATTAAATGGTCTTATATATAGATACTAGTCTTCTATTAAATATTCTTTATGCAGAAGCGGGTTACGAAGACCATTTGGATTATTTTAACAGATCCGATCTCAAGTTCGGCTCTATCCTGCTTGAGATAGAAAGTTTCAGAAGTTTACATTTCACCTATTCTAAAGAAGGCAAATATCTGCCTAAAAATTGGTTTAAAGACGCGGAAGGTTTTCTGGGAGAATTTATTTCTCAAATCAATTTAAAAAATCTAGACGATGATATTCGAACGGAGATCCGAAAGAACAAAGAAGTTTTAGAACTTAAATCTTTGGATGCCGCTCATTTAGCGACGGCTTTACATATCAGAAAGTCCATCTCCGATGATCTAGTCTTGTGTTCTATGGACGAAAAATTCAGATCTGTAGCTAAAAAATTAGGATTTAAGCTATATCCTAAAAAATAAAAAAAATTTCAGATCGCAAGAACTATCAAGCAAGAGTAAAAAATAAGGCTTAGGATACTGGAAACAGTACCAAGGACTATAATGGATTTTGTTCAAAAGGCTCTCTGGTTTATAGAAGGTCATTCTAAAGAAAATATTTCATTAGAAGATGTGGCAAAGAATGCAGGGGTTTCTCCCTTTTATCTTACGCGGACTTTCTCTTTGACTATGGGGATCTCTTTGATGAGATATCTAAGAGGACGACGTTTGAGCGAGGCTGCAAAGATATTGGTGGAAAAAGGATCCAATATTTTAGATCTCGCTTTGGATTTCGGCTACGGATCTCACGAGGCATTTACTAGAGCTTTCAGAGATCAGTTTTCGATCACTCCGGAACAACTGAAGTCGCAAGGTCATCTTGGTAATGTGAACTTAGTGGAGGCTATCACCTTGAACTCAGAACCAATTCCTAAAATCGATCCACCTAGATTCGAAACGATTCCGCCCAGGCTTTTCGCAGGTACCGTACAACATTATGATTGTCAAATGCCTGCTGGAATTCCAAACCAATGGCAGAGTTTTGGAGCTTATCTAGGAAACATTCTTTCTCAAGTCGGAGACGCTGCTTACGGAGTTTGTTATAATTTCGATGCAGAAGGTAACTTCGATTATATGTGTGGAGTAGAAGTTTCCAATTCTTCAGGATTACCAAAAGAATTTCAGGTTCTTAAAATCCCTGCTCAAAAGTATGCGGTGTTCACTCATAAGGGTCATATCGCCGGGATCAGAGCGACTTTTGCTGCAGCAGGCAAATGGTTTCCAGATTCAGGAGTAAAACCTTTTGAAGGCGCCAACTTAGAAAGATATGGAAAAGAATTCAACCCAGTCACTGGAATGGGAGGATTAGAAATTTGGATACCGGTAGAGGATTAAATTCTCTGAAAGGCCTTGCGACGCCGGCACGCAGGGCCTAAATTGCAATTTCGAATGAAAGAAGTATTTTTCACTTTTTTAAAATTAGGCCTGGTCTCTTTCGGCGGGCCTACTGCGCATTTAGCTTATTTCTATCAAGAATTCGTAATTCGAAAGAAATGGATCTCCGAAGAAGTTTATAAAGAATTATTGGCAGTCTGCCAATTTCTTCCCGGTCCTGCAAGCAGCCAATTAGGCATCTGCATTGGTAATCTTCGTTCCGGTTGGAAATCTGGATTTGCCGCTTGGATTGGATTTACACTTCCTTCTATCCTATTGATGGTCGGTTTTGGAATATTATTAAAATCAAATATAGTTCCGGATCTGAAATGGATTCACGGTTTGAAATTGGTCGCTGCTGCAGTTGTGGCTCATGCAATTTTGACCATGTGGAAAAATTCCAAAAATCATCCTTATAAGATCTATATGATCATAGGATCTGCACTTATTACTTTAGCGTTTTCAGGCGCGTTTACTCAACTGATCGTGATTTTGATCGGAGCGGCTATTGGCTATTTTCTATTTAAAGAAGAAGCCGATCTTCCTTATGTTTCCGTTTCTTTTGCGATCCCGAGTCGGATCGCATTTTGGTCTTTAGGGTCTTTCTTCCTTCTTCTTTTTTTATTACCTTTATTAAGATCATTCTCCGGGTTTCTGCCCGTTGCGATCTCAGATTCATTTTATAGATCCGGTGCTTTGGTATTCGGAGGAGGACATGTGGTCCTTCCTTTATTAGAAAACGAAGTGGTAAGACAAGGTTGGATCGGAAAAGAGGAATTTTTAGCGGGATATGGGGCCGCACAAGCGATGCCAGGTCCATTATTTACATTCGCTTCTTATCTAGGTTATATGATCTCAGGTTTGAGTGGAGCGATTTTTGCTACTGCTTTCGTATTCCTTCCTTCTTTTCTTTTGGTGTTCGGGTTTTTTCCTCTTTGGGAGAAGATACGAAATTATCCTAAGATGAGAACCGTGATAGATGCGATCCAGTTTTCCGCTTTGGGAATTTTATTGTCCGCATTCTGCACTCCTGTATTCACTTCTTCCGTTTATTCTGCTTACGATCTATTCGTATTTTGCTCATTATTCTTTTTGATGGTTTTCCTAAAAGTGCCGAACTGGTTGATCTTGATCATTGGTTTAAGTGCTCCATTCTTAAAACCGTTCTGATGGAAAATAAAAGAAGTCTTAAAATTCTTTACACAGAGCCGCTGTTCAGATAGACTAATTGTTAGATGCAATTATTAGAACAACCAACTCAAGAGATCGAAAAAAGGGTCTATGCTGAGATCCATAGGGTAGAAGATCCTGAGATCGGGATCTCCGTGGCAGAGTTAGGTCTGATCTATAAGATCCAGGTAGAAGGTGATAAGGCCAGGATCGAAATGACTTATACTTCTATGGCTTGTCCCGCTGGTCCTCAAATGAAAAAGGATATAGAAGACAATGCTTTAAGGGTGGAAGGTATCAACTCAGTAGACGTAGAAGTGGTTTGGACACCTAAATGGGATCCAAGAGCTATGGCTTCTGAAGAAGCTAAAATGGATCTTGGGATTTTCGATTATTAAGAACGATTGCTAATTATCTTTCCTTCTTCCATATAAAGAGCAGAAGTCCCGAAATATTCCAGATCTTTAGGATCATGTGAGATCAGGAGAATTGGCATCCTG
Organism: Leptospira dzoumogneensis; assembly: GCF_004770895.1. Taxonomy (NCBI): domain Bacteria; kingdom Pseudomonadati; phylum Spirochaetota; class Leptospiria; order Leptospirales; family Leptospiraceae; genus Leptospira; species Leptospira dzoumogneensis. The sequence goes on along the minus strand of NZ_RQHS01000016.1, from coordinate 20,441 downwards.
ATCTTCTTCCTTAAACTTTTTAATTCTTCTCTCATCTTTTGTCTCAGATCCGTATGAAGTGCAGCAAACGGTTCATCCAAAAGTAAAATTTTAGGATCTCGAGCAAGCGCTCTTGCGATCGCCACTCTTTGTTTTTGCCCGCCTGAAAGATGTTTAGGATAACTTTCGGAAGTCTCCTCTATCTCGAATAAATTCATTAGGTAAGAAACTGTTTCTTTGTCTTTTTGGCTTGTGATACGAAAGAATCTGTTTAATCCGAATTCTATATTCTTTCTAACGGTTAGATGAGGAAATAAACCGTAACTTTGAGGAACATAACCTAGATTTCTTTTTTGAGGCGGAATATACTTTTTGGAAGAAGAATCAAAATAGACCGTATTTGCAAAAGAGATCCGTCCCGAATCCGGTCTTAAAAGACCGGCCAATGCCCGTAATGTGAGACTTTTTCCCGCACCTGAAGGTCCGTACAATACCTGAAATTCCCCGGAAAATTCAAACTGAACGTCCAGTTCGAATTTTCGATTTCCATCTGAGAGTGTTTTTCGGATATCTACGGTTAAAGACATTAAGGAAGTATAAACTTATATTTTAAAAAGGTTTCTTTTGCTTCCGGAGATTTTTTTAAGAATTCCAGGAAGGATTTTGCTTCTTCTGAATTTTTGGTCCCGGTTACTAAAATTCCCGGATATAAGATCGGTTTGTGTCCGCTTAATATGAGTGCGACCTTCACTTTAGATTCAGCGATTGCTGCATCGGTAACGTATACAAATCCGACTTCTACTTCTTCTCTTCCTACGTAATCCAAAACCTGTCTTACATTTTCCGCAGGAATGAACTTTTCTTTTAAGGAAATGTTTAGATGATTCTTAGTAAGGACTTCCTCAGCATATTTTCCCGCAGGAACGGAACTTGGATTTCCGATCGCGATCTTTTTGATTTCTGGTAATTGTAGATCTTCTAACTTTTTGATCTTAAGTTCGCTTGTCTTAGGTTGGATAAGCACTAAGGTATTTTTTAATAAGATCGTTTTTGTAGAAGATCTTAAAACTTCTGCTTTGATCCCTTTATCCACTATGTCCTGGTCCGCAGAAATGAAAACATCTACCGGGGCGCCTTTTTCAATCTGTTGGTATAAACTTCCGGAAGATCCGAAATTAAAAACCGCTTTGGTTCCCGTTTTTTGTTTGAATACCGGCCCTAATTCTTTCAATACATCTGTTAAACTAGAGGCTGCCGAGACAGTGATCTCTTTTTCCTTTTCTTGCGTATAAGATGGGGATTGGATGAGTAGAAGTAAAACAGGGAGTAAAATATATAATCTTTTAGTCATTCGTTTAACAACTCCTTACCAATGAGATTTTTTAAGTAAGATCCCGGAAACTGTCAATACCAATACACAAGTAATGGATGCTACGAATACTAAGACCAAAGAAAACTCGTCTTTGCCGGATTGGACCGAATCATAAATTGCAAGAGCGATCGTTTGTGTTTTTTCTGGAATGTTCCCTGCGATCATTAATGTGGCTCCGAATTCTCCCATTCCTCTTGCATAGGCCATCATAGATCCTGCTAAAATCCCTCTCCAGGAAAGCGGGAGTATCACTGTAAAAAAAGTTTCCCATTTGGATTTTCCCAAAGTGAGAGCGATCTCTTCGTATTCTGGATCCAGATCTTCGAAGGCTGCTTTTGCGGATCTATAAACCAAGGGAAAGGAAACAATTGTGGAAGCTAAAACTGCTCCATGCAAATTAAATAATATAGAATATTGGAATTGTTCCGCAAGAAAATGTCCCAGTATTCCTTTTTTGCCGAATACCACCAAAAGATAATATCCGAGCACTGTGGGGGGAAGGACCATCGGCAATGTCAAAATTGCATCCGCAAACGCTCTTCCGAAAAATCGGAGCTTGGACATCCAATACGCGAAAAATATTCCGAGTAATGCGGCGAAGAATGTGGAGAAAAATGTTACTTTAAGTGTGAGAAATAGAGGATGTCTGATGGAGTCCCATTCGAAAGTATCCATCAGACTAACTTAATTTTTAGAATTCCATAATGTTAAGGAAGAAACAGTTGTTAGGGCCCAAAAAGAACAGAATGCATAAAAGTTGAAATTATAATAATAGTCCTGGTCTCTGATAAAACTTACGAAGAATACATCCGGTAGCAAGATACCTAGAAGTAATAATATCCCTGAAAATCCTTGGAGGACCACGATCGTTTTTCCCACCCACTCACTTCTCCAGAAACCACCAAAGAAAAATGTTAAAAAGCAAGGAATGATGAAAAATATATTGGCTGCGGTTCTTACATTCACTTCTTCTAAACCGCTGCGGCTAGATTCTATTCCGAAAAAGCTACCCAGTTTAGAAATGAGATCCTGCTGAGATTCTACACCTAGATTGATGGAATAATTGATCCAACTTCCTAAACTAAAAAATAGCTGAAGTAATGCCAAAACGAAGATTAACTTTTCCTTTCCGCTTTTTTCGGAATAGAATTCTATAAATCTTCCTAAAAGTTGGGAAAGAAATCTTTTCCACCCGTTCAATACGACGGGTGCTGCAGGCAATGCAAGACTTAGATCTCTGAGAAGGTTTTTGATCATCCTAAAGAAACCGTCATTTCTACTTCTACCGGAGCTCCTAATGGAAGAGAAGAATTTCCCACCGCGAAGCGCGCATGACGTCCTGCTTCTCCAAAAATGCTTAAGAGCAGATTAGATGCATGATTTGCGACTAGGTGTTGTTCCGTAAAATCAGGGCCGGAAGAAACGAATACTCCGATCTTTACGATACTCTTTATTTTGTCCAAATCTCCGATCACTCCTGCGATCGCTGCAAGTCCGTTCAAAGCGGCTTGTTCCGTGGCAGCCTTCACATCATCTATAGAAAGTCCGGCGCCAAGGGTTCCCGTGAGCATGAGTTTGCCGTCTTTCAAGGGCAATTGGCCGGAAGTGAATACCAGATTTCCTGTTTGTATGGCAGGTATATAAGCTGCAATCGCCTTAGGCGCAGGTGGGAGTTCCAACCCAAGGGATTTGATTTTTTCGAGTATGCTCATTCTATGAGGGCTTCCTTTTCCCGTTTCTCTTCTATTCCTGGATGGTTTCTCGTTTTTTCAAGCACGTATTTCGTTCCGGGCCGGGGGATTTTCCTTTACGTAGGGAAGACTTTATGACAAGCTTCTTGTAGGCAAGCATGTCCTCAATACTCGAATTGGAACCTCACCCAGAATATCCGGAAGCCTATATGGTATGCCGTCGCACGGGGGTCTATTTCTATAAATTGGCAAAGGAAAGGGATTACGAAGATTCCTATTTTCAGGAAGAATACAAGAATCAGTACAAAAAGACCTACTACGAGGACGAACCTCAGCTTAGAAATTTAGCTAAGGCGCGTTTAGATATGATGAGCGCATTCCAGGATCCGAAAGGTAAAACTCTTTTCGAGATAGGATCCGCCGCCGGTTTTTTCTTATCCGAAGCGGAGAAGAAAGGATACAAAGTCAAAGGTCTGGAACTTTCTTCCACAGAAGCGGAGTATTCCAAAAACAAATTAGGTTTGGATGTTGTCTCCGGTTCTTTCTTGGATGATTCGATTTTTCCCAAAGAAACTTTCGATGCGGTCTGTGCGTTTTTTGTAATAGAACATTTTCCGAATGCGGAGCTTGTTTTCGAGAGGATTAATAAATTGTTAAAGCCGGGTGGGCTATTATTCTTAGGTCTTCCTTCATTGAATGGACCTTCTTTCCAAACCGATCCTGATGAATGGTTTCGTACTCATCCGTCGGACCATTTTTGGGATTACTCACCCGATTCTCTTAAAAAAATGTTGAAAATGTACGGTCTCGTCACGGTATATAAGAAACCTATGTCATACCACCCTAATAGAGATAAGGGATGGAAAGGCAAATACCTGACACATCGGCTCTTTGTTCGCTACGCAAACCTCTCCTGCTACGCCGACACATTCCACTCAATCGCGATTAAAAAAATATGAAATTCGAAGAATTAAATCTAGAGCCTAACCTGCAAAAAGCAATCCAAGAAGCAGGATTTACCGAGCTCACTCCTATACAAGAAAAAGCAATCCCTCCCGGAATGGAAGGAAGGGATGTAACCGGTTTAGCACAAACAGGAACCGGTAAGACTGTGGCATTCTTGGTGCCGACCATTCACTCCATCTTGACAAGAGGAATACAAGGAGTCAGTACTTTGATCCTTGCTCCTACTAGAGAGTTAGTGATCCAAATTTCGGAAGAAGCCGAAAAGTTACTGAAACATACGGACTATAGAGTTGTCCCGATCATCGGCGGAACTGATTATAAAGTCCAGAACAGAGATCTGAACGGACTGAATGGTCTTATCGTTGCGACTCCGGGAAGATTGATCGATCTAGCAAGAAGCGGAAGCGCCGATCTAGAAAAGGTCGAGTTCTTTATTCTGGATGAAGCGGATCGTATGTTGGACATGGGTTTCATCTACGATATACGCTGGCTTCTTCATAAATGTAAGAATAGAAAGCAGACATTACTTTTCTCCGCAACTCTTTCGGTCGAAGTTATGCGACTTGCATATCGTTTTATGAACGAGCCTGTAGAGATACAGATCAATCCTGATAAACTGATCACTGAAAGAATAGATCAGAAACTGGTCCATTTGGGAAGAGAGGAGAAGTTACCTTATATGGTGAATTCCATTCTTGCAGAAGAACTGGAAGGACAAGGAATTATATTCACAAATTTTAAAGCGAATATTCCTAAAATAGTGAATTCTCTCAGAAAATTCGGAATTCCGATCACCGGAATTTCTTCGGACCTGGACCAGAAAAAAAGACTTAGGCTGATGAGGGATTTTAAATCCGGAAAGTTCAAGTTTATGGTGGCGACCGACGTTGCAAGCCGCGGTATCGACGTTGAAAATATCGAAGTAGTTTTCAATTTTGATCTTCCTCAAGACACAGAGAACTATGTGCATAGGATCGGAAGAACCGCAAGAGCGGGAAGAGTCGGTAAGTCCATCAGCTTCTGTTCCGAGTCGGATTATGTTGAATTGGAGAAGATAGAAAAATATCTGAAACAAAAGATAGATGTTCTGCCGGTTCACGAAGAAGCGCTTACATTCCCTGTTGGTGAGTTCCAGGTTTTTGTAGGCGGAGACGCATTTGATAATGCACCTGTCGAAAGAAATGGGAACAGGAACCAAGGAAGGGACAGAGGTCCTAAAAAACGAGGTGATTTCCAACGTAACGGTAACGGCGGGAATCAAAGAGGGGAGAAGAACTGGAATAGAGAATCTGGAGATCGCAAAAAAGATTTCAACAGAGATTCCAGACCTGGCAAGCAGAACGGCGGTCATAAAAAAAGACCGGAAGCTGCTATCCAAGAAGCACAAGAGTTTTTACAAAAAGCGGACAGCGTATTCGGTTCCAATGGTGCTCGTAAAGATAGAAACCAGAAAAACCAGAATCAGAAGAAAGGAAAACAACGTTCCGATTTTCAAAAACAACATTCTCATAATCACCAAAACCAAGAGAATAAAAAACAGAAATCGAATTACGATAAGAGCAAACGTAACTTATTCGATATAAACGATTCTAAAAGATCTTCAGACAAGAAGAAGGGATCAATTTGGACAAGGATCAAATCCTTCTTTGGGGGTTAGGATTCTTTCTAATTTTTAGCGCACCTGTTTTTGCCGAGTCCAGGATACAAACCATCGGCAAGAACGGATACGTTCCCTTCGAAGAGATCCATAAAAAGATCCCGGGACTACAATCTAAATTCGAGTCCGCTACATTGGTAGGCTCTATCTCTCATGCTTCCGGTGAGATACGATTTCGTATCGGAGCCTCCTTTTACGCGATCAATGGTAGTTTAGAAAAAACGAATTTACCTGTAGTTTATAAGGACAAGGATTTCTTACTTCCTCCCGATCTAGTCGAGGCGATCTTCGTTCGTTTATTGCCCGGAGATGTAAGTTACGAATTTAAAGAAGACGAACTTATATTCGATCTATTGCCTAAAGCGGAAAGATTAAAACTTTCCGCGATCATAGTGGATGCGGGACATGGGGGAAAAGATCCGGGGACTTCTTCCGATAAAGGGATGCAGGAGAAGTTAGTGTCTCTGCAGGTGGCCCGTTTTTTGAAAAAATTCCTGAATAAGGTATATCCTGAAGTTAGGGTGATACTGACCAGGTCCAATGATTCATTTATAGAATTAGAGAGAAGGTCCGAGATCGCGAATAAAGAGATCCAAAAGGGAGGATCCGTTTTATTCGTAAGTTTGCATTGTAATGCATCTATTTCTTCGGATGTAAACGGATTCGAAGTGTATTATTTGTCCCAGACCCCCAGTACTGAAATCGCGAGAGAAGTCTCATTATTCGAAAATGGGATTTCCGGCAAGAAAGGCGGGACCTCCTACGGCAAGATCCAGGCAGGAATGATGTCCTCCATGATCCAAAGAAGAAGTCGTCTTCTCGCCAGAAGTGTCGAATCCGAGATGAAAAAAAACCTTGGTCCAAAGATATTGTCTAGAGGAGTGAAGAAGGCGGACTTTTCCGTGCTAAGGGGAAGTTTGATGCCTGCCATTCTGGTCGAAATGGGTTACCTCACCCATAATAAAGAATCGGAGGTATTGGCTGATAAAACTCACCAAGTGAAATTAGCCAAAAGTATATTAGAAGGTGTGAGAGCGTATGAACTTGCAAAAGATTAAGGAAATTTGGGATCGCTTCCTCACTCATTTGGACACCTTTTATACTTGGGTTTTCGAGCTTGCTACCAGAGCCGCAGATTCCAAAGAATCCAAAAGGATATTATTCTTAACGTATTCTTGGATCATCGTACTATTGTTCCTTACAGGTTTCATTCTCGCAGGAAAAAACCCGTTAAAACTACTCGTTCCATTCACACTATATGATCTGCCTAATATAGATCCTAGAAAAGAAATCGTAATATACGGTTCAGATGGAGAAGGCCAGGTATTCCCGGTAAAAAGAAAAGTACTCTTAACCGGCGAAGACTTTAGACACGATGTTTTAACATTAGTGGGGGAAGCCGGTGAGTCCAGTTATTTCGATCCTACCGTTCCGAACGCTTCCGCTCAATATAGAAATCTGAAAAAACTTCCTAATTTACAAGACTCTGTCATCTCTATTTGGAAAAGAGGAGATGTTTTGATCTTGGATTTGAGAAAGTCCACATTGGAAAACTTACTTTCGGACATGAAGTTCAGGATCGATTATACATACGCGAGTCAGATGACGGAAGAGCAAAAGTCTGCAGAGATAGAACGTAAAAAATTGGGACTATTGTCGTCAGCATTCTTAGCGACTGAAAAAACCTTATTCGAGAATTATCCTGATCTAAATCGTATCGAATATAAGTTAGGCGGAGAAATGGGAGATTTGCCCGGTTTAAGCTATTTGCTCTCTTCTACCCATACAAGATAACCCTAAGATTTCTTCGGTATTCCTGAGTTTTCTCTCTAAATTAACTGGCTGAAAGGGTTGTTTTGGCCCTTTAGACAGCCGATAGTATTAAGGATATGTCCGGGTCCAAACGTACAAACTTAGTCGTTTTTATTCTTTTGATCTCCGGGGTCATATTATCCGCAGCTCCGGATCTGCAAAATTCTCCCGATGTAACAAACATCAACGATTTCCGCACGGATCGTGTAGCATTTCATTATATTCAATTGGTGGATAAAGAAGGTAAGGCTCTTCCTGAAAGAAATCTGAATAGAGATACTTCGGAATCCACGTTACTTATCATTGATAGAGGACAACTTACTCTTTTAAAGGATGGATTCGATGATCCAGCCCAGGTAAAGGAGAAGGAAAAGGACTATTTAAATAAAATTTATAAATTCACCAGACTAAAAGACCTGGAACAGGAATATTATAAATTACCTGAATCGGAAAGAACCAAACCTTCTTCTAAAACAGAACCAAACCAGGCGGAAACAAGTAAAACAAATGCGACTTCCGGAACTTCTCCCGAGCCGGAAGAGAAGAATAAAGAGTTCGATCTTCTATTAAAATATGATGATGAACTTCTGAAGTCTTATGCGGCGGAGAAGGCGGCATACGCTGAATATTCGAGAACAGAACGTATTTATGGGAAAGATTCTCCTAAAACAAGTTCTCTTAGAACAAGGTTTGAAGAACTGAAATCCAAAACCCAAGAAAGGAAAAAATTCCTATTAGGTTTTTTGCATAATACTTCCGTAGATTCCAATCCTTATCCCGGTGATAGAAAAGAGCAGATATTCTATACGAATCATTCCAATGGACTCCCGGACTTTTATCTACATTCTACCACTCCAAGAGAAGTGGACGGCCTCATGAGAGGAGAAGAAGAAGTAGGTAAAAAATACGGCCAACTTTTCAAAACCGCAGTGGATCGATTGATAGATTCTCAGATCGATAAATTGTATTATTATATTTGGAACCGGGATATGACAAATACCCGGATCAAAGTGGATCGTTTTTTAAAAGGGAAGAAGGTCACGGTGGTCACCGGAGATTCCACGGTTTATACTATGGTAGATAAAGAAGGGGACGGGATCACAGAGTCCTTCTTTGTAGATTCACCTGGATTGAAATTTTCTTGGGGAAAAGAAGTCCCGAATATTATCTCTATTTCTAACTGTACGGATCAAGCGATCTTAGCTAAGATCAAAGCACTCGGAGACGATGTTTCTTCCGGAAGAATTCCTAAAAAAGTGGATAAATTGGATTTAGCAATTCCGGAAGAGCAGATACTTTTAGAATTAAAACCTTTATTAAAGAATTTATAATTCTTAATACAACTCGCTCTTGAGCGGAGCGAGCGAGTCGATTAACGCCCTTTAAATACCGGCTTTCTTTTTTCTTCAATAGATTTGATCGTTTCTCTGAAATCCTGGGATAAGAAGTTGAGAGCCTGGGATTCTGCCTCTTTACGCAAAGCAGCATTCAGTTTTTCACGATCGTAAATATTCTTTTTTAATTCACTAAGTGCCATAGGAGCGCTTTCACTCAGAGAGATTGCAATCTCGGTAGCTCTTTGAAGAACTTCCGCTTTCGGAACTGAATCATAACAAATTCCTAAAGAAAGAGCTTCTTTACCGCTTACTGTTTCTGCCAAAAATAAAAGGCGGTTTGCAGTTTCCATTCCGAATAATTCTTTCGCAAGATAACTGGATCCCATTCCTGGATGGATCCCTAATTTCACGAAATTGAATTGATATTTTCCTTCGTCAGCAAAAACCCTAAGGTCGCAGGCAAGAGTGATGGAAAGACCCGCACCGATCGCGTGACCATTCGCAGCACAGATCACAGGAACGTTTAGATCTCTAACGCTTAAGAATAGATTATAAAATTCGAACATTTCTTTTTTGTTCTGTTCGAAGGACTTTTCAGCGAAAGATTTTAATAATTCGAAATTGCCGCCTGCGGAGAAAATATCGTTCTTACCGGTAATGACAACCGCTCTAGGTGGATTCTTTTTAAGCTTTTCTATATGAGCTTGGAACTCATGACCCATGGCAACAGTCATGGAGTTCTTGGTTTCCGGGTTGTTCAGATAAAGAATTTCTATTCTAGATTCGGAAGAAAGTTCTACTGTTTCTGAATCAACTAATGCCATTAAACAGCTTCCTGTTTTAATTCAAAACTTTCGTACCAAACTCTGTCCGAAATAGAAAGAGGTTTTTCTCCAATGCCCATTTGGTCATAATAATCTAATAAAATTTCTAAATGAACATTCTCTTCATCTTCTAAAGTCCAGAAACTGCTGTCGATTGACTTAGAAACAAGAGCCTGGCCTCTAACAGAGTCCACAAAATAATCAGGTTTATCGGAGAAGATCAGATGAGCAGAGATCAGATCGAAACGGATCGTATCCACGATCTTCGAAAATTCAGAATCGGCCTTATCAAAATAACGGGAAGCGATCTCGGTTTGGAAATAATCACCCCAAGTGAGAATGTCCGGCTCTACTCCAGTGCGCTCCTTGATCTCTTGGAGTTTTTCCTCTTCCAAAAACGGCTTGGAAGCGAATTTATCCACAAGTTCTCTGAGTGAAATCAAGTTAAGGATCTTATTCGCGGAAAGTTGTCCACGACGCATCATATCGAAAAGTTCTGGATTCAGTTCGGACTTGTTCTCTGCCATGGTTTATTTTTCGGCAGAAGCATAAAAATCCCCCGCACAATTTCCTTCCGGAAAATACTCTCATATGTCTCATTTTCGAAAAAAAGAAGAATACTCCGAATTCCGGAAGAGCGCACTGGATTCCTAAAGTCCCGAAGTCGAAAATAAAGATACGGGTGAATTTTACCCGGACCGCTATGGCTGTAGGACGATCGGATACACTCCAGGAATTGATTACGATTTTAGAAACGATGTTTGGAGAAACAATCATCGGTTCCGATATCAATCTAGTTAAACACCTGTTTTATAGTTTAAAGGCGGATCAAAGAGAGTTCCCATTCGATTATGAAGGGGAGAAGCTCAACTCTGTCGTCGAGGAAGTCAGCGAAGACACTCTCGTCCTATATGTTCCTTATCTACAGCCAAAAGGGATCTTAAGAGCAAAAATCAGTTTCGAAATCTTGAATATACTTTATCAATTCGAAGTTGTACTTCTGGACTTTTGGGAAGACCATGTTCGTGTCAAGATCCCTTCCGAATTACAAGCAGCTGCATTCCGTAAAAACCTCCGGGTCGCAGTAGACGACCTATTTATGAATTATGTGATCCTCTATCGTTCCTTGAGCGGAGGAGAAAGAGAACTCGGAAAAAATTTAAGCGTAGAGCAAAGGTTTTTTCATCTCATGAAAGAGATCAAAAAGGATAACCCAAGCCTAAAGTTGATCAATTTAATGGTTACCGAATATATTCTTGGGATTTCCAGGGACTATGAGATCGTATTCTTCGGGCCGGGAAAAGACGGAGGATTTTTCGGAGACTTCATTAAAAAGTATAACCGTCCTGTCTATGTTCCGGATTGTTCTTTAATTAAAAGTTATATAGGAGAGGAGAAGGACCCATATCTGGATAATTTCCGAGACGAATATCTACATCTGATCCAGACCAGAGGCCAAGCAAAGGCGGATGAATTTTTCAGAGAACTCCAAAAAGAAGAAGTTCGTAACTTTTTAATCTCTTATATAGTCACCCCAATCCGTTTATTCAATGATCCGATCGGCTACGTGAAAGTGTTCTCTACCGCGATGGATAAATTCTCTATCGTACAACAACAAGCATTGTATATAGAAGAATTAGGAGATATTCTTACCTACGCTTTAACTAAAGTATATATCCGCCAGGAAAACTTCAGAAATGAAAAGGCAGTAACTCGTATCCTGGACATCAGTATGAATGGACTTCTATTCGAAATAGAAGATGAAAGGACTTTTAATTATTTAAAACAGCATAATATTATCAAAATGTTCGTTCCGATCTCGGAGAGGAATTTGGTCCTAAGAGGAGAAGTGGTCCGATTCTTAGAGGTTGGGGACGGCAAATACCAACTAGGTGTGAACTTTTTTGATTCTAATCCGGACGATATGGTCTTCTTGCAGCATTATATTTTCAGCAAGAAGATGCGGATACTGTTTGAGTAAGGATCCTTTAGATCTAATCTTCACCGGCTCCTGTCGTAGCCAATTCCGATTAGATGCTAAAAGCTCCCTACTCAAACCATCATCAACTAGTATATCTAGTCCAAATACATTCGCATTCTTAATAAAACTAAATTCATTCAAATATAATGTAGAATACTTTGGTTTAATCCAACCATAGGCAGCAAAAGCTGTTTTGAGTAACCTATTGTTTCCTTCTGCTACCTGAGAATGTATTCCATTTTTAGAATATCTATTTCTTGCCCATCTAAATCTGTTATCTTTAGATCTTGCAGAATGATTCACTGATCTATGGTTTCTATATACTCCCCAGAGCCATGAATAACCAAAATCAGTAAAAACAGCAGATGAAGTAGGTATATGGTCTTTAATTATAGGTCCTAGCGTTTCTGCCTTTTGATTAGGCACAGAAGTAAAGAATACAGGACCATTTTTAATACCAATAGTTTGTACTAAGGTTCCTATCTGTTTTCCACCAAGCTTCGGGGAAAGGAATATAGAGGATGTTTGTCCTTTGCTATTGTATCTCTTTCTTCCTTTATTAGCTCTTTCACCTGCTGAGTATAAAACGGCTGTATCTACGCATACATAGGGTTTATTAGCCATTTTAGAAGAAATGTCTTTGTCTTCATTAGGAGGCAGCAGGAAGTCTTTAAACTGATGGTTTAGAGCATTGTAGGTTAGGTCTTTATACTTCGGTAACTGATCGGAACAGAATAACTGGAATCTTCTTTTAAGTAAACTAGCTGCTTTATAACCAATTTTTAGTCTTTTACTTATCTCAGTAGAAGTTAAGACCTTAGGAAATTGTATTAAAGATTCATGTAATACATATCCAAACATCCAAAGAGGTAGTTTAAAGTGGTGTAGGGGACTGTAAGAAAGTCTAGACTGTTGAGAATGGCATTTACTACAGCGAATGATTTCAGGTCTTGTGCTAATTTCTTTATCCAAAATATGGTTTTCACACGCGGGAGTTGTGCAAGTTTTTGGGTAGAAATTATCTAGAAACTTCTTAGTAATAAATAAGTAGAAGTCCTTGTTAATACCTAAGTGGGATTTGCTAATAGGTCTAACAGAGGAGAGGCTTTTATTCGTATAATTACTATTAGGTGAATGTTGGGATTGCGCGGAAGAGGTTAGTAATGGTAAGTAAGAAGCTAGTTTGTGAGGATTGGAATTACTAGATGAGTAAGGATCCTTTCCCCCCAATCCGAACCGCTCCCCGTGCCGTCGCTCTCGCATTGGAAGAAAAAGCATCCCTACTCAAACAAGATCCTTCACCTTCTCCTACTAAAACATCCAAACCAAACACATTAGCATTCTTGATGAAGCTAAACTCATTCAGGTATAACTGAGAATACTCCGGCCTGATGTATCCGTAAGAAGCAAAGGCAGTTTTTAGAACTCTGTGATTGCCTTCTGCTACTTGGTTGTGAACTCCATTCTTACTCCATCTGTTCCTTGCCCATCTGAACCTATTGTCCTTTGATCTCGCAGAATGATTTACTGACCTGTGGTTTCTATATACTCCCCAAAGCCATGGGTATCCTTGGTCTGTGAAAAGTGGAGTGCACGTAGGGAGATGTTCTTTAATTAAAGGTCCTAAAGTTTCTGCCTTTTGATTAGATACTGAAGTAAAGAATACAGGTCCTTGTTTCACTGCTATAGTCTGGACTAAAGTTCCAATTTGCTTTCCTCCGAGTTTCTCTGAAAGGTAGATAGAAGATGTTTGTCCTCTGTGGCTGTATCGTTTCCTACCTTGGCTTGCTCTCTCACTTGCAGAATACAATACAGCAGTGTCTACGCATACGTAGGGCTTGTTTCTCATCTTAGAGGTGATGTCTTTATTTTCATTAGGAGGTAGTAGGAAGTCTTTGAAGTTACTCTCTAAAGCATTGAATGTTAAGGCTTTATACTTTGGTACTTGATCGGAGGCGAATAGTTGAAATCTCCTTTTTAGTAAGCTTGCTGCATTATATCCTATTCGCAGTTTCTTACTTAGTTCTGTTGCTGTTACTACCTTTGGATATTGGATTAGAGATTCATAAAGGACAAATCCGAACATCCATATTGGTAATTTAAAGTGATGCAGGGGAGTATAACTGAGTCTTGAAGTAAGATACCTACATTGTGGGCATCTAATGAGATCTGGCCGAGTGGAGATTTCTTTATCTAAAATTCTACTATTACACTCAGGAGTAGGACACTTCTTTGGGTAGAAATCAGTTAGTATCTTCTTAGTTATGTCAGTGAAGTAGGGTGTGTTGAGAGCAAGGTTGTAGTGTTTAGGTAGGGGTGTTGGGAACGGTGCTTTATATTCAATATTTATTATTTTGTGGCTTGGGGGAGCGGTTCGGATTGGGGGGAAAGGAGGTCCTCGGTTTGGATTACGAGTATTAAATGAGTAGAGGAATCGAAGAAAATAGACTAAGTTTGTATGTTAAGGCTACCAGTTAAGTATCAATCATTATCAAATCTGCTTACAAACAAGTCGTAAAATGAAATATCGGAGCCAGTAATTAAACTTCCCGTCACATTGCCTGTAGTATAAATATTTTCCGAAGAATCTAATGTGATTCCGTACGAATATGTTCTTTTGCCGTATGCTGCTCGTAATTTTGTCCAGAGCTTATTCCCGTCGCTATCGTACTTAACAACAAACATATTGGTGTTATAAGTTAGTGTTTGGCCATCCAGGTTTCCGTTTGTATAACCGGTCGTATAAACATTTCCAGTGGAGTCCGAAGTGATTGCAATTGCATGCGTATCACTAACAGTTGCACCGAGTAACCTTGTCCATTGTTTTTCCCCATTGCTATTGTACTTAACAATAAATTGATTCATACCTTCGGAATGGGGTGGGCCATCTAGAGACCATTCAGTATAACCTGTAGTATAAATATTTCCGGACAGATCCGATGTAATTCCTGAGGCTCTTGATTCCGTGGTAGATATACCTAAAAGACTGGTCCATTCACTGCTGCTATCGTCTGATAAACCGTCGAGGTTTAGTAGCATATTAGATTTCGATGTGCCGTGATTGCAACCGACAGATAGCAAACTCGCAATCAGCGTGAATATGATGACAAGAGACTTCTTATTTAGATTTTTCAATGTTTGGCCCTAGCTTATACAACATTTTATAATGTTCTAAATTGCGAACATTGACTAAAAAAAATTACACTCTTTAACCTAAACATACGTTAGGTTTTCCTTTTGAAAATGAGAAATACCGAAACCTTTTTAAATCGATTTAGAAAATTTAATAAATCTTTCCTATTCCTTCTTTTTGTACTATGAAATCACTTAAATTCAATCCGGCTTTAAGTAATTCCTTCTTTAATTCTTCAACAGGCGCGTTTAATGCTTCTTCTGTTTGCTGAAATGTTCCAAAATGTATTCCGATTGAAAGTTTAGAACCCAAATCCATATGAGCTTGAATTGCATCCAAAGGGTTCATGTGGACTAACCTCATAAACCATCTAGGCTCATAAGCTCCGATCGGTAAAAGAGAAATATCCGGCTCGCCCAAACGTCTTTTAATTTCTTTATAGTGCAAAGAATACGCAGCATCTCCGCCAAAATATACTCGTCTATTCCCTATTTTGATCATGTAGCTACCCCATAGACTGCGATTCCAATCGAATATACCTCTTGCGGAAAGATGTTGTGTAGGAGCGAACGTTACTTCTGCTTTCTTTTCTATTTCGATTGTTTGCCACCAGTCCATCTCATCTGTATCAGAAATTCCTTCGGATTGTAGTAGTTCCTTGTCTCCCAACGGAACAAGAAACTTGGGGGAGAATTTTTTATTAAGCGTTTTTAAAGTTTCCAAGTCCAGATGATCGTAATGGTTATGACTGATAACCACCAGGTCTATCCGAGGAAGGTCCTCTATCCGCATACCTGGTTCTCTCACTCTTTTTGTTCCCACCCAGCTCACCGGACTGATCCTCTCGGACCAAACCGGATCGGTAAGGATGTTTATTTCGCGGGATTGGATTAACACAGTCGCATGATTAATGAAAGTGATCCCGATTTGATTTTTATATAATGGATTTTTAATTAGATTTGCTTTTTCATTTTGAACCTTTTTGGGCCATTCTTCAAAATCAATTGTGGATAGAAGCTTTAAAGTTCTCCATATTCCGTTTTCTTCAACTTGGGTTGGATTGTAAAAGTATTTCCCGTTGGAATGATCAGAGTTTGGGTATTTAGTAGACACACAACATCCAAATAAGAGAGAGAAAAGAAAATATATGTATGGAAGAACAATTACGTTTTTCGATTCTATTCTTGTGCTGTCGGTTCCATGGTTATTTTTTTTAGAAAATCGATCCATTTCGATCCTCCTGCGATAGGCAATTTATATCTAGGATTATAAAGGATTTAGAGGGCAAGGTAAAGATTCGATACTGCCATATCATTGCCTAATCCTACCTTAAGTGATTTTGAATGCAAATCTGAGATAAGGTGGGCGGTTGGGAGTTTACGGAAGGGACGTCCTTGGTTTGAATTCCGTGTATAAAATGAGTAGGGTATTCAAAATTAAGAGGATATTAGTAAATATTCAAGTTAGTCATTGTCTTGGTCTGCCAGACTTTTAATATATTTAATATTAGCGATTATAGATGGAGGAAAAATGAAATCTTTCTGTATTCCCCTTTTAATTTTATTCATGTTCGGATGTTCTTCGAATCAAATTGTATATCATGATCAAAAGATTTTAGAAAAAGAAAATATAGGGTTAATATCCATTAAGTATGAAAATGATACTTTTACTCCCATCAATTATATTGAACTCTCTCGCGTGTGTCTTTCGCAGAAAAAGTATTTCTTAGAATTTGGTACGAATGTATGTGAAACTTTGCGGTCAGACGGAACAGTTACGATAGAGAAGGGCGAGTCAATTGAGCTTAAGGTTCCAGAGGGAGTCTATTCTGGAGTGCTTTCCGGTTATGGTTCAGATTTTCCTCATTCGTTCCGATTGGATGCGATTTTTATTGGAAGCCGTGCTATTAAAGATAAAACAAAGAAATGTTCCGTAAAAACGGATCTTATAGAAAAGTATGATTGTGAAAATATTATAGTGAAAAGTGGACAAAAGTCTGAAATTAAAATCATCCTTACGAATGAAATCGAAAGCCAATGGGGAGTAAGTATCTTTTTGGCGATTATATCGCTTGGAAATGCGGCATTACCTCCTAGTATTGTTCGGACTCGATTAGAGATTTCTAATCCGATGTAAAACTTTTTGAGGAATTATCCTCAATATTATTTCTTTAATGAGAAGGCCACGTGTTTCCCCAAGATTTGTTCTGTAGAGTCTTGCAATGAAGAGTGAAATACAATCGACTTGGAAACGGGAGAAAAAATACATAAATTCATTAATTTTGGAAATTGATGCTAAAGAACTTATATCAAATGTGAAGTAGATGAAATTATATATATTGGTGGGGAAAATTTTACAAGGACTGTTGATGGAACTGTCAGTTTAAAGTCAAAGCCTAACTTAATTAGAGATCTTTGCAGCAAAGTTTATTTTGCATTTGAAAATTAATATACTTTTTCCTTCCTCCTTAAATCTGTTTTAGGATTTAATTGAGATATGATTTAGAGTTTTCCTTCGGGATAAAAAACGAAGGTAGCACAGTTCAAATTGATTAAGAAGATAATTAGAATTAAGCGAAAATATTTACGCATGTAGACAAAGAAGTCCGTAGAATACAACAATTTGCAAGTGAAAATAGTCCCGCTTAATGTGATTTAACTTTGCCTGGCTAAATTGGATTTTCTGAAGAACATTTTCTCAATCCTCTCTTACCTTTCACTTGAAAAGTAAATCTGGTTAAACAAAATATAGCTGATTTTATGAAAGCCCCGCATATCGCCTATCGCCATATTATTGCTGACTGTAGTTGTAAGCGATTGTCTGACTGTGAGCGAGTCGGGTAAAAAGGTGCTTAGTAAGGAAGTTTTAAAGTCAGAAAGGCTAACGCGTACATCGGAGCAGTATCAGATAACTTATTCATTTCAAGATGGACGAGTTTTATTGAAGATTGATGGAGGGATGATCGAAGAGGAGGTAGATAAGGTCTTAGAGAAAGAGACTGTTAAGAAGATTTATAAAATACAATTTTCAGAAATTTATAAAAGAGGAGTTGCTGGAGGGTTTGGCTATGGTTACTTGGCTCCCGGTTATTATATAGGTTCCTTCTTCGAATACATATTTACTATTCCATTTAGAACATATAACCCAAGTTATGACGAAACCTTTAATCGAGAGAATATAATTAGCCAACGGAAGATATCTGAAACTAATATCAACAATTTGTATATCATACTGAGAATCAAGGACATAGAGTTTTTAAACTCAAAACTCAGCTCTGCATCTATGAGCTTTCCTTTGCTTCAAATATACCGAGATTTTGGAATAGCAGATGAAATGGAAGTTTTACTCTATAGAGAGAATGACCGAGTAGGATTTACTGTTGTTCCAATGACAGAAATCTTACGTTCTACCTTTGGAAAGAAGGATCAGTCGGATTATTAATAAATGAATTTATGATTGCAAGTCGAAATGCAAGCATTATGAGCTGAACTACAATTAGAAATTCCCATAGCTTCGAAAAGATTCGGTCCGCTGTTATTCGAACCATTGGTTCGACTTTACTGCTAATTGAAGGATTGTCTTGAAGATATGCCCATAGTGCAGATCATTAATGGAAAAATATTGAGTGGAGGAACGTATTCAAGAAATCACGGCACAAGGATGTGGAGTATTGATCGAAGTGATCTGGGTAAATTAATTACTAGGAATAGAGAATTTATATTACCTCTAATTTCCCTCGGAGGGTTAGCATTAATGCTTATCGGAGTTCCGGCATATATTTTTTGGGAAAAGGGATATACATACCGATGACACTATCAGCGATTCAATCTATTGGAACGGGTTTGGATTAGCTATTATGGCTGTCCTTGAACTATGCAAATCAACTGGTTGGGCGTCTGGTGGTATGGGAACTTCCATGTAATAAATGTGGATTGTAAAGGGCAAAATATAATTTAAGGAATCATATGTTTTCCATTAATAGAAGTATCTTTGTTTATGTAATCTCGATGCAATATTTGCTGACATCGAATTGTCTCTTAATAGGCAGATCTCCTGAATTGATTCAGAATTCCACTCGCTCAATCAAAAACACCGAGATCCGAACTAATTGCTTTTATATTCGATCGTTTTATTCAAAAGGGCATGTCATTCAGAAAAACGAAATGGAGAAATACAATATAATACCAAATCGAATCAGTGAAAGCATGCTTGAAATTTTACATATTCCGGAATGTAAAAATGTTGAATTGCAGTCTGAAAATAAGATCGAAATAGAAACTGAAGCCCACTTCACTTTCGACTGCGATGTTGCCAAAGAATGTCCAGTCTGGCCTAATATTGCAGCACAAACATTATTCCTTTCTTTGGAGAATCAACCGGACTTGTACGATTTACTATAATTCAAAATGATAAAGCAGTCTCAGTTTACGAATATCAGCCTAGACTTTTCATTGCGGCATGGTTTCTGTTTCTCCCGTTTACTTGGGTGAATTTATTCGGAGGTTCGTTTGAGAATCATTTTGCAACCTCAAATGTTAAAGCCGTAAATGAGTTTAAAAAGGAACTGGATGCAACCGGAATTCGATTGATTCGAGGGAATTGAATGAACTCCTTTCCTTTCCTTCTAATTACCTATATCTCATTCGTATCTTGTTTTACAACATTTAGCGGAAGACTATCTGAAGAAAGACCGGCAATAGATAAAAGCATATTAAATGAATGTGAAGTAAATGTTTTCCTTCGATTTTCAGTGAAACCTGAAGATATTAAGGATTATGAAAATGAATATACTCACTATGTTTCCTTATGGCTTCTTCCGACTTTTTCTATATTTTGGAGTCCTTCAGCAGAAGATCGAATTATAGAATCTGCCTTGCGTGAGTTTACCTTTAATAATCAGGATATTCATTTGATAAAGTGATTCTCTTGGCCTCACTGTAGCTGCATCGTCACATCGGTAGGTGCTGCGTCAAAAGTTCCTACTGGACTTGATAATACGTCGATTGAGTAATTTCCTGGTACATGAACGACGAATTCTATTGTATTTGCGGTATATGTTGTAATTGTAATTTGATGAGTAGTATCGTAAAATTGTGGAGGGCAGCCATCCTGTGTTCCGAAATCAAGGTTGTCCCGAATGATTTGTGTTAAGTCTGTCGTGTTGCTTTTTAATATTAATTTGTTACCGACTTTTACGTGGGATAGGACAAACAGAGCAGCAACGAATTGTGTACTCGGACCGGTGTTTATTCCTTGACCGGAGAAAAAATTGACAGTCTGTTCATCCCTAGTTACGTAATTTACTGTAGTATTCGGATAAGTTCCGCAATGCAATGGAATTGTATCGTTAGCTTGTATTATTCCAAATGTCAAAGCATCGGAAAAGTTATCTCCGTTTTTATCTCCGGGACAGTTGATAAAGTTTAAGAAAAAGAATAATGTTATAAAATATTTAAATTGTTTCATATAATTTTCTCAAGTTGTGAGTTTAAATTTAAAGAGGGCAGAATTTTTTCCCTTTTTCTCTAAAACATTGATCTATCCACTTTCTTGGAAACTACTAAGATTTGCCTACATTCTATATTGTCTGAAGCATATTCAGACTAACCGCGTTCGTATTCCAAATATCGTTAGCTGCCATATCCCATTGGGGGTAAGAGAAGAACTCCTTAGACCTCTTAACGTTCCC